>VIKH01000007.1 GCA_008080515.1 Gallionellaceae bacterium | reverse complement strand
ATGGTGATGCTGACCCCAAATCACCCGACCCCAAATCACCCAAATCACCCAAGTTTACAGGAACCGCGATCCGTCGCCCCTGATTGTTCGTTATTCTCTGCCAAGAGATTGGGAAATTATTGCGATGACCCTTTTAGCTT
The DNA here is from genome assembly GCA_008080515.1 of Gallionellaceae bacterium. Taxonomy (GTDB): domain Bacteria; phylum Pseudomonadota; class Gammaproteobacteria; order Burkholderiales; family Gallionellaceae; genus VIKH01. The sequence goes on along the minus strand of VIKH01000007.1, from coordinate 64,710 downwards.
TTATGCGCTGTAAGAATTCGACTCCGCTATCTTTCCTGCTTTTTTGCCAAGGGCTATGAATTGCAGGCCATCTATTGTTTTGATGTTGAGCACAGCAGCTTCCTCAAGTGCGCCCGCTGTGAATGATGATGTGGTCACGATCATTCCGCGAGTTCCTTCTGGGTATCTATGAAGGCTTCCAGCAAGCTCGCGAACAACATCTGGACCAACCTTTTGCGCAGATGCATAGCACTTGCACTGTACCGCCCACACTCGATCTTCAGCCTCGTCGTGAGCATAGATGTCAACACCGCCATCGCCGTTGCGGGAAGCGGCTTGGTGAATTATCCGTAGGCCCATCTGTGATAGCACTGCGGCGACGTCTTTCTCAAAATCAAACCACGCCGGTCGCGAACCGGACGGTGCCTTCGCGAGAGCGCGGTAAAGAATGGCAGAGGCCGAGCGGCTACGATATAAACGCTGTCGCTCCTGCGCGACAGCGTCGCCCCTGCGATGCGGTCGGACGAACGTGTAACCGCGCGGAACACTAAAACCATATCGCATCGCGAGCAGCATCTGCGCTGCCGACGCTTTCTCGGCCTTCCGCAAGTGTGGATTTACGTCATGTGCCGCATGGTGTGTATCTCCGGCCAGCGCTTTGTTGAATGCTCCGATATTCGGGTGCAAGTACCGTACCCGTGGCAGGTAGATAATCGACAGTGCTTGATTGGTAGCGCAGCGGGGGAGCTTGGCTGGCCTCGCTACAAACTGCGACTGACGATCTTCGACGACCAGAAAGTCACGAACAACTGAAGCGACAATCAGCACAAGTGCAAGTGCCGCCTGAGTGTTCTCTTCGATTTTCTCTTTGTCTTCAATGTCTTCTTCGGCCTTGAGAATAAATGGAGGGCTATAGTTTCCCGATGACACGTTCACAGGAACCATCATGAACCGCTCGTGCAAGCCCCTGAAGAGTGCAATGAATTCGCCCTCAATCTCGTAGATGTCGAGGTATTTGAGCGCTCCAACGTCAATCTGCACACGCGCCCCCCAAGGTGCGCTCCACTGTCGATTCTCACGTGCCTCGGCCAAGAGCTCCGAGATTGCATCTGCGGCTTCGGCTTCAGTGCATTCGAGTTTGAGATCAGCCAATTGTTGATATAAGGGAATTCGTGGAATCGGTACATCTTTGCCCGTTATCACGTTCCCTATGTCAAATAGCTCTTGGAACTCGAAGCCTGCCCAATACCAACGGGCGTCTTCACCCAAAGCGGTGGGATCAAGGTCGATGTACCGAACCGCAACGTCACCTGATTCATTTCTTCCATCAAACCATGGACGGCGAAGACCACTTTTCGTTACAGCGGGGCTCCATAGGCTTGCCCATAGCAAATCACGAACTACCCACTTGAGCTGATCGGTAAGGACTTCTTTCTTGAAGCTTGTGAATATTCCGCTGACCAAGTCTCCCATTTTTGCCGGATCGGGAATTGCAGAACTTACCATCTTGAGGGCATCTGCCGTTGTCGTGGATGGCGAGATGATGGCGCGCATGACCTCGTCAAAAAATGGCATCACAACCGGAGCATTCGCACGGGCATCATCATTGGCATACGCATCGTTAAGCAAGCCGTGAGCGCGAACGTCTAGCAATTCTGAATTCACGGTTTTGATCACAGATGCGTAGTTATAGGCCCATCGTGCGCGCATCGCGTCTTTCAGTGGCAGATCGGCATTCCAATGCATCTTGTTGTTATACATCAGCAACCAGAAGGAAAGCTCGTTGTCGCGGAATAAGAAATGCTCGTCATTTTCGAAACGCAGCACGGCGCGTAAAGCCTCTAGCATATCTGGGTGCTCAGGATGCTTGGTGAAGTCAGCCAAGTAAAACGGCGAAAGTTGCTTGCCATAGCTGACCGCAAAGGCAATGCGCCCGCACTCTGAGACAGCGCGAGCCAAAGCGCTGTCATCTGGAACAAAGATTCGGGGAGAGTGTTCACCTGGTATGACCAAGGCAAAACTTAGAAGCTTGCCAAAGTGTGTAGGCCAGTTCCACACAAGAACACCAGTCATACTGGTACGTGCCGCACGAAAATTTTTCTCGTCTAAAGCGTGAAGAATCGCTACCGGGGAACCGTTGTCAGCGAGAGTCCAGACTCCTCGGAAGGTGGACTCATCTTGGAGATTGTGCATTAGTGCGGTGATTTCACCTTCGCCGATCGGGGGGCGTGGGCACTTAATGAGCGGTGCAGAGGGGCCGCTTACACGTTCGAGAATATCTTCCATGGTGCCGTCCTAACTTAACTACCACCTGCTAAAGCAGGTTGATTCTGTTATTCCACTCTTGCTGAATTTGCAAGGCTAAAGCTGACCGGCTAAAGCCGGTGGTTTTAACCTTATGATGGACAATAAATTGAGTGGGGCTGGTTTCGCTACAAACAATCGGAGACAGGCCACAGTTTCTTTGTGGCCATCACTTCACCCACCAGACACCAAAAACGCAAAAACGGGTCAGCATCGCAATTGATTTTCCAAACCGCCAACTGCTCTGCCGCAATACCCAACGCCGCGGCGATCTTCTCGCGCGTAGCCTTCCTACCGGTTCTCTGGCTTCCTGTTTGGCGTAGGCGCTTTGCGATATGCCGTGGCGGCGCGCAATTTCTTGAGCTTCCGATTCAATCAGCGCCTCACGTATTGATGTTGGTGTGCCGTCCGACATCTTCGATCACGGCATCAAGGCCGCTGTAAAGCACGTTCATTACTTCGTGGGCATGGAAAACGCGGTGACGTCGTTGCTGGGTGGCGGGGCGCAGGATGTCGAGCGCAACCAGTTCGGTGACGGCATCGTTGGCTGCCGGGAAGGTGACACCAAGGCGCCGGGCGATCAAGTTGATCGTTACCACGGGCTGTCCCAGCAGCAGTCCGCCGACCTTCCAGATGGTGGCGTGGCGGCGCTTGCCTTGTTGGGTCAGCAGGCTTTGCCAGCGTTGGTGGATGGCGCGCATGTCATCTAACAATTGTGTGGTGTGGCGGCAGGAGGCGATCACGCTTTCCAGAAAGAGGCATATCCACGGTTCCCATTCCAGCCTAGTCTGCACTTGCAATAGCGCGTCGTAGTATTCCTGCTGGCGCAGTTTCAGGAACGAGGCGAGATGGATGGGGGGCTTGCCCTCGGCCTTGAGCATCAGCGGTAGGAGCAGGCGACCGGTGCGGCCGTTGCCGTCGAGGAAGGGGTGGATCGCTTCAAATTGTACATGGGCGATTGCGGCGCGCAGCAGGATGGAGCTTACCGCCACGCCATCCGGTTCGTATTGCAGCAGGCCGAGCAGATCATCCATCAGTCGCGGCACTTCGCCGGGCGGCGGCGGGATGTAGCGGGCCGTTTCCATGCGCAGGCCGATGTAGTTCTGCCGGTCGCGCCATTGTCCCGGCGCGTATTGGGATTGTCCCGCCATCAGTCGTGTGTGAAGGTTGCGGATGAGGTTCAAGTCCAGCGCTGCCTGGCTGCGTGCTTCGACTTCGCGCGAGCCCATCATGAAGGCGCGTACATAGTTGAGGGTCGCGCTGGCATCGCTATCGGTGATCTCATCTTCCGTTCCCGCTTCGATCTCGTGTATCAGCAGGCCATCAAAGCCGGTGTGCGTACCTTCGATCTGGCTGCTGTCAACCGCTTCGCGACGGTTCAGCATGTACATCAGCAGCTCGGCATCGCGCGGGTTTCTGCGGATCGCGTTGGTGAGCAGTTCCAGTTCTCTATGGGCGAGCATCAGCAAGCCATGACAGGACTGGACATTGACGGTGTCAGGCGCTGGCGGCGGTATAACTGCAAAGCATCCCGAACGTTGCGGTACCGGCACGCAGCTTCGCTGCAACGTGGGATGAAGATCGGTTTTGCGCATTTTGAAAGGTTTAATTGCGATATTCTTATTAAGAGTTTCTATGCTATGCATTAATAATGCGACTGCAATTAAATCTTCCAGCGTGTCAGAGGTGGGGGGAGGCCAGCGCTGCTTCAAAGCCCGCGCATAAATAATGGCCGCAACAACCGGTCGTCCATTTGGTCAGCCTGCAAAGCCAATGGAGCGGGCTCGATTAATCTTCGCCCGGCATTCCCCAGCAGCGGCATCAGGCGATGCTGCAAGCCTCGCTGAATTCCAGTCTCGGGCTGCGCGGGTACACCCCGGCAGGATCGCCGTAGCCGAGGTTGCAGAGAAAATTTGATTTCACCTCGGTGCCGGAAAAGAAAAGCCGGTCCACCATCGCGTTATCGAAGCCCGACATCGGGCCGCAGTCCAGGCCGAGGGCGCGCGCCGCCACGATGAGGTAGGCGCCTTGCAGCGTGCCGTTGCGGAAGGCGGCGGTGAAGGCGGTCTGCTCGTCCGTGTCAAACCAGCCGCGCACGCCCTTTACATGGGGAAACAGGCGTTCCATATTTTCGTAGAATTTCATGTCGTAGCCGATGATGGCGGTAACCGGCGCCGCCATGCTTTTGGCGCGGTTGCCTTCGGCGAGTGCGGGCTGAAGCTTCTCCTTTGCTTCCTTCGATTTGACGAACACGATGCGCGCCGGGCAACAGTTGGCCGAGGTCGGCCCCATGCGGAAAGTGTGGTACAGGCGGTGCAGCAGCTCATCCGGCAGCGGGCGGTTCTGCCAGGCGTTGTGGGTGCGGGCAGTCAGGAAAAGTTGGTCGAGCGCGGTCTGATCCAGTGGGGAGGGCATGATTATTCCTTCTGAATTGGTCGGGATTGCGAATGCAGCTTACCACCACATTTATACTTTGCGAACATTATTGCAAACTGCCTTGACGCTGCCGAATTAACAGCGGAAAATCATTTCCGGTTGTAGGGGCAATTTCCACTTATTGCAGGAGGAGATCATGAAAAAAATAGCATCGGCAATATGCGTTTCGGGTGTGCTGGCGTTTTGCGCCGGAGCGGTTCAGGCGGCGGATGATGTGGGTGGCCGCAATCTGGCGGCAGCGTGTGCGGCATGCCACGGCACCAATGGTCATGCCGTGCCAGGCATGGCGGCGATGGCCGGCATGGACAAGACTTACATCGTCAAGGTCATGCAGGAATTCAAGACCGGTAAGCGGCCCGCGACTTTGATGCACCAGATCGCCAAGGGCTATAGCGACGATCAGATCGCGCTGATTGCTGATTACTATTCCAAACAGAAATAGCGCCGGCTGACGCGCTCAATAGGAGGAAATCATGGAAAGACGAGAATTTATCAAACTGGCCTCGGCAACTGCCGCGCTGGCCGCGATACCCGGTTGCGCTTCGGTGGGCGGTGGCAAAAGCATAGGCCGCGTGGTGGTGGTAGGGGGCGGTTACGCGGGAGCGACTGCGGCAAAATATGTGCGCATGTGGGGGCCGGATATCGAAGTGACCCTGGTTGAGCGCAACACCGATTTCGTTTCCTGTCCGTTGAGCAACCTTGTGCTGTCGGGGGGGAAAAGCATCAAGGATCTGACGGTCAGCTACAACAAGCTGGGGTCGAAGTACGGGGTAAAGGTTATCAATGATGAAGTAACCGCAATTGATGCAGCCAAGCGCACTGTCACCCTTGCGCGTGGCACCGCTCTTAGCTACGACCGCCTGATTGTTGCTCCGGGCATAGATTTCATGTACGACACCATCCCCGGCTTGAGCAATGCTGCAGCCCAGGAGAATGTTCTGCATGCCTGGAAGGCGGGCCCGCAGACCGTGGCATTGCGCAAGCAGCTTGAAGCCATGCCGGATGGCGGAGTGTTTGCGATTTCGATCCCCAAGGCCCCCTTCCGTTGCCCACCCGGCCCTTATGAGCGCGCCTGCCTTGTAGCCGCCTACCTCAGTAAGCATAAACCCAAATCCAAGGTACTGATCCTTGATGCGAACGAGGAAGTCGTGGCGAAGAAAGGCCTGTTCACCAAGGCGTGGAAAGATTTGTACCCCGGCATGGTGGAATACCGCGCCAACAGCGAACTGGTGGACGTGGATGTCAAGACCCTTACTGCCAAGCTGCAGTTCGAGGATGTCAAGGCTAATGTGCTTAACGTGATTCCACCGCAGCGGGCAGGGAAAATCGCCGCCGGCGCCGGTCTGATCACCGCCAACAACCGCTGGTGCGGAGTGGATTACCTCACCTTCGAATCAGTGGCGCATAAAAACATCCATGTGCTGGGAGATGCGATTCTCGCCGCACCCAAGATGCCGAAATCCGGCCACGTAGCAAACCAGCACGCCAAGGTGTGTGCTGCTGCGGTAGTAGCGCTGATGCATGGCGAGGCGGTCTACGCCGCTCCAGTGATCGCTAACACCTGTTACAGCTTCGTGAACGAAACCCAGGCAGTGCATGTTTCGGCAATCTACAAATACGATACCGCTGGCAAAACCATGGCCTCGGTACCAGACAGCGGCGGCCTGTCGAGCGCAGCCACCGATATCGAGGGCATGTACGCAGAAGGCTGGGCACAGAACATCTGGGCAGACATGCTGGGATAAAATAGCGGTGAGTAAACCGTTAAAACCCCGCCCGATGGGCGGGGTTTTTTGTTGGGCGCGCCATGCGGTCGCCTCCGACGGAAGATGAAAGTATGCTGGGTGGTGCGAAGCACGAACCCATGCATTTCATGAGCGTATGATGCCGGGGTTTGTGCTTCGCACCAGCCATACGACTTATTCAGTGTTACCCATGGGCCTGACGCCAACCTTCAAATTCGCACTGCTGACCACGCTGGCAATCAAGCTTCTGCTCGCGTGGGTGCTCCCCATGTCGGGCGACGAGGCCTATTTCGTCGTCTGGGCAAAACACCCGGATTTCGGTTTTTACGACCACCCGCCGATGGTGGGCTGGTTGCTCCAGTTGTTGCTGTATTTTGGCAGTTCGGAAGTGGTGCTGCGCCTCCCCGCCATCCTGCTTTCCACGGTGATCGGCATCGGCATCTACCGGTTGCTCAAGCAGCACGACGAGGCTCGGGCGGCGCTGGTGGCGATGCTGTTTCTGGTTGCGCCGCTGAATCTGATGAATGTTCTGGTCACCACCGACACGCCGCTGATCCTGTTTGTTTTTCTGTCCGCCGCATCGCTATATCGGGCGCTGCAACTCAATAGTTCTGCATGGTATGCGCTGTCCGGCGTTTTTTTCGGGCTGGCTTTCCTGTCGAAATATTTTGCGGTGCTGCTGGGGCTCGGCTATCTGGCGTATTTTGTTTTTTCGCCCGGGAGCAGGCAGAAAATGCGCGGGCTTGCCTTGCTGTTCCTGGCGGCGCTGCCGTTCGTGTTGCTCAACCTGTACTGGAACTACACCCATTGCTGGGACAACATCCTGTTCAATTTCTACACCCGGAACGAAGGCGAGCAACTCTCGCCGGGCAAGGTCGCCATTTACCTCGGTACGCAAATTTATCTGATGACCCCGCCGGTCATTTACTACCTGTTCAGGCACCGCGCGGGGCTCCGGCAAAAAATCCGGCGCGATGACTTCAGGCTGTTCGCTTGCGCGTTCCTGTTGCCGATGGCGGTATTCGCGCTGCTGTCCATCAAAAAGGTGATCGGCCTGCACTGGGTGCTGGCGTTTTACCCCTTTCTGTATCTGCTGCTGCACCATCTCCTGACGCGCGAAGAGTTGGTCAAGTCGCTCAATTTCACAGTCTGGTTCAGCGCCGCACACCTGGCGGCAATCGCGCTCATCGCTTTTCTGCCGATGGAAACCTGGAAAAACACCAAGCTCTACGACGGCATCGTGTTCATGTTCGAGAACGATGAGATCGTCGAGAAAGTGCGGCCTTACGAGCAGCAGCAATTCCTGCTTGCGGCGGATGGCTACACGCCTGCCGCCATCATTTCTTACCATTACGGCAAAAATTTTTTCGTGTTCGGCGAAGGTTCGCTGCATGCACGGCAGGACGACATGGTTACCGATTTCCGGCAGTTTGCCGGGCGCAATATCCTGATCGTAAAAAAATCCGCGCCCGACATGTCCCAGTATCAACCGTTCTTCAACCGCGCGGAAAGCAGGCAGTTCGAACTGCGCGGCGTAAGTTTTTATTTCGTGTTAGGTTACGGCTTCGATTACGCCAGGTACAGAAATCTCGTGTTGAAACCGATCAAGGACAAGTATTACAACATCCCGGCGTTCCTGCCGCACGCGCCCTGCTATTTTTGCGAGAAATACTTTCCGGAGGAGCGCGGCTGATGGGTACGCGAGTCGCGCCCGTTTCCGGGTGGGGGCGCTATCCGGTGCAATCCTGCGAGCTGGAGCGCCCGGAACGCTACGCCGACCTGCGCCCGTTTGATGGCGGGCTGATCGTGCGGGGGCAGGGGCGCAGCTACGGCGATGCGGCGCTGAACGAGGATGGGCGGGTGCTGCTGACCGAGCGCGTCAACCGCCTGCTCGATCTGGATGCGGAGCAGGGTATCCTGCGCGCCGAAGCGGGCGTCACTTTGGCAGAGATTCTCGGTGTGATCGTGCCCAAGGGCTGGTTCCTGCCGGTTACGCCGGGGACGAAATTCGTTTCTCTGGGCGGCTGCGTAGCGGCGGATGTACACGGCAAGAACCACCACCGCGACGGCTCTTTCTGCGATCACATTCTCGGCTTGGAAATGATCCTGGCCGACGGCAGGCGGCTACCGTGTTCCCCTGCCGAAAACGCGGCGCTGTTCTGGGCGACGGTGGGCGGCATGGGGCTGACCGGCATCATCGGCGAGGTGACGCTCAAGCTCATCCCGATCCAGAACGGCTACATGAAGGTGCATCACCGCGCGGCCGGCAATCTGGAGCAATTGTTCCAGTTGCTGGAAGATCCGGCCATGGATGACCGCTATACCGTTGCCTGGCTCGACAGTCTGGCGACCGGGCAGCACCTGGGGCGGGGCATCGCCATGTTCGGGCACCATGCGGCAAGCGAAGATCTTCCGGCAGGACTGGACAACTCACCCAAGCCGGGGCGCAGCCGCGCCATCCCCTTCGATTTTCCGGCCATTGCGCTGAACCCGGCCAGCATCGGTGCTTTCAACGCATGGTATTACGCGCGGGAAGGAAAAAAACGGGAGCCTTTCCTGTGTGGTTACGACCCGTATTTTTACCCGCTGGATGCGATCGGCAACTGGAACCGCATGTACGGCAAGCGCGGCTTCGTGCAGTACCAGTGCGTGATCCCGGGTGCAACCGCATTCGATGGCATCAAGGCGTTGCTGGGGAAATTGGCCGATAGCCGCCGCGCTTCTTTCCTGGCCGTGTTGAAACGGTTCGGCGCGCAAGGCAAAGGGCTGCTGTCTTTCCCCATGGCCGGTTACACCCTGGCGCTGGATTTGCCGATTCGCGATACTGGCTTGTTCGAGTTGCTGGACGAGTTGGACCAAATAGTTCTGAAGTGTGGCGGGCGCATCTACCTCGCCAAGGATGCGCGGCTCTCCGCCGAGTCGTTTCGCGCCATGTATCCGCGCTACGGTGAATGGCTCAAGATCAAGAATGTGGTTGATCCGAAAAACGTGTTCAGCTCGAGCCTGTCGCGCCGCCTGGGGGTAGACGGCGACATGGCATGATTTTTATGATGAACAGAGCGGCCAAGAGCTGGTGTTTGACCGGGCATTGCAGTATGAAAGGAGCTCGCGCAGCCGCATACGGTCGTGCAGGGTCAGCAGTATGAACCAAGGGCTGACCTCATTCAGGGCGCTGGCATTCTTTGCCATTTTCCTGTTTCATTTGGGCGACCCTGGCGCCAGCCGTTTCGATGTCCAGGGCGGCTATCTCGGTGTTGAGGCTTTTTTTGTCCTGTCCGGGTTTTTGCTGACGCCCATACTGGTTGAGATGAAGTCCAGTTTGAATAAAAGAGATTTTTTTATTCATTTCTATGGCAGGCGCGCGCTCAGGATATTCCCGCTTTACTACGCATACCTGCTTATCGTTGCGGCCATATCCTTCTGGCTTTTATCGCAGCCTGCCTATTCCGGCGGCAATACCAGGCTGGCCGCGGATTTGAACCAGTTCATCAAGCAATTGCCCTGGACGGTGACCTACACCTACGACTTTTATCACGTCAGCAATTATTTCAGGCACTCGTTCCTGGCTACGCACTTCTGGTCGCTGGCGGTGGAGGAGCAGTTCTATCTGGTATGGCCGCTGGCGATATTTTTTATTCCGGCCCGCCACCTGAAGAAATTCCTGTTGCTGGTTATCGTGGCAGGGCCGTTGACGCGCTTCTTATTGGCGGTGGCTGTAGATGCGAATATGCTCCCCGTGCTTCGCCAGACGGATCTTGTCATTTACATCCTGCCTTTTTCGCATATTGATGCTTTTGCAATAGGAGGCTTCTTTGCCCTGTATGGGAAAAGCAGGCCGGGTTATCTGGTGTGGGCGTCCCTATTGCTGGTGCTCGCGCTGGGTTTTGTGACGAGCTGGCTGTCGGCGGGGCAGCTTCACCTGGGCGAGCTTGGCTATGGGCCGTTCATGAAGGACTCGTACAAATATGTCTGGGGGTATTCGGCAGTGACTCTGGTGCTGGGATATATGCTGGTCCAGATCAGGAACAAAACTTTCATGCCCGCGCTATTCGAGAACCCCTTGCTGGTTTATCTTGGTACCATAAGCTACGGCCTGTATGTGTTTCATTATCCGGTTCTCTGGCTGGTATATTCCACGATGCACCGCTCCCCGGAAATTGTGCGCGCATCCGCAACCCTTTTGATTACGGTTATCATCAGTATGGTGAGTTATGAGTTGATGGAGAAACGATTCATCAATTCAAAAGACAAGTATTTTGCTAGAACTTCTGCTGCTAAACCGCATTGAACCCGGATTGCGGATTGATGAACCTGCCATGCGGAATCAATGTGTTGTAGGTCGGGCTTTTCAGCCCGACCTACGCTCTCCTGATGAGCCTGGGGCCTGTTGTTGAATTTGAATTTTCAGGTGTTTTATGAGTGAATCCGTACTGATACTGGGCGCGACATCTGCCATCGCGCGCGCCACTGCCGCCGCCTTTGCCGGGCAAGGATATGCCCTGTACCTGGCTTCGCGCGACGCCGACGAATTGCGTCGCATCGCCGCAGATTTGCGGCTGCGCTACGGCGTCGAGGTGCGACACGGGGAATTCGATGCGGAAGCGACCGCGACCCACGAGGCGTTTTTTCAATCCGTGGTCGCGGCCATGCCGAATCTTCGCGGCGTGGTGCTGGCCTTCGGTTACCTCGGCGACCAGATGGCGGCGCGCGATTTCAGAGTGGGCGAGAAAGTCATCGCCGCCAATTTCACCGGCGCGGCATCCATTTTGAGCCACTGCGCCAATTATTTCGAGCCGCTGAAAAGCGGCTTCATCATCGGCATTTCCTCGGTGGCGGGAGATCGCGGCAGGCAGAGCAATTATGTGTACGGCGCCGCCAAGGGCGCGTTGAGCCTGTACCTGCAAGGCTTGCGCAACCGCCTCTACCCCAGCGGCGTGCGCGTCATCACCGTGAAGCCCGGTTTCGTGGATACCGCCATGACCTACGGCTTGCCCGGCCTGTTCCTGGTCGCCTCCCCGCAGGACATCGGCGAACGCATCGTGCGCGCGCTCGACAAGTCGGCGGATGTGGTTTATCTGCCCTGGTTCTGGCGCTACATCATGCTCATCATCCGGCACATCCCGGAGCCGGTGTTCAAGCGGCTGAAGCTGTGAGCGAAAATAAACCGGTGGTGGCGGCCTTCGATTTTGACGGCACCCTGACCCGCCGCGACACCCTGTTTCCGTTTCTGCTGCATGTCGCCGGATGGGGCGCATTTGTGCGGCATGTTCTGGTGCTCGCCCCGACGCTGGCGGGCTACGGCCTGGGCATGATCCGCAACGACATCGCCAAAGAACGGGTGCTCGCGCGCTTCCTGTCCGGCGCGGAGATCGGGGAACTGCAACGCAAGGCGGTGCAGTTCGCGGAGCAGAAACTGGCCGGGACGCTGCGCGCCGAGGCGCTGGAACGGCTGGCATGGCACAAGCGGCAGGGGCACCGTTGCGTGGTCATCAGCGCCTCGCTGGATCTCTACGTGCTGCCCTGGGCGCAGAAAGCCGGTTTTGATGACGCGATCACCTCGCACCTGGAAACGGGGGAAGATGGCCGCATCACCGGCAACCTGTCTGGGGAAAATTGTTTCGGCCCCGAGAAAGTCAGGCGGCTCGAAGCATTGCTGGGCCAGAGGAGCGGATACACGCTGTACGCCTACGGCGACAGCCGGGGCGACAGGGAATTGCTTGCCAGTGCCGACCATGCTTATTATCGCAACTTCGGGAGCGGCTGAACCGGGCGCACAGGGTGTGCGGCCACCCCCAATCCTTAAGGCTTATGCTAAACCTTGCTATCCTGATCGCCTCCCTGATCGTCATCTCGCTCGGGCTATATCTGAACAAGCGCGATGGCGAGCGCCGGCACGCAAAAGCTACCGACACCATTCTGGCAGTGTTGGGGGCGCTTGCGCTGCTGTCATATCTCAATTTCAAGCCGCTTTCCACCCAGCCGAACAACTGGGACCTGTTTCACTACTACGTCGGGGCGAAATACTTTCCGGAGATCGGCTATACCCGGCTGTATGCCTGCGTGGCGAGGGCCGAAGCGGAAAGCGATGACGAGGCGGTGTCCCACGCGGCGAAGCGGCGCACCATCCGCGACCTCGAAACCAACGAACTGGTGGCCTCGCGCAATTATTTCTTTTCAGAGAATTACTGCAAGGAACGGTTTTCCGCCGCACGCTGGGAATCTTTCAAGAACGACATCGGATTTTTCCGCGACCGCTTGCAGGACTTGTGGGAGCTGGCCCAGATTGACCACGGGTTCAACCCGTCGCCGGTGTGGATTCTGGCGGGGGGCCTCGTTTCTGGCACGGTTGCGTTGTCCGATACCGCAATAACAGGGATGGTGCTGCTGGATGTCATCCTTCTGCTGGGTAGCGTTGCCCTTATAGTCTGGGCCTTCGGGTTGCCGGTGGCGGCGTTTGCCGCCATTGCGAGCACGGCTTCGGGCGGGATAGATTGGTCGTGGGCGGGCGGTGGCGTGTTGCGCCTCGACTGGTTTTTCATGGCGGTGCTTTCGGTTTGCGCGATGAAACGAGAGCATTATGTGCTGGCCGGAGCGGCGCTGGGCTACGCGGCGGCGTTGCGGGTTTTTCCGGCAATATTTGCACTGGGGCCCTTCATCGGTTTGCTCTATGCGCTGGTCAAGCGGCAGCGCGGCCAGATGCTGGCGTACGGGAAGTTCTTTGCCGGAATGGCCATATCGGGCGCCGTTCTGCTCGTTGCCGTCTCTGCTCTCTATGGAACAGACTCGCTGCAGGCGTTTGCGGATAACACCCGCAAGCACTCTGCGGTGGTGAGCACCAACAATGTCGGGCTGCGCACGGTATTGACCTACCGGCCCGATACGGCGGTGCGCAACACCATAGACATTAACGCCCGGGAAGCCCACCTGTACTGGAAATGGGAGGAGGCCAAAGCTGAAGCCAAGAAAAAGGTGGTGCCCGCCTATATCGCCGTCGTCGCGGTTTGCCTGCCGCTGTTTGTGCTGGCGGTGATAGCGGGCGGAACCTGGCAGGCGGTCGCCTTGGGGGCGACGTTTATCCCGTTTGCGTGGTCCGAGATGTCCAACTATTACTACCTGTTCCTGATGGTCGTGGCGGCGCTTTTTGCAGCCGACCGGAGAGTGGCCTTCCCCTTGCTCGGAATCGGCATTGCCACGGGGATCGGCAAGTTGTTCGAGATTGACATCAACCGGTATTTCGAGCAGCCTGCGCTGCAAGGCGCAATTTCCGGCATCGGCCTCGATGAGATTTACACCCTCTTTTCTGCGGCTGTCTGCGTCGGGTTTCCGGCTATCTGGTGGCTGCTCGGCTCGCGCGCGATATTCGGAAAGAAACCCGCTGATTACATGAAGCCAGACTGATGAAAAAACTCCTCGATTTGTTGCGCCTGATGCGCCCGCACCAGTGGGTAAAAAACACCTTCGTGTTTGTCGGCTTGCTGTTCGGCCACGCCTGGCATGATTCATCCCTGGTTGCCCATGTCTTGCTGGCATTTGTCGCTTTCTGCCTGATGTCCAGCGCCATCTACACCATCAACGACATGGTGGATGTGGAGCAGGACCGCCACCACCCCAAAAAATGCAAGCGGCCCCTGGCCTCGGGTAGCATATCTATGGCCGCTGCGGCCATGCTTGCCGCGCTGCTCGCCGCATGTAGCCTGGCGCTGGCCTTCGCGGCATCGAAGATCGTGCTGTTTGTCCTGGTTGCCTATGCCCTGATGAACATTGCCTATTCGCTCCGGCTCAAGCACGTGGTGATCCTGGATATTTTCATCATCGCCACCGGCTTCATGCTGCGCATCCTCGCTGGCACGCTCGGAGTCGGCATTCCGCCCTCGCAATGGCTGCTGCTGTGCGGCCTGATGGTGACGCTGTTCCTCGGTTTCACCAAGCGGCGCGCGGAAATCATCGCGCTGAACGAAGACAACAAGGCCGCCCACCGCAAGGTGCTGGAGCATTACAGCCCGGTGCTGCTGGACAAAATGATAGGCGTGACGGCGGCGGGCCTGATCATGAGCTACAGCCTGTACACCATGAACCCCGACACCATACGCATCCACGGCACGGCCAACCTGATCTACACCGTGCCGTTCGTGATGTATGGCGTGTTCCGTTACATCTACCTGCTGCACCACCAGCGCGGGGGAGGGGATACCTCGCACGACCTGGTGCGCGACATCCACCTGATCGGGGTGGTGGTCGGCTGGCTGGCGGCCACCCTGTGGCTGATCCTGTAGCCATGTCCGAACACAAGCCAAACGCCATCCTGAGCGGGTGGCGATTTCGCGCGCTGCTGCTGACCGTGCTGCTGAGCGCGATCGGCTACCTCGGGTTTTCCCTGTGGGGCGGCTGGCGTGAAGTCGTGGAAGCCATCGCCCGCGTGGGCCTGGCGGGTACGGCCATCGCGCTGGCGCTATCGCTGGTCAATTACGGCCTGCGCTTCGTGCGCTGGCAGAAATTCCTCGCCCTGCTCGGGCATCGGGTGTACGCGCCGGAAAGCCTGCGCATCTACATCGCGGGTTTCGGCTTTACCATCCTGCCGGTCAAGGTCGGCGAGACGATACGCAGCGTGTTCCTCAAGCAGCACGGCGTCTCCTACCCGGAAAGCCTGGCGGCCTATTTTTCCGAACACCTTTCCAACTTCATCAGCATGCTGCTGCTGGCGGCGGTAGGGCTGTGGGTTTACCCGCAGGCCCAACTGCCGGTGATGATCCTGGCTGGGCTGATCCTGACCGGCCTGATTGTTCTTCAGCAGACCAGATGGCTGCAAGCGATCGAGCGCATCGCGCAAGACCGGTTGCCCGCCCGCATCGCCCGCTTCCTCACCCACGGCATAGAAATCGTGCTGCACTCCGGGCGCTGCTTCCGCCTGCCCATGCTGCTGCAAGGCATCGTGCTCGGCGTCGTGGCGTGGGGTGCGGAGGGCGTGGCGTTTTACTACATCATGCACCTGCTCGGCAGCGATCTTTCGTTGCAGACCGCGATGTTCATCTACGCCTTCTCCATGCTGGTCGGCGCGCTCAGTTTCCTGCCCGGCGGCCTCGGCGGCGTGGAAGCCTCCATGCTGGCGCTGCTGGTGCTGAACGGCGTCGCGCAACCGCAGGCCGTGGCCGCAACGGTGCTGATCCGCCTCGCCACGTTATGGTTCGCCGTGGCGCTGGGCATCGTTGCGCTGCTGATGTCTGCGAGAAAAGAACAGGGTTGATACTGAAGAAGTGCCAGCGTGAGGAAGGCGCGAAGCTGAAACGGATACCTTCCCCGATCCAGATCATTCCGTTGGCGAAATGCGCTGGCTGTCGTTTGGCATGTCCGGCAAAGGGCGGGTTCTGGCAGTGATATACACCGAGCGCAGGGGAAAAATTCGCTTGGTCAGCGCGCGAGTAGCCACGAAACATGAAAAGAAAATCTATGAAGAAGACTGATGAAATGCGTGCCGAATATCGGCGAGAAGACCTCGGGAAAGGCGTCCGGGGAAAACATCACGCAGCCTTCCAAAAAGGCAGCAACCTGGTGTTGCTCACTCCCGAGTTGGCGAAGATATTTCCAACCAACGAGGCAGTAAATGCAGCACTTGAATCGCTGGTAGGTATTGCGCGTTCTGCGGTAACGAAAAAGCGGCATACTGGCGGAGCTGCTACCAAACGCAGCAGCGACAATGCGCGATAAGAGGAGTCAAGGGCTGTTCTATTGCTTATGAAGCAATAGATAATTGAGCCCCTTGCGTGCTCCTGGAATACTGCGAATCATGGTTGGGGCTGGATGAACTGGTAGGAGTTGGGGTGGGTTAGGTTGGTGGTCAAGAAAACAATGTGAGCCTGGCCCCTTTTGCCCCCTTTTGCCCTCTTCAATTTGTTTGACCTTCTCGGGCAATTTCAGCACCAATGGCGGCAATACGCTCCATCAATGGGACATGCACGCCCTGCTCCTTCGAAACGAGGTGCCATCCTTTATCGATTTGCTCAGGCAATAGCTCATGCACTCGAGGTGTTAGGAGTGCTTCACATACAACACAAACGCGATATTGGTCAGCATGCTGTTTGAGTTTCGAGTATTCATTCGGAGTTAATTCGAAGTAAATGGATAAGCCTGATGTTCCCTTCACTTCAATGCGCAGGGTTTGGAATCCTTTTCGTGCCTCTAGATCCCATCCAGCATTCTCACTCTCTACCGATTTAAGGCGATAACCGGCAGCCTCATAGTAATTCCACACCACATCGACTGCAGCAGATTCAACAGCCGCATTATGCGCATGATCTGGCTTTCTACCTCTACCACCCTTACCGCTTCTAGCTGGCTCGTCAATTTCATCAGGTACAAGTGGCACACCGGAAGTATTTGAGATGTACTTTTGTAAGCGCTTAATAAAATTCGTTACGCCGGGTTGCTTTGCGTGATGCTCTGGGTACCATACATTCGATTGCCCGGGGAACCCTTTGTGTCCTGCTGGTGCATAGGGCACTACGAAGGTTCTTTCGTCCTCGGGAAGCAATTGAACTGAATCCGCATCCGCCACACAGAGAAAATGGCGCATGGTTTCCTTCATTCCCGGTATTGCCCCACGGCGGACGCGATATTGTTTATGGAAGACTGTCGAATCCCGATACCAGCCAACAACAACTTGCCCAACACCAGGCTTGCGAGCGATGAATACAATATCGACATCGGCAAGTTCATCACCCTCCCGCCACTGTCTCGTGTTGTCGAGGAATCGCAGATTCAAACCAGCAAAGTGTAGGCTCATTGCATATCCATAGCACTTGCCACGGCTTGGCTTAAAGTTAAAAACTTCGCCCCCAACTCCATTTGCTGCAATGTAAGCTCCACCACCTGTAATCGTGGCAGGCCCCTCATAACGTTCCATATAACCAACACGCAGAACAAGAAGCGGCTTCATGTCTCACCCCCCTTCTTTTGTAGAAAATTCTATCTGGGCATACTTCGATTTCAAGCCTGGAAGCAGCAAATCCCAAGCGGAGTCCGAATCCAATGGGATATATCCTTGCACATAATGGATCATACTACCATCTTTGTGTGTGCAGAATTAAAGGGGCCGAATTAAAGGGGCCGTGGTCGCGGCAAAAGGCGCGGCAAAAGGGGCTAGGCTCGGATTTAAGATACAAAAACCCTATGTCAGCCGATTTCAACCATCGCCTGCCCCGCCGATAGCAACTCCAGCGACTCGGCGAAAGTTTTATCAAACACGGTTTGCAACTGTCTGTTGGTGACGTTGCCGCAGGTCACCCATATCAACTGTGGCGGCGGCCCGTAACGGGAGAGCAGTTCTACGAAGTCGCTGTCTTTGCTGATGAGAACCACCCCCTGCTGCTGGGCCGCCTGAAAGATTACCGCATCAGCGGCGTCATGCAACCCCAAAGCCCGCAAGGAAAACGCTTCAACATTAAATTGCGCGAAAAGCCATTCCGCAAGCAGCGGCGGGAGCTGGGCGTCTATCCAGAATTTCACGCGGCAAGCCGGACGATATCCGATCTGCGCGCCGCAAATTGCAGGCAGGCAAGAATGTCGTCGCGCTCAAGGTCTGGAAAATCGGCGAGAATCTCGCTCATGTCAACCCCGTCACCCAGCATTTCAAGAATATCGTTGACACGAATGCGCATTCCGCGAATGCAGGGTCGTCCGCCACATTTTCCGGGTTCGATGGTGATGCGGTCCAGCAGGTTGGTTGTCATGGCCTTATCTCCTATGCTGGCCGGATTGTAGAGCAAATTAAAACGGGCCGGATAAGAATAAACCTTAAAACCGGCGGTTTGCCAGTAACTTATTGCTTTCCCTCTGTGATCTCTGTGTGCTCTGTGGCCAAGAAAGTTTTTCAGGATTAAAGAAGAATTAAAATTAAAGGGGCCGTGGTCGAATAAAATTATTATGCTTTGGAGAATCTCACCATCGGGTATGTGACGGAAGCCTCCTCAAAACCCGGGGCGATTCACGCACCACTCGCATAGCTACTTGACAGTGCGTACGCAATAACGTACCTTCAAAACTCTTTGAAGGAGTACGAAATGAACACACTTACCGCCAGCGAAGCTCGCGCAAATCTGTACCGGCTTATTGATCAAACAGTTGAATCTCATGAACCCATTGTTATTTCCGGAAAACGCAGCAGTGCCGTACTGCTCTCTGCGGAAGATTGGAGCGCAATTCAAGAAACCCTGTACTTACTGGCCGTGCCTGGCATGCGCGAGTCCATCAAGGCAGGTATGGCTGAACCTCTCGCAAAAAGCTCGAAGGCGCTTAAATGGTAAGTTGGGCGGTTGTTTATGCCAAGCAAGCAATGAAGGATGCTAAAAAACTTGCGGCAAGCGGCCTTAAGTCAAAGGCGCATGAACTGCTAGCGGTTCTCGCCAACGACCCATTTCAGAATCCACCTCCCTTCGAGAAGTTGGTCGGTGATCTTGCTGGTGCATACTCTCGCCGCATCAATATTCAGCATCGCATCGTGTACGAAGTTTTTACCAAAGCGAAAACGGTTCGCGTCTTGCGGATGTGGGCGCACTATGAATGAGATGCCCGCCCTGACCTTCCCCCGAAAAATCGTCTTCCAAGGGTGACGTAAAATTAACGATCCCATTGGAAAGGAAGATGAGGATGCAGTTTCTGGACGACCGGTTCAACGCTCAGAAATATGAAAAACTGGTGGCATGAAACCCACCTATAGGAAGACGAAAAACCGAGGGAAGGTCATGTTCGATTTGTTTCTGCCTGTGCCAGCAACAGGGCCGACCACGCCGGGCACAAACCTTCAGCCGGCAGCGGGTTGTTTGATTTTAAGGGTGTCGGCGCGGTGGGCGGTGTCGCGGTATTTGTGCCAGGCAGCGCGTACCAGGTTGGGGTACTCCGGTCGGCCCAGGCTTCCGTTGTAGCGGCCCAGCGCGCGGTAGAGCTCGCCGTTTTCCATGTCCAGGTAGTGGCGCAGGATGGTGCAGCCGTAGCGCAGGTTGGTGCGCAGGTGGAACAGGTTATGCCCTTTCGCGCCGATCTCCTTCACCCAGAACGGCATCACCTGCATGTAGCCGCGCGCGCCCGCGCCAGAGACGGCGTATTTCCGGAAACCGCTTTCCACCTCGATCAGCCCCAGTACCATCTGCGGATCCAGCCCCGCGCGCCGGGCCTCGTAATGCACGGTATTGAGAAAATCCATGCGCGCGTCCTGATCCGGAATGCGCCTTTGCAGGTGGCGCGACATGCCTGCCAGCCAGGCATCGGCTTCCGGTTGCGAGCCGAAAACGGAACCGGATACGGCCTGATCTGAAACGGCGTGGTGCAGCACACCGCGCACGCTTGCCGAGAGCGGCTGGTAGTCCTGTGCGCCGCCCTGCGCCGCAGGGGCGAACAACAGCCCGCCTGCCAGCAACGGCGGCGCGAGGAAGGGCAAACAAATTTTCCGGAGTAACTTCACAGTTTCGATTGTACGAGCTTGGCGATATCTTGCAAGGGTATCGGTTGCGCTTCCGGGTCGCGCCGCCCCTTGTATTCCACGGAGCCTTCTTTCAGTCCGCGCTCGCCGATAACGATGCGGTGCGGGATGCCGATCAGTTCGAGGTCGGCAAACATCACGCCGGGGCGCTCGTCGCGGTCGTCCAGCAGCACCTCGACGCCCGCCGCGACCAGTTCGCCGTACAGCTGTTCTGCC
Source organism: Gallionellaceae bacterium (assembly GCA_008080515.1). GTDB lineage: Bacteria > Pseudomonadota > Gammaproteobacteria > Burkholderiales > Gallionellaceae > VIKH01. The sequence goes on along the minus strand of VIKH01000007.1, from coordinate 44,562 downwards.
GCCGCGCGCACCGCCGCGCTTTTCTTGATGCCGATGGGGGCGATGGCGACCGCGAACGGGGCCATCGCGGCGGGCAGGGTGATGCCGCGCTCGTCGTAATTCTGCTCGATGGCGGCGGCGACGATGCGCGATACGCCGATGCCGTAGCAGCCCATTTCCATCACTTGCGCCTGGCCGTTTTCGTTGAGGAAGGTCGCCTTGAGCGCCTCCGAATATTTGGTGCGCAACTGGAAGATGTGGCCGACTTCGATGCCGCGGCACAATTCCAGATGGCCCATGCCGTCCGGGCTGGGGTCGCCCGCAACCACGTTGCGCAGGTCGTGAATACCCGTTTCATCCAGGTGGGCGTCGCGCCCAAAATTGGCACCGGTGTAGTGGAAGCCGTCGTCGTTGGCGCCGCAGACGAAATTGCACATTGCGGCGGCGGAGCGGTCGGCGAGGACGCGTACCCCGGTTGCTGCGGGGCCGATATAGCCTGGGCGGCAGCCCATGTTGTGCTGGATTTCCTCTTCCGTGGCAAACCGGAATTCGCCCAGCACCTTGCTTGCTTTGATTTCGTTCAGTGTATGGTCGCCGCGCAACAGCAGTAGGGTAAAGTTGCCGTAGCTATCCACCACCGCGATGCTTTTCATCACGTTTTGCGGTGGCACGCCGAGGAATGTGGCGACTTCTTCTATGGTTTTCTGACCGGGGGTGATGACTTTTTCCAACGCCTGGCCCGCCGCCCCGCGCGGCGCGGCGGGCGCGACCGCCTCGGCCATTTCCACGTTTGCGGCGTAGCCGGAAGCGGGGCAGTACGCCAGCGCGTCTTCGCCGGAATCCGCCAGCACGTGGAATTCGTGCGAGCCGGAACCCCCGATGGCGCCGGTATCCGCCGCCACGGCGCGGAATTGCAGGCCGAGGCGGGTGAAGATGCGGCTGTAGGTTTCATGCATGGCGCGGTAGGTTTGCTCCAGGCTGTCGTAGCTGGCGTGAAAGGAGTAAGCGTCCTTCATCACGAACTCGCGCGCGCGCATCACGCCGAAGCGGGGGCGCACTTCGTCGCGGAATTTGGTCTGGATCTGGTAGAAATTCAGCGGCAACTGGCGGTAGCTTTTTACTTCGCGGCGCGCGATGTCGGTGATGACTTCCTCGTGGGTGGGCCCGAAGCAGAACAGGTTTTCGTGGCGATCCGTGATTTTCAGCATCTGCGGGCCGAACACGTCCCAGCGTCCGGTTTCCTGCCACAGCTCGGCGGGCTGCACCGCGGGCATCAGCAGCTCGATGCCGCCGCTTTTATCCATTTCCTCGCGCACGATGTTCTCCACCTTGCGCAGCACGCGCAGGCCGAGCGGCATCCAGGTATAAAGGCCGCTCGCCAGCTTCCTGATGTAACCGGCGCGCAGCATCAGGCGGTGGCTGACCAGCTCGGCTTCGGCGGGGGCTTCCTTCAAGGTGGAGATAAAAAATTGCGAAACGCGCATGGTGTTCTTCTTGCAAATGAATTAAGGGCGTCAATTTTACCGGGAACAGCGGGCGCGCTGCACCGATTATTGATAAAGCCGCTTTTCACGCGGCGAGAAATGTGGAAAAATCCAGACCATCGAAATTAACCGAACAGGTGGCGAAGATGGTTGACCGCGACGGTTACCGCCCCAATGTCGGCATCATTCTAGCTAACGCCAAGAATCAGGTATTTTGGGGCAAACGCATCAGGCAGGACTCGTGGCAGTTCCCGCAAGGCGGCATCCAGCACGGCGAATCGCCGGAGCAGGCGATGTACCGCGAATTGCAGGAGGAGACGGGGCTGAAGCCTTGCCACGTGCAGATACTTGGCCGCACGCGCGAATGGATGCGCTACGAGGTGCCGCAGCAGTGGGTAAGGCGCGAATGGCGCGGCAGCTACAAGGGGCAGAAGCAGATCTGGTTTCTGTTGCGCCTGATAGGGCGCGATTGCGATGTCTGCCTGCGCGCCTCGGGGCACCCCGAGTTTGACGCCTGGCGCTGGGCCGACTACTGGATCGAGATGGACAGCGTGATCGAGTTCAAGCGGGATGTGTATTGCCTGGCCTTGAACGAGCTGGTGCGCTACCTGCCGCCGCTCAAGCACGCGAAACGCCATGATGTTGGCAGGCAAATTTCAAGAGGCGGCTAATCCACGAAGCCGCAAATTTTTAGGGCACAACTTACTATGAAAAAATATACTCCCCTCGCGGCGTACCCGCTCAAAGCCAGCACGTCGTTTGCCCGCCCCGCGCAGCAGTTGCCGGAACGGGTGACGCTGGACGACCCCGCGTTCAGCGTGATGACCGACCTGAAAGTGGTATCGGTGATCAACGTGCGGGCCAAGGCTTCCATGGACAGCGCCAACGCCCGGATGATCCGTTACGGCGTGCGCATGTTGCTGGCGCTGGACGACGCCGACAAGGTGGCCGGCCTGATTACCGCGACCGACATTCTGGGCGACAAGCCCATCCGTTTCCTGCAACACATGGGCGGCACCCGTGCCGACATTCTGGTGCGCGACGTGATGACCACGCAGCGCGAGCTGGAAGTCATGAAACTGCCGGATGTCGCCGGTGCCAGAGTAGGCCAGATTGTGGCTACCCTGAAGCAGGCCAAGCGCCACCACGGTATCGTGATCGAGGAGGGCGGCGACGGCAACCAGGTTGTGCGCGGCCTGTTTTCCGCGACGCAGATCGCGCGCCAGTTGGGCATACAGGCCGTGGAGGGCGATATCACGCAGACCTTTGCACGGATCGAGCAGCAGGCTGGCTCCCATTAGCAGCCCCCCTGTCAATACCCCATTTTTTGCGCCAACCAGAGCCATGCGGTGGCTTTGGTTGCTCTCTCGCTCTTTGTTATACTCCCGCCTTCGCATTCTTCTGGCGGCCATGATGAAACGACTGTTGCTGCGGGTTTCACTTCCATTGCTGGTGCTGTTTGCTGCGGGCTGCTCCATGCCCAGCATTCCTACCGGCTGGTTCGGCGGTGGCGGCGACAGCGCCATCCATATTGCCGAAAGCGCGAACAAGAAGGCCAACCCCAACGCTCCCCTGATGAAATATGCCGCCACCATCCGCGTCACCCGTTACGCGGATGCGCGCAAGGCCGCCAGTTCGCGCACAGTCGGGACCGGCGCCGACCGGGTATCCGGCATGAGCGGCAAGGATATCAACCTCGACCAGGATGTGGCGGCAACGGTGACGGGCGCGATGAAAGCGCGCCTGGATGACGCCGGGTATCAGGTGAGCGAAGCGCAAAACAGCAACGCCTTGTTCGAGTTGAGCGGTTCGGTGAAGGAGCTGTCGCTGGACGTCAAGGATCGCGACGAAATTTCGATCATGGTTGAAACCACGCTGAAAGAATTGAGCACAGGTGCCGTCGTGTGGTCGGGCGTGGTGGTGGAAAAAAATGACCGCTTTGCGGGTATTTCCGGCAACAACAAAAAAGATGTTGTCGGCTATCTGCGCAAGGAACTCGGCATTGTCACCGAAAAAACGGTCGAAGCAATCAGCTCCAGCCTGATGGCGTCGCGCCCCGAGCTGTTCAACCTGACCCCCGGCACCAAACCCATTCCCGGCGTGACCGTGCTGGTGGCGCCGCCAGCCGCCGCGCAGCCGGTGCCAGGCGCTGCCGCACAACCGGCACCGCTGCTGTCCGCAGCGCGAGTTGCTGCGCCCGCTCCGGCCAGCCAGCCGCTCTCCAGTGCGGCAAACGGCATGTTGCTCGTCAATACCATACCGGGGCGCGCCAAGGTTTATCTGGATAGCGTGTACTACGGCCTGTCGCCCTTGCGTCTGGAAATTGATCCGGGCGTACACACTGTCAGCGTCAAGCTGGAAGGCTACCGGATGGTGGCCGAAAAGGTATCGGTGCGCAAAGGGGATTACACCGAGATGGACCTGACACTCGAGCGCTGATTAGCGGTTTTGGTTTACCGGCAACACCTTACATGCCGTGAATACTGGTCTCATGCCTAAAACTCAAAACATCCGGCGCGTTTAAGAACGCGCGTGTTTTCAGTATCAGTTCCCGCTCCGCAGAGTTGTCGATTGCGCTGGTGACATGGCCTATTGGCACTTCGCCGCCTGTCGAGTCAATTACCATGGTGCCGGGATGCACAGTAACAAACCCTGTTTTTGTGCTGGGTTGCCTCGCGGTTCCTGTGTGATAGCCGATGTTTGTTATCGCTGGATTCCGGGTCAAGCCCGGAATGACGGAACTGATACTGTTTATATGCCGGATCAATAGGGTGTCCACGCATGTCCTCATAGAGGCTCGCCAACCGAGCATCGTACAACCACAAGAAATGCTTTTTGAGTTTGTTCGTGTAGTTTCGCGGACGACTGATTTCTTAAGGTTAATGCTTCCCCGTGCTGCCGAAGCCGCCGCTGCCGCGCTGGCTTGGCGGGAATTCCTCGACGATGTTGAGCCGCAATTGCAGCACCGGTACGATCACCAGTTGCGCCATGCGCTCCAGCGGCATCAGCGTGAAGGGGTGGTGGCCGCGGTTCCAGATCGAAACAAAAATCTGCCCCTGATAATCCGAATCAATCAGACCGACCAGGTTGCCCAGCACGATGCCGTGCTTGTGCCCGAGACCGGAGCGCGGCAGGATCATCGCCGCGCAGTGCGGGTCACCCAAGTGGATGGCGATGCCGCTCGGAACCAGCTCGCACTGGCCGGGTTGGATCACCATGCTGCCGTCTATGCAGGCGCGCAAGTCTATCCCCGCCGAACCGGGCGTGGCGTAGGCCGGCGGGTTGTCGTGCAGGCGCGGGTCGAGGATTTTTACGTCAACGGTTTTCTTCATCGCAGGTTTCCTTGCCGGTAAAGTTTGGCGGTGTGCCGCAGCAGCGCGCGTGCCTGCGCCAGTTTGTCCGCGCGCGGCAGCAGGTGTTCGCCCGCATCGTCAAATAAGATCAGCTCGTTTTCATCCGCACCGATGGCCTGCTGCGCGAGGTTTGCGGCAAGCAGCGGAATTTTTTTTGCCGCGCGCTTGGCTGCGGCGTGCTCGTGCAGCTTTTCGCTCTCCGCCGCGAACCCCACGCAAAACGGCGGTTTTGGCAACCCGGCCACATAAGCCAGGATGTCCGGGTTGGGCAGCAGTTCCAGCGTCAGTTTGCCGTCGCCTTTCTTGATCTTCTGCGTACTGGGTTGCGCTGCGCGGTAGTCGGCTACCGCCGCAACGCCGACGAAAATATCGGCATCTGCCGCGCGTTGTTTGACTGCCTCAAACATTTCCGCTGCGCTGGTGACATCCACTGTCCGCGCGCCAGGCGGTTTATCCAGCGCGGTCGGGCCGGAGACCAGCGTCACCTCCGCACCCATCTCCAGCGCGGCCTGCACCACGGCGTAACCCATTTTTCCGGAACTGCGGTTGGTGATGCCGCGCACCGCATCTATCGCCTCGTAAGTCGGCCCGGCAGTCACGAGGATTTTTACACCGTTCAGCTCCCTCCGTTCCGGGGGAAGGGTTGGGGTGGGGGAGCGCTCGCCAACGGGGCCACCGACTTGCAGAAACGCCATCACTTCCCGCGCCAGCTCTTCCGCCTCCAGCATCCGCCCCATGCCTTCCTCGCCGCATGCCTGCGCGCCGCTGCATGGACCGAGGACAGTCGCGCTATCCGCAAGCAGTTGTGCGATGTTGCGTTGCGTGGCGGGGTTTTCCCACATTTGCTTATTCATCGCCGGAGCCAGCAGCAGCGGGCAATCGCGCGCGAGGCACAGCGCAGACAGCAAATCGCCCGCCAGTCCGTGCGCCAGCTTGGCGATGAAATCCGCTGTGGCCGGAGCGATCACGATGGCATCGGCGGCGCGGCTGGCGCCGATGTGCGCCATGCCGTTGTCGGCGGCATCCCACTGGTTGACCAGCACCGGATGTCCGGTGAGCGCCTGCATCGCCAGAGGTGTGATGAACCGTGTCGCCGCTTCGGTCATCGCAACCTGCACTCCGATGCCCTGTTGGATCAGCAGGCGCGCCAACTCCGCCGCCTTGTAGGCCGCGATACCGCCAGTGACGCCGAGAATGATCCGCTTTTCCGGCACCGTGCGTTTTGTTTGGCTTTGTCCCATAATGCCCCGCATCTTAACAAGAAAGTGAATGCGGTGGCGATTACAGACTGGCCCGCTGGCGAGCGCCCAAGAGAGAAGCTCCTCGAGCGCGGCGCAGCCGCCCTCTCGGATGCGGAACTGCTCGCCATCTTCCTGCGCACCGGAGTGAAGGGAAAAAGCGCGGTGGATCTGGCGCGCGAGTTGCTCGCCCGCTTCGGCAACCTCACGCAACTATTTGCCGCCGCCGAGAAGGATTTTTGCGAAATCCACGGCATGGGGCAGGCGAAATACGTGCAATTGCAGGCGGTGCTGGAAATGGCGCGGCGCGCGCTGAAGGAGGAAATGCACTGCGGCGATGCGCTGAATTCTCCGGGCGCGGTACGAAGCTACCTGCAACTGCTGCTGCGCGGGCGCGGACAAGAGGTGTTCATGGCCATCTTCCTCGACGCGCAACACCGCGTGATCGCCAGCGAAGAGCTGTTCCACGGCACCCTCGCGCAAACTAGCGTTTACCCGCGCGAGGTGGTGAAGCGCGCCCTGCACCACAATGCGGCAGCGGTGATTTTCGCGCACAACCACCCTTCCGGCGCAGCCGAGCCGAGCCAGTCCGACCGCCTGCTGACCGACGCGCTGAAGCAGGCGCTGGCGCTGGTGGACGTGCGCGTACTCGATCACTTTATCGTGGCGGGAGCGGGATGCCTGTCGTTTGCCGAGCGGGGGATTTTGTAGCGGTTGCCCGCCAGTTGGCGAGACAAAGCTATCTAGGCGTTATCAACGGATTGACCCAGGCGCTCGCGCTCGAATCCGCCCTGGCGTCCTCGCTTTCGTCGCTGGAGGGCAACCGCATGGGGTTGGAAATCGGAACTCGCCGCAACCTCGATGTCCTCAACGCGCTTTCGCAGGTTGCCGATAGCCGGCAACGGCTGATCAAGGCGCGCATTGACGGCATTCTCGCGCAAGTAAAGCTGAAAGCTGCGGTGGGGCGTCTGTCCGAGGAGGATATCGCCGGGTTGAACGCTTTGCTGGATTAGTTCCAAACCCGGATAACCGGGACGCGAAGGCGCGGGGCTCGCGCAGCTTTCAAGAAGGGAGATACGCGCATGAATGATTGGACTCCGGTTTCGATATTGTTCTGGCTCGCCGTGGCGATTGTCGTGCCGGGCATCGTAGTCCATTTCACCCTGGGCAGAAAAGGCGGGCATCACCTCTTCGACAAGGATAATCTTTCCCCGGATCAAATCAGGAATCTTCCCTTCGAGATGGTCAGGAAAAGAACCATCTGGAACCTGAAAGGGTCTGCGGCCACGATGGTCGGGCTGGCGCTGGCAATGGCGCTGTACCCGTTTGGTTGCCTGATAGGCTTGCCGATCAACGTGTTTGGCATTTCTGACCAGAAGCTGGTTTACTATGCGACCGGTTCGGTCGTATTGGCGTTGACTCTTGGCCCCGCCATTTATCGGAAATTTTACGAGAAGAGTGATGGTTCAGACGGGGATTGACTGGGAAAAAGGCTCCGGCTCAAACGTGGCATGGTGGCGGCAAGCGGGCCCGGTATCGCGGATGAAATGGAACTTCAGCTTCTCTGGTATCCTGTCAAAATAAGCACTGGCATTTCGGAAAAAACCGCTCATGGACACCACCGCTCTGCTGCAACCGCGCATTTCGGATGCGGAATCGCTGCAAGATTTTGCCGACTCGTTGAATGACCACGCGCCCCTTATCGAGCGCGACATCGCCCGCCTCAAGCATTCGCCCGGCGATGCCGCGCTGATCGCCGACCTGTTTCGCGCCATGCACACTGTCAAGGGGGATGCGGCCCTGTGCAAGATTGACATGGGGGTGATGATCGCCCACCCTATCGAGACGCTGCTCGGACGCTTGCGCGCCGGCGAGATCGGTTTTTCCGGCACCGTTGCCGAGGCCGTGCTGCTGGCTTTGGATCGGCTCGAGTTGGCTACCGAAGCGCTATCGGCAGGGCGCGCGGTCAGCCATCTGAAACTGGTCGAGTTGGTCGGAGGCTTGGAAGAACTTTCCGGGGCTCCCGCCGACAAACTTGACGAACAAGCGGTTCTTGTAATCGAGGCGGTGACCGGTTTTCGCCCGCCCAGCGCCGCGAAAACCATCAATCGGCTGGCTTCCGCCCAAGTGCGCAACGCGGAGGACGATGCCGCCGACCTGCGCTTTTTCCGTTCGCTGGCATTGCGCTACGAGGGGCTTTCTCCGCAATACAGCGGGCGTAGCGACCGGCAATTGCGCCTTGCGCTGGAAACCAATGCAGTCGCCGGCAAACCGGTTGATCCTTTGCAGCTCGAGGCGGCTGTCTATATGCACGACATTGGCATGCTTTTCATTCCCGAGGCAAAGTGGCTAAAGACAGACAAGCTGTCGGAAGAGGAAAAAAGGTTGCTGCAGGACCATGCCAGCATAGGCGCTGGCCTGCTGGAGCGCATGGCTGGCTGGCAGGCGGCGGCGGCGATGGTGCTGCAACATCACGAGATGGTGAGTGGCGGCGGTTATCCGCGCGGTCTGAAGGATAACCAGATCAATCCCGGCGCAAAGCTGCTGGCGATCATAGATACTTTCGAGGCGGTGACGCTGAAATACGCCCAACACGGCGAGCAGCGCTCGCTGGTGCGCGCCATCGCCGAGATCAATGCCTGCGACAACCAGTTTGCGCCAGAGTGGATCGCCCACTTCAACGCCGTCATCCGGCGCATGGTGGAAAGTTGAGCGCGGCGCAAATGCCGGTTGAACACTTTTCCGGTTTTAGGGTAGAATCGCGCCTCTTTGAAACTGGTTGGAGTAATTTCTCATGGCACGTGTCTGTCAAGTAACGGGGAAGCGCCCGATGGTGGGGAACAACGTGTCCCACGCCAACAACAAAACCAAACGCCGGTTCCTGCCGAATTTGCAGCGCCGCCGCTTTTGGGTAGAAAGCGAGAACCGCTGGGTTGCCCTGCGCCTCACCAACGCCGCCTTGCGCACCATAGACAAGAATGGCATTGATGCCGTGCTGTTTGAGATGCGCGCCCGCGGCGAGAAAGTTTAAGGAGAACTGACGTGGCTAAAGGCATACGCGAAAAGATCAAGCTGGAGTCGAGCGCCGGTACCGGCCATTTTTACACTACGAGCAAAAACAAGCGCACCACGCCGGAAAAGCTCGAGATGAAAAAATTTGATCCGGTCGCCCGCAAACATGTGTCCTACAAGGAAAGTGTGCTTCACCCCATGCTATGGTTTGGCTTTTGATTTTCACCGATTGCGGTTAGGCCCCTTTGAGGGGCCAGCAATCGTAAAGCCACCGGCTTTGCCGGTGGATACTTACTCCTGTGGTGGATAAACCGTTGTGGCTTTCGTCCAAGGATATTCCCATCGTGGAAGGCGTGTTTCACTTGACGTGCATGGAATACGACGGGCAGTAACTTCGCGTAAGGCGGCAGCACGATAATCAGGGGTGCAATGTGTCTGCACCTGAATGCGCCGGAAGTTGCGTATTGCACCCCAGGCGACACGGGATGCCTGGCGGCGAAATAGCGGGCAGGGCGCATCATTGATTTCGGCGCGAGCAGGAATTGTGCCCTCACCGATGCTCCCCCCGATCACGGAGAGGTATCGAACCGCCAGTTCTCTTCCCCCGTTCGTGGTGAGGTATCGAACCACAACGGAGACGCCGGAGCGCGCATGTTTAAGGAGTGGGTGGGGTAATGGCTTTTTGCGTCTACATTCTTCGCTGTTCGGATGCCAGCTATTACACCGGCCATACCGACAACCTCGAAAAACGGATGGCCGAGCACCAGCGCGGCGAATGCGGCGGATACACTTCGACACGCCGACCGGTAACGCTGTTATGGTCGCAGCAATGTGCGACGCGCGAGGAAGCGTTGGCTGCCGAGCAGCAGATCAAGGGTTGGAGCCGGAGGAAAAAGGAAGCCATGATGCGCGGGGACTGGAAAACCGTGCAACAAATCGCATGGGGAACCCTCCTCTCCCGCAGGCGGGAGAGGATTGAGGTGAGGGAAACGGGCATGGCAAGTTTCATGATCAGGGGTGGCTCTTGCAATGCCCGTTAGCGCCGGGTATGGCCATTCGAGGCAAAGCCTATTGTGAAGCAACTAACCGCCATAGCGGGTATTTCGGAGGTTGATCGGTCGTTCGTGCTTCGATACCTCAGCACGAACGGGAGTGTGGAGAAATTCTTCTGGCGCATACCCGCTGTTTGTTGCGCCCATCTCAAACTGATTAGTTAAATGTCATTATCAGATGCTGGCCGGAAGCATATTGAATATCACCTGAAACTCGCACCAGTGCTCCGACCGACGTAATCCGGTAACGGCCTTGCTCGGTTGCGGTCAATATCCCTGCCGCGTCGTAGTACTTCGATATCAGATTCACGATTGCGGTGGTTGAGGTGTCGGCTTCTATAACGTAACTGATGTCTTGTCTGCCGGCGCCAACCGTTTTGGTGCTGTTCGAGTAAAGGTTTTCTGTCCCAACTATCGCCGTTCCGCCGACAGTCACAGACAGTGGTATGTTTAGAGCCGAGTACACGCCATAATCTACGCCGACACTGCCAAGGGGGGTGTAATTGCTGTCGTAGTAATCGGTGCTAGTCGCTGCGCCAGATGGAGCGCATGGGGCAGAAAGCGACATGGTAATCGTGGTAGCGGCGGACAACGCCGGCACCCCCTCGAAAGTTGCAGGCGTTGTCGCAGGGGCACTGGTTAAACTGCCTGAGCCGCTGCATGAGCCGGAAACCGTGAAGTTTCTTGTTTCTCCGTTCGCAGTATATGTTTTATAGGCGCTTTGCAGGGGAAAGGTGAGTGTCGAAGCCACCGGTCCGGCGGGCGCGGCTGCACCGCCGCCTCCCCCGCTACCGCACCCTGTCACCAGTGCTGACGCCAGGAGCGTCAACGCAATTCTGTTAGTTAGTGTTTTCATCGTATTCTCCCCAGTGGTTTTGCCGGATTGCCGCGCCGACAAGACGCACGATAACAACAAAAAGTTACGATTACAACCCCCGATGTTTCTGTTTAGTTACTGCCAGGCTTGGTATTTTTCCCCCATATGGAAACGACCAGCGAACAGGAGCGGGCTTCTTTCAGCAGGCGGCTGTCGCAGGAATTGAAACGCATTGGGCTGCCGGTCGGCAGCCCGACGAAAATCGCACGCGCATTTAACCGGAACTTTTCCGGGCGGCCAGTTACCGCGCAAACTGTCAGGAAATGGCTGTTCGCGGAAGCCGTGCCTGCGCAACCGAAGTTACTGGCGCTCGCGGCGTGGCTGGGCGTATCAGCGCAGTGGTTGCGCTATGGTTCCGGCCCGAAAACGGAGCCAGTATCGCAGCCCCAGCATACCGGCCTGGTCATGCTGGGCAAGGAGTATGCGGGAATAACGCCATATGCAGGGATTGTCCCCTTGCTGGACAAGCTGGTGCGGCTCTCGCCCCGCGACATCCGCATCGTCGAGGGAATGGTTCAACTGATGGTCGCGGAAAGCGGCGGGAAATAGCCTCCCACAAGTTGCAACAAGGGTGGAAACTCCATGCGGCGCGTTCCGCCCGCTTCTTTAACCCGGAAATCTGGTATCTTTGTGCGCGTTTCTTCGCCCGCGTTCCTTGCGCCTTGCCGTCATGACTTTTCCTGGCTTCCTGAATGACCCTATCCAACCGGCAGGCGCATGACCTGTTACAGCAGGCCGACCTGATCGTTCCGGCGGACGAGGTGCGCGCGGCGGTCGAGCGGGTTGCGCGGGAGATCAGCGCGGCGCTGGCGGGCGCGCATCCGCTGGTGCTGTCGGTGATGGGCGGTGCGGTGGTGTTTACCGGGCAATTGCTGCCGCTGCTCGAGTTCCCGCTCGATTTCGATTATGTGCACGTTTCGCGCTACGGTGATGCCCGGCAGGGCGGCGATCTGCACTGGAAAGTCGAGCCGCGCGAGAACGTGCGCGGCAAGGTGGTGCTGGTGCTGGACGACATCCTGGATGAAGGTGGAACCATGGCGGCAATCAAGCAGCGCGTCATGGAGCTGGGGGCCAGGGAGTTTTACAGCGCGGTGTTCGCCGATAAACTGAACGGCATGGCGAAGCCGGTGCGCGCCGATTTTGTCGGGGTGGAGGTGCCGGATCGCTTTGTCTTCGGTTTCGGCATGGACGTGCATGGCGCGTGGCGAAATTTGCCCGCAGTTTATGCGGTAAAAGGAAAATAGAAAATGCTGGCAATCATAGGCGGAACCGGGCTGACGCAGTTGGCCAACCTTGAAATCTCGCACCGGCAGGTGCTGCGCACGCCTTACGGTGAGCCGTCCGGCGCGATCACTTTCGGGCGGTTGCGGCAGCACGAGGTGATGTTTCTCGCGCGCCACGGCTACGGCCACACCATTCCGCCGCACGAAGTGAACTACCGCGCCAACCTGTGGGCGTTGCAGGAGCAGGGAGCGAAACGCATCATATCGGTCGCTTCGGTGGGCTGCATCCGCAAAGACCTTGCGCCAGGCGACATCGCGGTGCCGGACCAGATCATTGATTACACCTACGGGCGCGCCTTCACTTATTTTGAAGGGCGAGATCGTCCGGTGACACACATAGATTTCACCCTCCCTTACGCTCCGGAGTTGCGTCGGCAGATACTCGAAGCCGCGCGGCGCGCCAGCGAGCCTTGTCTCGATGGCGGCGTATACGCCGCCATGCAGGGGCCGCGCTTGGAAACAGCGGCGGAAATAAACCGCCTCGAGCGCGATGGCGCCGACATGGTAGGCATGACCGGCATGCCGGAGGCCGCGCTGGCCAAGGAGCTCGGCCTTACTTATGCCGCCATCGCGGTGGTGGTCAACCACGCGGCCGGGCGCGGCAGCAGCAAGGATGGCGTGCGCATGGAAAACATCAGCGCGGTGGCGCAACCGGCCATGGCGCGCGTGCGCAACATCCTGGAGTGCGCGGTGGAGTGCGATGGCGATTAAAGAAGTGCTGAAAATGGGCGACAAGCGCCTGCTGACACGCGCGCGGGAGGTGGCATCCTTCGGCACGCCGGAGCTGCGCGCCTTGCTGCAAGACATGCGCGACACCATGCAGGCGCTGGATGGCGCGGGGCTGGCCGCGCCGCAAATCGGCGCGGGCCTGCGTGTGGTGATTTTCGGCGTGGGCCGCAACCCCCGCTATCCCGACGCCGAAGAAGTACCGCAGACCGTGCTCATCAACCCGGTAATTACCCCGCTCTCCGACGCTACTGAAGAAGATTGGGAGGGCTGTCTCAGCGTGCCGGGTCTGCGCGGGCTGGTGCCGCGTTACGCGCATTTGCGCTACCGGGGCAGCGACGAGCGTGGCGCGCCGATAGACCGCACCGTCAGCGGTTTTCACGCCCGCGTGGTGCAGCACGAGTGCGACCATCTGGAGGGCATCCTGTACCCGATGCGGGTGCGGGACCTGCGCAATCTCGGGTACACCGAAGTGCTGTTTCCGGCCGGCGCGGAACGGGATGAATGATGGAGCAGGCCAGCAACCCCGCCAGGGCGCTACGCCATCTCACTTTCGCATTCCTGGCGCTGGCTGCCATCATGCTGACCGGCACGGTCGGCTACCGTATTCTTGGCGGCGAGCAATATTCCTGGCTGGACTGTTTCTACATGACCTTCATTACGCTGACCACCATCGGTTATATCGAGGCGGTGGATGTGCGCCAGTACGAATACGGTCGCCTGTTTACGGTGTTTATCGGTTTTACCGGCATCGGCGTGCTCGGCTACGTGCTGTCTACTGTCACCGCATTCATGCTGGAAAGTGATCTGAATTCATCCTGGCGGAGAAAGAAAATGAAACAGAAAATCGCGCAAATGGAAGGCCATTACATCGTGTGCGGCGTCGGCCTGGTCGGCAGCAACGTTGCGCACGAGCTGGCGGCGACCGGCCGGGCGTGCGTCATCGTTGATGCGAACATGTCCGCCATCCACCATTTTTTGGAGGCGCATCCCGAACAGGTCTGGCTGCACGGAGATGCGACCAGCGACGACATGCTGCACGCGGCCGGGGTGATGCGCGCGCGCGGCGTGTTCGCCGTGGCGCACGACGACGGCACCAATCTCGTCATCAGCCTGAGCGCGAAACAGATCAACCCGGCATTGCGCGTGGTGGCGCGCTGCCACGACACGAAAAACGTCGAGAAGACGCGCCGCGCCGGGGCGGACGAAGTGGTCTCGCCGGATTTTACCGGCGGACTGCGGCTCGTTTCCGCGATGGTGCGCCCGAATATCGCCTCTTTCCTCGACGACATGTTCAAGTCGGATGACAACGTGCGCATCGAAGAAATTGCCGTGCCGGAGGCGCTTTCCGGAAAAACGCTCTCCGTGCTCTATCAAGGCAACAGCGGCAGCCTGGTGTTGGCGATGCGGCGCGACGGTAATTGGCTGCTCAACCCTTCCGCGCAGCATGCCATGCGGGGCGGCGATGTGCTGATGGTGATGGCCACGGCGGAAGGGCGCATCCGCCTGGAGCAACTGATGCGGGGGGCCGGTTATTGATCCGGTCGGATATTAAGTCTGAAGCCCGTTCGCCTTGAACTTGCCCAAAGGTGAGCGGGTTTCACGGGCTCAGCCCGAACGCTGTTAAAACTTCATCGTGCCGGATCAATAGGCCAAACGGCTGCGCCGGCTATTGGCAAAACCGGATAACCCATCGTAGATACCTGGCCAGATGAAAACACTCCTGATGTGCGAGCCCAGATATTTTGAGGTCTGCTATGTCATCAATCCGTGGATGGACGGCAACCTGGGTCGGGTGGACACTGGGCTGGCGGTGCGGCAATGGCGGGATCTGTATGATGTTCTTTCCGGCAAGGCACCCATCAAACTGATCGAGCCGGTAGCGGGATTGCCCGATATGGTGTTCACCGCCAATGGCGGGTTTGTGTGCCGCGACCGCGAGGTTGTCATTTCGTCGTTCCGCCACCCGGAAAGACGGGTGGAGTCGCGCTATTTCAGCGATTTTTTTGTTGGCTCCGGCTATCGTGTGAGCGGCTTGGGTAACGGCGTTCATTTCGAGGGGGCGGGCGATGCGCTGCGCGACTCCAGCGGGCAGGTGTGGGCCGGTTACGGCCAAAGGAGCGATGTAGGGGCAATAGATGAAATCGCCGCCATGCTGCATGGCCGGGTAAACGGCCTGGCTCTTGTTGACCCGAAGTGGTATCACCTCGATACGGCTTTTTGCCCGCTGGAGGGCGGTTGCGTGATCGCCTACGACAAGGCGTTCTCGGCGCAGGGTGTGGGCAGTATAGAGCGTGCGTTCGGCGGCGGGACCATCTGGGTTTCGGAGGAGGATGCCAACAGTTTTGCCTGCAACGCGGTGAACATCGGCAGCGATGTCATCTTGCATCGGGCTTCGGACGAGTTGAAGGCGGCGCTCGGCAGGCAGGGTTTTAACGTGATCGAGGTTGGAGTTTCGGAATTCATCAAGGCGGGGGGCGCGTGCAAATGCCTCACACTCGAGCTGTGACAGGCGCGCCTTGCTGAAATCGGCCACCCATATTCTGCTGCTTGTCCTGCTTGCCATGGCGGCCATGTCGCTCTGGCTGCGCCTGAACGAGCCGCGCCTGATTTATTTTCCGGAGCGCGCCATCGCGGCCACTCCGCAACAGCTCGGCATGAAATACGAGGAGGTCTGGCTGACAGCCGAGGATGGCGTGCAGCTCAACGGCTGGTTCATGCCTTGCGGTCGCCCCTCCGGGTTGACCGTGCTGCTGCTGCATGGCAACGCCGGCAATATCTCCCACCGCTTCGAGAAGTACGGCATTTTCCACCAGTTGGGGCTGGACGTATTTGCGCCGGATTACCGGGGTTACGGCAACAGCGCGGGCGAACCGGACGAGGCCGGACTGTATCGCGATGCGCGCGCGGCCTACCGCTATCTGGTCGAGCGGCGCGGCGTTGACCCGCGCAAGCTGGTGGTTTACGGCGAATCGCTCGGCGTGGCCGTGGCGGTGGATCTGGCGAGCCAAGCCACCGTGGCGGGCCTGGTGCTAGAGGAAGGCTTCACTTCCGCACCGGATGTCGGGCAGGAGATGTACCCGTTTCTGCCGGTGCGCCGGTTGATGCGCTCCCGCTATGACACGCTGGGCAAGATGGGTCGCATCCGCGCCCCGCTGCTGATATTCCACAGCCGCGACGATGAATTTTTTTCCGCGCAACACGCGCAAAAGCTGCTGGCGGCGGCGCCTGCGCCGAAGGAATTGGTCTGGCTGCACGGCGGGCACAACGATGCCTTCATGCAGAGCGGCGAGATTTACCGGGACGCCTTGCGCCGCTTTGCGGATTCCGTGGGCGGGCTGTGACCTGGGCCACCGGGTGCGCCTACTTGTGGTCGCCCGGAATTTCGATGTTCAGCGTGATGTCGCCAAAATTTGCGGCTGGCTGGGTGGGCTTTGCGCCCGCTTGCGGATCGTTGGAATCGAAGGCTTTCATCCGGGTAGTCTGGGAAAAGTCGAGCAGCGAAGACAGGTTGCTGGCGGAATCCGCGTTGTGCAATGCTTCCTCCCTGGATATCTGGCCGGCCTTGAACATTTTGTACAGTGCTTGCTCGAACGTTTGCGAACCGGGCGACACGCTCTGGCCGATGGCATCGCGGATTTTTTCGATTTCATCGGTTTTGATCAAATCGCCGATGAGCGAAGTGTTGAGCAGAATTTCCACAGCGGGCAGTTGCTTGCCGGTGTTGCCCCGGATGAGGCGCTGCGAGATGACTGCGCGCAGGCACATGGACAGGTCGGACAGCACGCTCTGGCGCGCATCGTAAGGGAAGAAATTGACGATGCGGTTCAGCGCGTGATAGCTGTTGTTGGCGTGCAGCGTGGACAGGCACAGGTGGCCGGTTTGGGCAAAGATGAGCGCCTGCTTCAAGGTGTCGCGGTCGCGGATTTCACCTATCATCAGCACGTTGGGCGCTTCGCGCATGGCGCTCTCCAGCGCCCGTCCATATGACTCGGTATCCGTCCCGATCTCGCGCTGGTTCACGATGGATTTCTGGTGCTGAAAAATATACTCGATGGGGTCCTCGATGGTCAGGATGTGGCCGGTGTGCGTGCAATTGCGGTGCTCTATCATGGATGCCAGGGTGGAAGACTTGCCCGAGCCGGTCGCGCCGACCACCAGCACTAGGCCGCGTTTTTCCATGATGAGATCTTTCAGCACCGGAGGCAGGTTCAGCTCTTCGGTATTCTGGATTTTTCCGCGCACATAGCGGACGACGATGGCGATGTCGCCGCGCTGGCGGAAAATATTGATACGGAAATTGCCGATTTCCGGCACACGGAATGAAAAATTCATTTCCATGTGCGCTTCGAATGCCGCAGCCCGTTCCGGCGTCATCAGCTCGTAGGCGATGTGCTTGATGGTCGCGGCATCCAGCGCCTGCGCGTTGACCGGCATGACGATGCCGTCAATCTTGATGTTGATGGGCGCACCAACCGAAAAAAACAGGTCGGAAGCCTGCCGGTCTGCGGCCAGTTGCAGCAACGGGGTAATGATCATCGGGCGATCCTCGAAAGCGGGTCTGAATTCGTACAACCGGCAGAATACCCCATTCCCGGTTGCATTAAAAACTTGTCAATGCGGCACCGCGCCAACAGCAGGGCAGAATATCTACTACAATCCCGCCCGCAACAGATCCCGCCCAGTTTTAAAGCGAAACCCGTGAAAAATATTCACATTGTCATCCCCGCATTATTTCTGCCGCAAGCCGTGGCAGCCGATGTATGCGGGCAGTTGAATTTGCGCTCGCTGGAAATATTGCTGGCGCGCGCCCGCCCGGAGCCTTTGGCGCAGGGATCGCTGGAAACCTGGTTGTGCGGGATGTTCGGGGTGGCGGAAGCGGCAGTCGCGCCGGTTACCTTGCGGGCCGATGGAATCGAGCCTGGTACCTCTTACTGGTTGCGCTCCGATCCGGTACACCTGTTGCTGCGGGGCAGCCAGATGGTGCTGCAAGCGGAAGCGCCACCGAGCGCAGGCGAGGCAAGCCGGTTGTGCGATAGCCTGAATGTACATTTTGCCGGGGATGGAATGCATTTTTTTGCGCCGCATCCGCTGCGCTGGTATTTGCGGCTGGATGACGAGCCCGGCATACAGACGCGCCCCCTGTCGCAAGTGGCGGGGCAGGACATCCGCGCGCAGTTGCCGCAGGGGCGGGATGCCTTGCGCTGGCACGCGGTACTCAACGAAATCCAGATGCTGTTCCACGATCATGCGGTGAACCGGGAGCGCGAAGCGCGCGGCGAAACACCCATCAACAGCGTGTGGCTGTGGGGAGGCGGGCGGGGCGGTGGGCAACTGGCGCGGCCATGCGCCAAGCTGTGCGGCGACAGCGAATTGGCCGACGCCTTCGCGCCCCGCGCCTGTCTGGGCGGCGGCGACGTGTTGCTGGTTTGGGAGGGCTTGCAGCGCGCCGTGTTGCGCGGCGACCTGCGGGGGTGGCGGGATTCTTTGTTGCATTTCGAGCAGCGTTGCGCCGCGCCGTTGCTGGGCGCGTTGCGCGCCGGGCGCATCGCGCAAATTGTTCTGGATGTGCCGGGAGAGGCGGCGCGCCGCTTCGTGCTGGCACGCGGCGCAGCGTGGATGTTGTGGCGGCGGGCCAGGCCGTTGGCGGGTTATGGGGCTCCGGATAGCCGGGAATAGACCGGGTGGTACGGCTGATGGATAATTCCGAAGACCTGCCGCATGATGGAGCTGCATAAAATGCGGGGTAGCGGATCGCAACGCGCAGCACGAACAGGCGGCTTGCTGATTTACAATAACGCCGTTCACACCGGGATCCGAGGTGTGGTTTTACAGGCGCCCTTTTAGAGATACCCATGAGCGAATTACAAATCGGCCTGCTGGTTGCGGGTGCCCTGGCGGTGCTGGCGGTATACGGCTATAGCCTCTGGCAGCAACGCCAGCACCGGCGGCACTTTGGCGCGACATTCCGGCAGCGCGGGGAAGACGTGCTCATCCGCGATGCGGCGGAAGATCAGCCGGTCGGCATATTGGGCGAGGCGGCGCTTGGCCATGCCTTGCCGCTCGAACCCGCACGGGCGGCAGCGCGGTCGGAAAGGCGGCGCTGGCCGCGCGAGTGCGGCTTGCTGGATGCCGCAACCGATTATATTGCCGTGCTGTCGTTCCGTAGCCCGGCGAACGCCCAGACGCTGGCGCAGTTGTGGCAGCAGCGTTTCGATTTTCGCAAAAACGTGTGCGTGTGCGGGCTGAACGCCGCCAGCGGCGCATGGGAGAAAATGCTGGCCGAAAGCCCGTCGTCCTACTCCGCGTTCAAACTGGCGTTGCAGCTGGCAGACCGCTCGGGAGCGGCAAGCGAGGCCAAGCTGGAGGATTTCCGCAACCTGGTGCGCGGCATCGCGGAGCAGCAGCAGGCCGAAGCCGAGTTGCCCGATGTCGCGTCGGCGGCGGCGCGCGCGCTGGAGCTGGATAATTTTTGTGCCGGAGTGGACCAGATGGTGGGGCTCAACATCCTGCCAGGTGGGGCGCGCGCATTTTCCGGCAGCGAAATCGCATCTGCGGCAGCGCTGCACGGCCTGGTTTTGCGGGCGGACGGCATATTTCACTTGCAGGATGCGCGCGGCTTTACCGTGTTCAGCCTGGGCAATTACGACAATATCCCGTTCCTGCACCAGGGGCTCGATCAGATGCAGGTGAACGGCCTCACGCTGCTGCTGGATGTGCCGTGCGTGGAGCAACCCGCGCGCCGCTTCGACGACATGGCGGTGCTGGCGCGGCAACTGGCGATGAGCTTGCACGCCGCCGTGGTGGACGACCACCGTGTCGCCCTGGGCGAGCCCGGCATCGCGCAGATACGCGAACAGGTCGCCACCATCGAGAGCCGCATGCTGGCCTATCCGATTGTTCCCGGCAGCCCGCAGGCGCGCAGGCTGTTTTTCTAAATGAACGCAGATGTAAGGCAGCGCCTCGCGCGGTTGCGCGCGGAAATCGAGAAACACAATTACCAGTACTACGTGCTGGATGCGCCGCTCGTCCCGGATGCGGAATACGACCGGCTGTTCCGCGAATTGCAGGCGCTCGAAGCGCAGTACCCCGATCTCGCCACACCCGATTCCCCCACCCGCCGCGTCGGCGGCAAACCGCTGGATGGCTTTCTGCCGGTACGCCACGCCGTGCCCATGCTTTCCATCCGTACCGAGACCGACATCAGCGATGCGGGGGCGATCACCTTTGATGCGCGGGTGCGGCGCGAGCTGGGGCCGGGCGAGACCGCTACGCCGATCGAGTATGCCTGCGAGCTGAAATTCGACGGTCTCGCCATCAATTTACGCTACGAGCAGGGTGTGCTGGTGCAGGCCGCCACGCGCGGTGACGGCGAGACCGGCGAGGACGTGACGCAGAACGTGCGCACCATCCACCGCATCCCGCTGCATCTCAAAGGCTGCGAGGCCAAAGTGTTGGAGGTGCGCGGCGAAGTGTATATGTCGCGCAGGGACTTCCAGCGCTACAACGAGCAGCAGCGCGAGCATGACCTGCCCACACTGGTGAACCCGCGCAACGGCGCGGCGGGCAGCATCCGCCAGCTCGACCCGGTGCTGGCAGCGCGGCGGCCCTTATCTTTTTTCGCTTACGGCCTGGGCGAGGTACGGGGCTGGGAATTGCCGGAGACGCACGGCGCGGTGCTGGATGCACTGTCGAAGATGGGCGTGCCGGTAAGCGGCGAACGCGCGGTGGTGCGGGGCGCGGACGGCCTGGTGGCATTCCACCGACGCATCGCGGCGCAGCGTGACAGCCTGCCATTCGATATTGACGGTGTGGTGTACAAGGTCAACCACCTCGCGTTGCAGGCGCAGCTCGGCTTCGTGACGCGCGAGCCGCGCTGGGCCTGCGCGCACAAGTATCCGGCAGAAGAGCAGATGACCGTGGTGCGCGACATCGAAATCCAGGTCGGGCGCACCGGCAAGCTTACGCCGGTCGCGAGGTTGGAGCCGGTGTTCGTCGGCGGCACCACGGTCAGCAACGCCACCCTGCACAACGAGGGCGAAACGCGGCGCAAGGACGTGCGCGTCGGCGACACGGTGATCGTGCGCCGCGCGGGCGACGTGATCCCGGAAGTGGTCGGCGTGGTGCTGGATCCTTCGATACCTCAGGATGAGCGGAAAGAAGATGGGCGATTCGATCTGTTCAAGCTGCTGAAAGGCAAATGCCCGGTGTGTGATAGCGCCATCGTGCGCGAAGAGGGCGAGGCCGACTGGCGCTGCACCGGCGGGTTGTATTGTCCGGCGCAACGCAAGCAGGCGCTGCTGCATTTCGCCAGCCGCCGCGCGATGGACATCGAGGGCTTGGGCGACAAACTGGTGGAGCAACTGGTGGAGGGCGGCATCGTGCAGACGCCCGCCGACCTTTACACTCTTGGGATGAGCGCGCTCGCCGATCTGGAGCGCATGGGGGAAAAATCCGCGCACAATCTCATCGATGCGATAGCAGGCAGCAAGCGACCCGCGCTGGCACGCTTCATCTATGCGCTAGGCATACGCAACGTGGGCGAAACCACGGCAAAAGACCTCGCCCGCCACTTCGCGGACATGGACAACCTCATCGCTGCCGACACGGATCGTCTGCAACTTGTGCCGGACGTGGGGCCGGTGGTCGCGCAAAGCATCCGGGCTTTTTTTGATGAGCCACACAACCGCGACGTGGTCGCACAGCTCCTGAAACAGGGCGTGCAACCACAGCACACGGGCACCGCCGCAGAAGTGCTGCCAATGAGCGGCAAAACCTTCGTGCTGACTGGAACTTTGGGCAGTATGAGCCGCGACGAGGCAAAGGAAAGGCTGGAAAAATTGGGCGCAAAGGTCAGCGGCAGCGTGTCGAAAAAAACCGGTTATGTGGTGGCGGGAACGGAAGCGGGGAGCAAGCTCGACAAGGCGCAGGAACTGAATGTGGCCGTGCTGGACGAGCAGGCGTTTTTGCGGATGCTGGAGGAGAATTCGCAGAAGTTGGCTGGGTGAGCTAAAGCGCAAAAGGCGCCAGCCATTGCAGCCCGCAAAAACACATCCGGCACATTTTCATGCGGGCGCCCTGACCATCTTGCAGAAGCAGTAGAGAAACTGCTGGTTCTTTTCTGCGGGCGTCTTGTGCAGTTCAATGTCGCTTTTTACTAGATGGAAACTTTCTCCGAATTCGTCGTGTAAAGAGTCTGCGTCGTAGCGGGTGACATCCAGCCCGCTGCACTGGAGCGGGCCTTTCAGGCCAAAGGTGGCAATGATGACATGCGCGCCAGGCTTCAGGGCGCGGGCTACCTGTCTGACGTAAGCGGCGCGCTGCTGCGGGTCGGTCAAGAAGTGGAATACTGCGCGGTCGTGCCACACGTCAAAACGCTGCTCTGGCAGCGCCGCCGTGGTGATGTCGGCAACCAGCCAGGTCACTTTTTCAGCGGTTGCGCCCAGCCTTGCCTTTGCGACATCTATCGCTGTTTGGGAAATATCCAGAACGGTGACATCGGTAAATCCGCCGGCAAGCAAATCGTCAACCAGCGTGGATTCGCCGCCGCCCACGTCAATGATGGCCGCAGACCGGTCTGGCGCGGCGCGCCCGATGAAATCGAGCGACCTTTCCAGGTGGGGGCGATACCAGCTCACAGCATCGGGCGCTTTCGTTTGATACACTTTTTCCCAGTGTGCCGGATCGCTCATCGTGATTCTCCTTCGGCTGTGAAAGGTTGGCTTTGCTGCTCAAGTTGTCGGCTGACCCGGAAACTCCTTGAACACCCGCAAGCGAATAGCACCCATGCGCAAGCGGCTTCGCTTTCAGCTACGGCCTGTTTAAGACGACGCTCATTTTCCAATTTAAGACGACGCGCTTTTTCCAAAATGGATTCGCCGGTTATTGGTATTTCAACCATAGCACCCCCTACAGTGTCCCTAAACAGAACCCACGCCAGCGGGTTAGGGTTGCCCGTTTTGAATCGCCCCATCGGGCTAGGCGTGGATAACCTTTGCTATGCCGCCAGCCGTGTCTTCCACTTGCCTTTGTATTCTTCGGCGATAATCTGGTCGCTGCCTTGCTGATCCATGTCGTTCAGGCGCTTGATGGTGGCCTGTATCGGGGCATTGCCGTTTTCGTGTTCGACATAGATCAGGCGCAGCAGCCTGTCCGCCGTTCGGGGCAGGCGGCCTTTCTTTTCCCATAGCGCGACGGCCTGGTCGGTGACGCCCAGCAGTTCGCCGAGGCCGCGCTGCGACATGCCCATTTCCTTGCGCAGGAAGCGCACTTCCGCCCCGGTGAGGTGGGGTTTGTTCGCCAGGGCGCGGGCAATGGCGCGGTGCAATCCGTCCGCGTCATGGATGGCGATACCCTCGCCATATTTCGTTTTCCGCACGGTGTAGCCGTTCGCCAGCCAGATGTTGCGCAGGCCGCTTTCGGTGTAGTGGTAGGCGTTTTTCATAGTTTCCTCTTGCTCAATCCATGACGGTTATGATGATTGCCCAGTCGCCGTCTTCCTGTGGTTCGATGGCAACCGCCACCTTGACCAGATCGCCCGCGTAAAGGTGTTCCAGCGTGGCCTTCCAGTCGCCCTGTGTGGTGAGGTGCGCCGGTTCGCTGATTTTTCCTATGCGCAGACACTCCAGCACTTGCCGCAGGTTTATCTTGCGCTGCGCCATGCGCCGCTTGGCATGGTGCGTCAGGATAACGCGCTGGCTTTCTTTGGCGATGGCGCGCAGCCGTTTGAGGAAGCTGGCATCGGAAGTTTGAGCGGCCTTACGGTTCCCATGGCGGCTATATTGTACCTATAAAGTTTATGGGTTGCTCCGGGAATGTCAAGGGCAATATTGGGCAGCGAAGGAAAGGGCAGGAAAAATCAGGCGCGCAGCGGGATCACTTCCGCCCCGGCCTTGAGCTTGTCCAGGTAGTCCGCCCACTGCTGCATCATGGCCCGGCGCTCTTTCAGGAACTTGGTGCGGTTGTATGCGGTGCCCAGGGTGTCCGGCACGCGGTGGGCAAGCTGGTGCTCGATCACTTCCGGCTTGACGTACAGTTCTTCGTGCAGGATGGTGCGCGCCATCGCCCGGAAGCCGTGGCCGGTGATTTCGGTCTTGGTGTCGTAGCCCATGCGCCGCAAGGCGGCATTCACCGCCGCATCGCTCATCGGCCTTTGCGGATCGTGCCCCGGAAACGCATAGCGCCCGTGCCCGGTGAGGGGGTGAAGCTCGCGCAGGATCGCCACCGCCTGCGTTGCCAGCGGCACGGAATGTTCGGTCTTGGTCTTGGTGACGAAGTAGCGCCACTCTGCCGCATCGAGGTCAATATCCGCCCATTCCGCTTTGCGCAGTTCGCCGGGGCGCACGAATACCAGCGGGGCCAGCAGCAGGGCGCACTTGACCGCAAAGGTGCCCCGGAAGGCTTCAACTGCCCGCAGCAGTTCGCCCGCCTTTGCCGGTTCGATGATGGCCGCGAAGTGCCCGCCCCGTGCCGGGGGAAGCGCGCCGCGCAGGTCGCCGGAAGGGTCGCGCTGGGCGTGCCCGGTTGCCACGGCATAGCGGAACACCTGCCCGCAGTTCTGGTGCGCCCGGTGCGCGGTGTCCAGCGCGCCACGGCTTTCGATGCGGCGCAATACCGCCAGCAGTTCCGGCGCGGTAATCTCCGCGATGGGCCTGCCGCCCAGCCAGGGGAACACGTCCTTTTCAAAACGCTGGATGATCTTGCTGGCGTGGCTTGCCGCCCAGCCGGGGGAATGCTTGGTGAACCACTCGCGGGCAATCGCCTCGAAGCTGTTTGCCGCCCGTTCCAGCTTCATGGCCTTCTGCGCCTGCTTCACCGCGCCGGGGTCGGTATCGTTGGCCAGCAGCCTGCGGGCCTCATCCCCGCGCTCGCGGGCGAGGGCAAGGGGCACGTCAGGATAGACGCCAAAGGCAAGCCGCTTTTCTTTCCCGCCGTAGCGGTATTTCACCCGCCAATACTTCGATCCGTTGGGCATTACCTCAAGATACATCCCGCCGCCATCCGCCAGTTTGTAGGGTTTTGCTTCGGGCTTGGCTTTTCTTACCGCAGCATCAATGAGTTTCATGGCATCACCTCGTTTGGGGGCATCGAAAACACAAAGGTGGCATAACTGGTTAAATTATGTCCCCAATGCCCCCACGATTGCATATAGACGGGAAAAGACGCGCAGAAACAAAAAACCCGCGAATCGCTAGGATTGACGCGGGTTTCGTGTACTGCTTTGGACTGCCTTGTACTGCTAATTGGTGGAGGCAACTGGGATCGAACCAGTGACCCCTTGCTTGTCGAGCAAGTATTCTACCGCTGAACTATGCCTCCGGATGCAGGAGGCGAATTATAAAGAGAAACGGCACCGTTAACGAGCACTTTTTTCGGCGTCGCGAACTCAATATTGGGCCGAAGCATAATTATCAAACCGGGTGTATTCACCCCGGAAAGTCAGGTCAACCTTGCCGATCGGGCCGTTGCGTTGCTTGCCGATGATGATTTCCGCCTTGCCCTTGTCGGGCGAATCGGGGTTGTAAACCTCGTCGCGGTAGATGAACAGGATCAGGTCGGCATCCTGCTCGATCGCGCCGGATTCGCGCAAATCGGACATCATCGGGCGCTTGTTGGGGCGCTGTTCCAGGCCGCGGTTGAGCTGCGACAGCGCCATCACCGGTACTTGCAGCTCCTTGGCCAGCGCCTTGAGCGAGCGGGATATTTCGGATATTTCGGTGGCGCGGTTTTTCGTCAATGTGAATGGGCGCGTCGTTCAGCCGCCCCAGCGCGTGCGTCATGCGCGGCCAATCGTCATCCGCCAATCGCCCGGTGCGCAAGGTGTGCTGGTTGAGCAGTCCGACCGAACCGATCATGCGCATGGCCAACTGGGTTCCGCCCATTTCCATGCTGAAGATCGCCACCGCCTTGGCGCCTTCCAGCGCCACATGCTCGGCAATGTTGATGGCAAAAGCGGTTTTTCCCATGCTCGGACGTCCGGCGACGATAACCAGGTCGCCCGGCTGTAAACCGGAGGTCATGGTGTCGAGATCGGTGAAGCCGGTCGCGATGCCGGTCACATCGCTCGCGCTGTCGCGCCCGTGCAGCGTTTCAATGCGCTCCACCACTTTGATCAGCAGCGGGGGAATGGGAATAAAGCCCTGGCGACCGCGCTCGCCCGCCTCGGAAATTTCAAAAATGCGGCTTTCCGCCTCGTCCAGCAACTGGCCCGCATCGCGCCCGCCCGGATTGTAGGCGCTGGTGGCAATGTCGCCGCCCGCTTCGGCCAACTTGCGCATGATGGCGCGCTCGCGCACGATTTCGGCGTAGCGCCGGATATTGGCGGCAGACGGTACGTTCTGCGCCAGCGAGCCCAGGTAAGCCAGCCCGCCCGCTTTATCCAGCTCGGCATGGCTCTCCAGCGACTCGGCCACGGTAATCGCATCCACCGGCTTGGAAAGTTCGGTCAGGCGCGAGATATGCCGGNNATCCTGTTCGGTGACCAGGTCGGTGATCTTGTCCCACGCGCTGGCATCCAGCAGGACGCCGCCCAGCACGGATTGCTCCGCTTCAACCGAATGGGGGGGCAGCTTGAGGGCGTCGAGCTGCGGGTCTGCCGGGGGGGTAAAAAATTTCTGCATGGCGCGAGAGTTACGGGTAGCGGGTCGGGCAGAACATTTTACCACCCGGAGTATGGCTGCCGGAAAAACTCCGCAGGTTACGCAAGGCCCGCCGGATCAGGGCGCGTTCGCGGCGATGAACGCTTTCAGCTTCGCCACATCGGCATCCATCACTTCCACGCGCTGCGGCAGGTTTTCGATACCCGCCAGCGCCTCGGGGCGGACCGGCTCGCGGCCCAGCGCTTCGCGTATGGTTTCTCCGAATTTGGCGGGCTGCGCGGTTTCCAGGCAGATCAGCGGCAGGCTGGGGCGGCGCTGCTCCAGCCCGACCTTGATGCCGTCGGCGGTGTGGGTGTCCACCATTACGCCGTATTCCTCCCACAGCTCGCGGATGGTTTTCAGCCTGTCCTGATGGGTGCTCCTGCCGGAGGCAAAACGGAATTGCGGCAGCGCATCCCAGTAGGGCGTGTTGCGGATATCGAACGCGCCGCCCATCTCAACCTTGCCCCAGAATTCGCGCACTTTGGCCGCGTCGCGCCCGACCAGGTCGAACACGAAGCGCTCGAAGTTGGAAGCCTTGGAAATATCCATCGAGGGGCTGCTGGTCTGGTAAGTGTGATCCGTGCCGCGCGGACGGTAGGTGCCGGTGCGGAAAAATTCGTCCAGCACATCGTTCTCGTTGGTGGCCAGGATTAACTGGCCGATGGGCAGGCCCATCATGCGCGCGATGTGCCCGGCGCAGATGTTGCCGAAATTGCCGGACGGCACTGCAAACGCCACCTGCTGGTCGTTGCTTGTTGTCGCGGCAAAATAGCCCTTGAAGTAGTACACCACCTGCGCCGATACGCGCGCCCAGTTGATGGAATTGACCGTGCCGATCTTGTATTTGGCCTTGAAGGCGTGGTCGTTGGACACCGCTTTCACCATATCCTGCGCGTCATCGAACATGCCGGTGATGGCGATGTTGAAAATGTTCGGGTCTTGCAACGAATACATCTGCGCGCGCTGGAAGGCGCTCATCTTGTTGTGCGGCGACAGCATGAACACGCGAATGCCGCGCTTGCCGCGCATCGCGTATTCGGCGGCGGAACCGGTGTCGCCCGAAGTCGCGCCGAGAATGTTCAGCTCCGCGTGCTGTTTGCCCAATGCGTACTCGAACAGGTTGCCGAGCAACTGCATCGCCATGTCCTTGAACGCCAGCGTCGGACCGTTGGAAAGCTCCAGGATATGCACCCCCGGCGCAAGCTGGCGCAGCGGCGTAATGTTGCGTGCATCGCTGTCGTCGCGGGTGTGGCAATAGATTTGCGGCGTGTAGGTCTTGTCGGCGATGGCCTTGAGATCGTCCGCTGGAATGTCGGTGATGAATTTCGACAGCACCGCGAACGCCAGGTCGGCATAGGAAAGGTTGCGCCAGACATCCAGTTCGGCGCGGCTCACCTGCGGGTAGTGCTCCGGCAGGTACAGCCCGCCATCGGGGGCGAGGCCGCCGAGCAGGATTTCGGTAAAGGTTTTGGTGGGCGTGTTGCCGCGCGTGGAGATATAGTTCATGTTTGCTCGTTTGGAAAAGTTTTACCCGTTCATCTTGCCATGCCTGGCGCAACTTGGCCCTGTTTTTGTTCCAGCGCCGCCATGCGCGCCTTCACGGCAGCCAGTTCGTTCGCGTATTGCGGCACACCGGGAAAGGACGAGGCCAGGCGCGAACGAATCTCCAAGGCTTCCGCGTAGGCGGCACGCGCTTCCTCAAAGCGGTTGAGCGCTTCTTCCACCCGCCCGATGTTGTTCAGTGACACGCTCAGGTCGCGCAGCGTTTGCGGTGCGTCGCCGGTGGCTTCGCGCAGGCGGCGGGAGAGCTCCAAACTTTCCGCGTAGGCGGCGCGCGCTTCCTCGAAACGGTTGAGCGTTTCTTCTGCACGCCCCACGCTATCTAGTGAGATGCTCAAGACACGCAGCGCCTGCGGCGTGTCGCCCGTCGCTTCGCACAGGCGGCGGGCAAGCTCCATGCTTTCTGCGTAGGCGGCGCGCGCTTCCTCGTAGCGGTCGAGCGCTTGTTCCACCCGCCCCACGCTGTCGAACGCGACGCTCAAATCGTGCAGCGTTTGCGGCACGTCGCCTGTGGTCTCGCGCAGGTGGCGGGCGAACTCCAAGCTTTCCGCATAGGCGGCGCGCGCTTCCTCGTAGCGGCCGAGCGCTTCCTCCGACCGCCCCAAGTGGTTGAGCGCGATGCTCAAGCTGCGCAGCGTTTGCGGTGCGTCGCCCGTGGCTACGCGCAGACGGCGGGCAAGCTCCAGGCTTTCTGCGAAAGCGGCGCGCGCTTTCTCGTAGCGGTCGAGTGTATATTCCACCCGCCCCACGCGATTGAGCGTGAAGCTCAAATCGCGCAGCGATTGTGGCGCGTCGCCAGTGGCTACGCGCAGGAGGCGGGCAAGCTCCATGCTTTCCGCGTAGGCAGCGCGCGCTTCCTCGAAACGGTTGAGCTCTTGTTCCACCCGTCCCACGCTGTTGAGCGCGGCGCTCAAATCGTGCAATGTTTGCGGCGTGTCGCCCGTCGCCTCGCGCAGGCGGCGAACGAACTCCAGGCTTTCCGCGTAGGCCGTGCGTGCTTCCTCGTAGCGGCTGAGTTCTTCATCTACTCGCCCCATGTTGTTGAGTGCGACGCTCAAATCGCGCAGCGTTTGCGGTGCGTCGCCGGTGGCTTCGCGCAGGCGGCGGGCAAGCTCCATGCTTTCCGCGTAGGCGGCGCGCGCATCCTCGAAACGACCGAGTACTTGCTCCACTTGCCCCACGCTGTTGAGCGCGACGCTCAAATCGCGCAGCGTTTGCGGCGCGTCGCCTGTGGTCTCGCGCAGGCGGCGGCGCAGTTCCAGGCTTTCCGCGTAGGCGGCGCACGCTTCCTCGTAGCGGCCGAGCGCTTCTTCCACCCGCCCCGCGTTGTCGAGCGCGACACTCAAATCGCGCAGCGCCTGTGGCGCGTCGCCTGTGGTCTCGCGCAGGCGGCGGCGCAGTTCCAAGCTTTCAGCGTAGGCGGCGCACGCTTCCGGCAATCGGCCCAAAGCCAGTTCCGTACCTCCCAGGTAATCGAGGGCGATACTCCGCTGCCGCAACGCGCCCGCCGTTTCTTCGCGCGAGGCGAGCGCCTGCAACACCTGCTGGGCGATGTTCCGGGCTGCCGCGATGTCCATGCGCTCCATCGCCGCATCTATTGCGGCGAATGCCGCTTCCGGCGCCAGCCTCTGCTTGTCCGGCACGTTTTCCCACAGCCGCCGCCATTCCATTTCAGAATTCGAAAGTTCGCGGCTCACGATCTGCGGCGGCACAAACGGCTGCTCCGTCGCGCGGCCCGTGTTTTCTTGAGCGGGCGCGGGCAAATCGGCGGTGAAGGAACGCACGCTCCACAGGTCGGGCGCCATGCTGGGAATATCCATGCGCAAATCGGCGGGCAGGATCAGTACCAGCGGGCAGGCCACATCGCGCTCCAGCAGGAAACGCCGCTCGTTGAGCCGCGACAGCACCTGCCACACGGCGCGGCGTTGGGCTTGGCGCTGTTCGGGATCGCCCACGTCGCGCCACATTTCCAGCCACAGCGGCGGGCGCTTGCCGCCGAGGGGGCGGCTGGTCAGCACGGCAGTCAGGATTCCGTCGGCCTGCCCCGGCTCTTTCAGCTCGAATTGGCGCAAGGGGAGGGTGTTGAGGCTCAGCAGTTCTTGCAAACGGGTTTTTAGCGCCAGCACCGGCGCGGGGTGGCTCGTGAACAGGGCGGCCAGCGCGAAGCCCTCCACCCATTCCAGGTGCGGGCGCAGCTTGCGCCAGATTTCATCCAGCGCGGCCTGATAGTCCGCTTCAGGCACTGTCTGCAACGATGGGACGCAACAGCGGGTGGACATCGAACCAGTCATCGCCGTTGCGGTAGTTGAGAATGTATTTGCCCTCGGCCAGGCGCGCAAAATCGGGCAGCTTGTCCAGGCTGTCCAGCTCGCGCTCGTGGCTGATCTGGATTTTTTTCAACCATTCCCTGTCGTCGCGCGCCAGCGGCATGTCGTTGCGCAGTGCGCTTTCGGCGCTGGCGATCACGCTATCCGGTAACGGCAAAGACTTCTGGTATGGCGCTTCGGTGATGCACAGGCCCACCAGACGGAAATAATCGCGCAGATCACCGCCGGAATTGGCAGCGAGGCGCAGCAATTGCTCGCGGGTAAAAAAATCGCCCCATTCGGGGAAACGCTTGCCGACGATCTCCACCATCGCGCTGAGCCCAGCCTCCGACTGTGCGGGCGCCTCGCCATCTCTGGGACAACAATCATAAACGTGGACGCTGGGCAGCATGTAGATTTTTCCGCCCGAATATAGCGCGGCCAGGCTTGCCGCCAAAGCAGAGAGATAAGGCGGGATGGTGCAAACCAGGTACAGAGGCGGGAAGCACAATTTATCGGCATGGCCGGAAAATAATGTCTCCGCGCTTTTGAACACCGCCGCCACATCCTTGTTGTCTCCCACCCCGCGCAGGCGCTCGACCGAATCCAGCAACAGTACAATTTTCCTGTCCTGCGCGGTGCGGGAGCGGACTTCGGTTACCGCATCTTCCACGAAGCCGCGCGCTTCCTGCACCAAGCGCCCCACATGTCCGCGCGTACCTTCTTGCAGTTTTTTCTTGAAGGTCGGGTTCTCTTTCAAGGACATCTTGAGTTTGGCTGACACATCGCCGAAACCGCTCTCAAGCTCCATATCTTCAATTTTTACCTCGGCCTGGAGAAAGTTTCCGATCCGCTCGAAAAATCCGATTCTTGCCGGGTTCTTGCCAAATCTACTTTCTATTTGTTCAGATAAGCCCCCCATGAAGCTGATCAGGAAGTCGGTGATTTCAACGGATACAGTGAGGTTCAGATACTCGGCCATGTCCACATAAAACACCTCGCACCCCTGCTGCCGCAGCAACTCGGCAAGCCGCATCAGCTCGGTGGTTTTTCCCGTCCCCCGGTTGCCGGAAAACAAATAAGTGCCGCCGCCTTCGTCATACTCTATCCGGTCTGCCAGAACCTGCATCAAATCCTTGTCGCCGCCATGCAGGCCCTTAACATACATGCCCTCATCCACGCCTTTATCAATCAGCGGCTTTGCGCCAAACACGACGGGGTGCCTGGAATCCAGCGCATTCAGGCCTTTCTTGATTTTGGGTTTTAATTCGGCGGCATTTACCATGAAATCCTCCCGGTTCAATCCATTCGCACCTCGCAGGGTGGATTGGCGCAGCGCAACCCAACATTGCGCCAGTAGTTTGTTGGGTTACGCCGCAAGCGGCTAACCCAACCTGCACAATCCAATTTGCTGGATTCCCGCCTGCGCGGGAATGACAAACCTATTTCCCCAACTCTTCCATGCGGATGCGCGCTACCTTGCCTTTCACCACCAGCAGCTTTTCCAGTTTGGCTATGGCCGAATTGACGCGCTTCTCGCGCGTCAGGTGGGTGAGCAGCACCAGGTCCGCCTCGTATTCGCCTTCGCCCGGTTCCTTCTGGATCATGGCGTCTATCGAGATTTTTTCGTCGGCCAGCACGCGCGTGATATCGGCCAGCACGCCGGGTTCGTCCTCCACCCGCAGGCGCAGGTAGTAGCAGGTCTGCACCTCTTCCATCGGCAGCACCGGCAGGGCGACCAACTGGTTGGGCTGGAACGCCATGTGCGGCACGCGGTTCTGCGGGTCGGCGGTGTGCAGCCGCGTCACATCCACCAGATCGGCGATCACCGCGCTGGCGGTGGGTTCCGCGCCCGCGCCCTTGCCGTAATAGAGCGTGGCGCCGACCGCGTCGCCCTGCACCAGCACCGCGTTCATCGCGCCTTCGACGTTGGCGATCAAACGCTTGGACGGCACCAGCGTGGGGTGGACGCGCAGCTCAATGCCGTCGGGGGTGCGGCGGGTGATGCCCAGCAGTTTGATGCGGTAGCCGAGCTGCTCGGCATATTTGATGTCTTTCGCATCCAGTTTGGATATGCCCTCGATATGGGCGCGCTCGAACTGCATCGGCGTGCCGAAGGCGAGCGCGGACAGGATGGTGATCTTGTGTGCGGCATCCACGCCCTCGATGTCGAAAGTCGGGTCGGCCTCGGCGTAGCCCAGGCGCTGCGCCTCTTTCAGCACGGCATCGAAGCTCAAGCCTTTATCGCGCATCTCGGACAGGATGAAGTTGGTGGTGCCGTTGATGATGCCCGCGATCCATTCGATGCGGTTGGCGGCCAGCCCCTCGCGCACCGCCTTGATGATCGGGATGCCGCCCGCCACCGCCGCCTCGAACGCGACCATCACCCCCTTGTCCTGCGCGGCCTTGAAAATTTCGTTGCCGTGCGTCGCCAGCAGCGCCTTGTTGGCGGTGACCACGTGCTTGCCGCTGGCGATGGCCTTCAGCACCAGCTCCCTGGCCACGCCGTAGCCGCCGATCAGCTCGACGATGATGTCCACTTCCGGGTCGCTCACCACGGAAAAAGCGTCGTCGGTCACGCGGCACGCGCCTTGGGTAACCTTGTTGGCGAGTTCCAGGTTCTTGTCCGCCACCACGGTGATGCGGATGGGGCGTCCGGCGCGGCGCGCGATTTCCTCCGCGTTGCGTTGCAGCACGGTGAAGGTGCCGCCGCCCACGGTGCCGATGCCGAGCAGGCCTACGTTGATTGGTTTCATGGTTCAGTTTCCAGTCGTTAGACGTTAGTTGTCAGACGTTGGTCGTTAGTTGGCGTTGTCGCTGCGCGGAGGTTTAACTGGCGACTATCGTCTGGCGTCTAACGACTGTATCTCTTGCGGTAATACTCCAGAAAACGCGCGATGCGTCCCACCGCCTCGGTAAGATCGTCGGCATTGGGCAGGAACACCACGCGGAAATGGTCCGGGTGCGGCCAGTTGAAACCGCTGCCTTGCACCACCAGCACCTTCTCGGTTTCCAGCAGTTCGAGGATGAACTTCTGGTCGTCCTCGATCGGGTACATTTTTGGATCCAGGCGCGGAAACAGGTACAGCGCGGCCTTGGGCTTGACGCAGGTGACGCCGGGAATGGCGGTGAGCAGCGCGTGCGCGAGGTCGCGCTGCCTGCACAGGCGCCCGCCGGGCGCGACCAGATCGTCAATGCTCTGGTAGCCGCCGAGCGCGGTCTGGATGGCGAACTGCCCCGGCACGTTGGAGCACAGCCGCATCGAGGCGAGTATGGTCAGGCCGTCGAGATAATCCTGCGCCCGCTTCTTTGCACCGGAGACTATCATCCAGCCGGAACGGTAGCCGCAGGCGCGGTAGTTCTTGGAGAGCCCGTTCATGGTCACGAACAGCACATCGTCCGCCAGCGAGGCGATGGAAGTATGCGTTGCGCCATCGTAGAGCATCTTGTCGTAGATTTCGTCGCTGAACACGATGAGCTGGTTCTGGCGGGCGATCTCGATGATTTCCAGCAGCAGTTCGTCCGAATATAGCGCGCCGGTCGGGTTGTTCGGGTTGATGATGACGATGGCGCGCGTATTGGACGTGATCTTGCGGCGGATGTCATCGAGGTCGGGCATCCACCCGTTCTGCTCGTCGCACAGGTAGTGGCGCGGCGCGCCGCCCGCCAGCGTCACCGCCGCCGTCCACAGCGGGTAATCCGGCGCCGGGATCAGCACCTCGTCGCCGGTATTGAGCAGCCCCTGCATCGCCATCACGATCAGCTCGGAGGCGCCGTTGCCGAGAAAGATGTCCTCCAGCCCCACGCCGGAGATTTTTTTCTGCTGGCAATAATGCATGATCGCCTTGCGCGGTGCGAACAGCCCTTTGGAATCGGAGTAGCCGGAAGCATCCGGCAGGTTGCGGATCACATCCTGCTGGATTTCTTCCGGCGCGTCGAAGCCGAACGGCGCCAGGTTACCGATGTTCAGCTTGATGATGCGGTGGCCTTCTTCCTCCATCTGTCTGGCGCGCGCCATCACCGGGCCGCGGATGTCGTAGCAGACGTTGGCGAGCTTGGCGGATTTCAGCACGGGGCGCGCGATGTTTGAATCGGGTTGCTTCACAAAATTCTTTCTTTAAGGCTATTTCGGCGTTCCGCGAATCCGGTAGAATCCGTCCCAACCCCCTGAAACTGCGGGCTGCAAAGGCGGCAATTCTATCCGAGCGCGCCCCTAGCGGCAAATGGACAACCCTGCAACATGCAACTGCCGGCTGCGCGACGCTGGCATGTGGCAGTTTCAATCCGGTAGCTTTGCAACTCCGTCGGGCAGTCCCGGTTGAATTGAGCTTTCAAACGCCATTTGGGTTGATAATATGCTTGCGATATCGGAAACATCATACGGCGGATGGCGCTGCGCTCTGGCCGCCAACTCGAAACTTCGCTGCGTTCGTTTTCCGCGCTACCGAACTGCAATCCATCAAACAAACAAGGAAACTGTATAGTGGCTTAAACGCGCTTTTCACGCAGGTCGCATACAGGTGAATGGGAAAGTAAGGAGAGGCCACTATGCTTTCACAGAACGATGTTGAAGGTTGGGTTTGTTGGGTTGCGCAATAAG
Source organism: Gallionellaceae bacterium (assembly GCA_008080515.1). GTDB lineage: Bacteria > Pseudomonadota > Gammaproteobacteria > Burkholderiales > Gallionellaceae > VIKH01. The sequence continues at coordinate 9,452 of VIKH01000007.1, read as the reverse complement.
TTGATGTCTTCTGGTTTGGCAATCATCAGCGAGAGGTGATATGGAAATTGATTCAGCGTATGAAAGGCGTGAACACTCTGTCGTAAAACATGCGCTGCTAAAAGGTTACTTGGAGAAATTGCTGTTCATCATGGGCATGACTGGCACCCGAGAGATTGTATATGTGGATTGCTTTGCCGGCCCCTATAAAGATGAGCGTTCAGATATTCAGGCAACGTCCATCGCCATTTCGCTCGACATTCTGAAAAAAGTTCGAGATGCGCTGGCGACGCATGGTAAGTACATTGCAATGAGGGCAATTTATGTTGAGAAAAAGAAATCCAGCTACAAGCGTTTGAAAGGCTATCTCGACAGTAATTGTCCCAGCGGCATTCAAGCGTTTTCAATTCATGGAGATTACGCGGAAAAAACAGATGAGATATTGCGGTTATGTGGGAACAATAGTTTCGCCTTCTTTTTTGTAGACCCGCTAGGCTGGACTGACGTAGGCATACCACGGCTAAGCAAATTGCTGAACCGACCGAAATCAGAATTTCTAATCACATTCATGTACGACCACTTGAATCGCTTTGTTGAAAAGGCAAAACTCAGACAACAGGTGCATGAGATGCTGGGCACATTAAGCGACGGGGACTATCAAAAAATTCAGAGCTTATCCCCCAAGGATCGGGAGGAATTTATCGTTCAGAAATATCGCGAACAGATTATGGCGGCGATGGGGCCGGATGGCGCACGCCGGTCACGCACTTACTCTGCGGTTGTAAAAGATAAGGATAAGGAGCGCACCAAATATCATTTGGTATATGGGACGCGCCATTACAAGGGAGTCATCGAGTTTGCAATGCAATCGGACAAGGCCGAGCTTATCCAGCGTGTAGTGAGAATCCAGGTAAAGCAAAATGCCGACCCTAACCGCTCACTGTTTCAGCCGGAGGAAGAAGCGGAACACTTGGATGATGCAAGAGTCGATATTGATGAGGTTAAACATTACTGGTTAAGAAAATTAAGCGACAAGCCAGCGGCCTTTGATGAGGCAAAGCTCGCCGACATGCTTGAAGAAACTGGATGGCTTGTCAGTGACTTTGAGGGGGCATTTATGGCATTGCAAGCGGATGGTAAAGCAGAAAATATGGATGCAAAAAAGAAACGCAGCAAACACCCGATTGATTTCAAGAAGGGCGAGCAACTTAGGAGGCTCACATGACGAGCACAACGACAATCGAATGGACAGAGCAAACGTGGAACCCGACCACGGGCTGCACGAAGATTTCACCAGGCTGCAAACACTGCTACGCCGAGGTCATGGCGAAACGGCTACAGGCCATGGGCGCGAGAGGTTATGAAAACGGATTCAATCTCAGCATCCTGCCCGAGCGTCTGGAACAGCCGCTGATGCGGCGCAAGGCGACGACGTACTTTGTAAACTCGATGAGCGACCTGTTCCATAACGACATTCCTTTCGCGTTTCTCGATCAGGTGTTTGATGTGATCAAACGCACGCCGCAACATACCTACCAGATATTGACAAAACGATCAGCCAGGATGCGCAAATATTTCTCGTCGCGTGGTCGAGTAGTACCTGGCAATGTCTGGCTGGGCGTATCTGTGGAGAATAGGCAATACGGCCTTCAGCGGGTTGATGACCTGCGGGAAATTAAAGCGGGTATCCGCTTTTTATCAGTTGAACCATTGCTTGATGATGTTGGCGAGATTGACTTGCGCGGCATCCATTGGGTGATCGTCGGCGGCGAATCCGGCCCCAATGCCAGGCCGATGAAAGCGGAGTGGGTGGAATCAATAAAAGATCAATGCGAACAGGAAGGCGTAGCGTTTTTCTTCAAACAGTGGGGCGGCTGGGGCGCGGATGGCAAGAAACGCCCGAAGAGAAACAATGGCCGTCTCTTTGCCGGTAAAACTTGGGATGAAATGCCCCGTGTGGAATGCAGATAAGTCATGTTGGGTCACAGCGTAAAAAAACCGCGCCTAACCCAACTACATAACTGTCACATACTGCTATATATAAAAAGGGTTCTATGCCTAACAACGAACTTGAAGAAGTTGGCTTCATTAAATATCAAGGTAGTTCAGTTCCGTCAGGAATAATGAATGCGGGCAGCGCGGGCATGGCGCTCGTTGGGCTAGATGAGGCTGTTCGTTTTTTCAATGAGCAGCAGTCACCAGAGTTTGCAAAAATAGATTATGAAATTCCCGTCAAGGTCACTGATGGCTCTTGGGTGGCTTGGGTACTTGGAGCAGTGGGCGTCGGCGCAGGCGCATTCGCTCTTGGCTATTTGAAAAAGGCCGGCGAAAAAATGGCAGAGAATGACTTCAAAGATGTTGGACTTAAAGACGTTATAAAAAAGTCTCTCGAAGCAATGATGTACTTTGTAAATTTGGTCAAACACACCGGACGAAACCAAGGGTGGAATACAGATAAGCTGGTTTGGAAAGACAACAATACATTGGTTGGTGTGCCAAATCATGAAGGAGAATTGGTATTCCTCCCAGTAGAATATTTCAAATGGTATATGTCACTCCCCCCGAGAATAATTTCCAAGCTCACTGAAGCAGTAACGCAAGAACGCTCGCTAACAATTGGGGTCAAGGACGGGCAGAGCTATCGAGAGGCCACGGTCACGGTTACAGAGAAGGTCTTATTTTCCAGTGAGGACTTCGATCTTGAAAATGAAGATATTTTATTTCCCGAGCTTGTCCACGGAGATACGGTAAAACTCGAAGGTAAGCTGACTCGCGGAAATGAGTCTTCCAATTCTGTCGGTTTTGAGTACGGAGGCCACATACTCAACTGCATCCCTGATCGTGGGAGTATTAGGAAATTCAAGCCTGCCCTTTTTCTTCATTGCGTCGTCGAAGGCACGATTACTCGGCTTACCAAGCAAAGAATGGTTGCTGAAAAGAAGCCAACCATAATTCTGCACAAAGTTGTACCACTGGAAGCAGATGACCAATACGACGTGTTTCAGAGCTAACGCTGCATATCAGCATTGGAGCCCCCACATTTATTGGCGACTGACGATTGTTTGACTGAAAACTGTGCTTTGTCCTGCTGTGCCTTACACATGCAATCTCATTATCTGAACCATTGACCAAGGAATTTTAGAACGCAAGATGCCGACGCTGAACTGGATTGGAAAAGAGGCCGTGGTGAATCATCACCAGCAGGTGCCTTTTCATTTGCTCAAGGACGTGCCCGATCTTGCCTGCGGCAATCCGGGCGAGGGCAATCTGATTGTGCGGGGCGACAACCTTGTCGCGCTCAAGGCGCTGCTGCCTTACTACGCCGGACAGGTGAAGTGCATCTACATTGATCCGCCGTATAACACCGGCAACGAGGGGTGGGCTTACAACGATAACGTGAATAGCCCGGTTATCCGCGAGTGGCTGGGAAAGGTAGTGGGCAAAGAAGGCGAAACACTGGATCGGCATGATCGCTGGCTGTGCATGATGTACCCGCGCTTGGTACTGTTGAAACGATTTCTGCATGAGGAAGGCGTTATTTTTGTATCCATTGACGACGATGAGGTGCATCACCTGCGTGCGCTAATGGATGAAATATTTGGCTATAAGAAACGTCTGGCAACGTTTGTTTGGCGAACCGACGGTAATTTTGACAATCAAGCAAAAATCAAAAATTGCCATGAATATGTGTTGGCATATGCCATCTCACCAGAGAAGTTTTCACACCCGAGAGTTGTCGATCCTTCGGTAGGGGCTGGCAGTAAGCTGCACAAACCTTTTATACGGAACACGATTGTCAAGAACGGTATAAAAAATCCAGTAAGTCCGGTAACACTGCCAAAGGGATTTCCCGCAGATTTCGAAAGTGGGATCATTCCGGCGCGCACGAACGCTTGGCCCAAATATGCGACGGATATTGTTGTTCAAGATAGAAAAATCATGCAAGCGACAATAGGTGAAAGTGGCTGGAGTTCTAAAGATCATCTTCTCAAATTTATAGACAATAAATTTGAGCCTGTCCTTGATACGAAGGGACAAAAAACCAGATTCGTACTTACCCAGACAGGTGCCATTGAATCAATTAAAGAACGTGAACAGGCCAGCCATGTAATCTCTGTGATTGGCGGGGTTGGAAGCACGCAATCACAATCAGTCGAGCTGGCGGAAATGGGATTCTCTTTTCCTTTTCCAAAGCCTGTTGATTTAATCAAATACTTGCTTGTGATGCACTCCGACCCGGATGGCTTAATCCTCGATTCCTTTGCAGGCTCCGGTAGTACAGGCCATGCGGTGCTCAAGCAGAACGCTGAGGATAACGGCAATCGCCGTTTCATTCTTGTTGAGATGGACGATCACATTGCGCGCAACGTGACGACGGAGCGAGTACGCCGCGTCGCCGAAGGGTATGCCAACGCGAAGGGCGAGCATGTCGAAGGCTTCGGCGGCGGCTTCCGCTACTGTGAACTCGGCGAACCCTTGTTCGACGAGCATGGGAAAATCCGTGACAGCGTGTGCTTCGCTGATCTGGCGCGGCATGTGTATTTCACCGAGACCGGCGAACCGTTGCCGCGTGAGCGCGTGTCAAAGTCTGCGCTGTTGGGCGAATGCCGTGGGGTGGGGATTTACCTGCTCTACAACGGCATTCTCGGGGATAAAAGCGCGAATGGCGGCAATGTGCTGACGCGCGCGGTGTTGGCGCAGCTTCCCCCGTTTGACGGGCCAAGAGTTATTTACTGCGCCGGATGTTTGCTTGGGCGCGACCGGCTGCGCGCCGAAAACATCATCGTCCGTCAAACGCCTTACGAGATCAAAGTGTCATGAACCCAAAAAATTCATTAGGAAATTTAATCAGCCTCCCCCTTTTCAAAAGGGGGATTGAGGGGGATTTTTATGCCCCCGCAACGCTCAAATCCCCCCTAGCCCCCCTTTTGCAAAGGGGGGATGCGCCGTCATCGCGCGCATCAGGCCTAATGGATTGTCCTGGTTTAATTATCTGGATGACCGTTCCTCGAAACTTCAGCCTGTGGCTTCGTTTTCCCGCCTGCGCGGAATGACGGTATTTTCGGACTAATGGATTATTTGGAATGATTACGCTAAAGGATTATCAGGAGCGTGTGCTGGATTCGCTGCGCGATTTTTTCAGCCAATGCGCCAGGAACAAGAATCTCAACGGCGCGTTTCAGGCGGTGCAACAAAAGAATAATCGTGAGCCGCTGCCTTATATTCCGGTCAACGCGGTCGGGCTGGATGCGGGGATGCCTTATCTCTGCTTGCGCGTGCCGACCGGCGGCGGCAAAACTTTGCTGGCTTGCCACGCCGCCGGCATCGCGATGCGCGATCTGTTGCATGCGGAACGTGCCGTGGTGCTGTGGCTGGTGCCGAGCAACACCATTCTCGATCAAACCGCAGATGCGTTGCGCGACACGCGCCATCCGTACCGCAGGGCGTTGGAGTTGGCGTGCGATGCGGTGGAGATCGTCACCATCGAGGAGGCATTGCGCTTGTCCAGCGCAACGGTGACGGGGCAGACGGTGGTGATTGTGGCGACCATTCAGGCGTTCCGCGTGGAAGATACAACCGGGCGCAAGGTGTATGACCAGAATGGCAGTTTCTCGGAACACTTGCTGAATGTGCCAGCCGACCGCCTTGAAGATTTGTTGCCGGGTGCGGATGGCAAACCGAAGCCCTCGCTGGTGAATATGCTGCGCTTGCGCCGCCCGATTGTGATCGTGGACGAGGCGCACAATGCGCGCACCGATCTTTCCTTCGCCACGCTCGGCAACGTGCTGCCGTCGTGCATCATCGAGTTCACCGCGACACCGGCGCGCGCGAAACATCCTTCCAACGTGTTGCATCATGTATCAGCGGCGGAATTAAAGGCGGCGGATATGGTGAAGCTGCCGCTGCGCGTGATTACGCGCCATCCGAGCCAGCGCGACCAATTGCTGGCGGATGCCGTTTCGCTGCGCGCAGACCTCGAAAAGCTCACCGCAGCGGAGGCACAGCAAACCGGCGAATATCTGCGCCCCATTATGTTGATTCAGGCAGAGCGCGTGGATGCCTGTGAAGCGTTGCGCGATTTGATGGTGAGCAAGTATGGCATTGCCAGGGATGAAATAAAAATTTCGACGGGCAAGCTCGATGAGCTGAAAAGCGTTGGCAACATCAATTCGCCCAAGTGCCCGGTGCGCTTCATTATCACCGTGGAGAAGCTGCGCGAGGGCTGGGATTGCCCATTTGCATACGTGTTGTGCAGCCTCAAGGAAACGCATTCCGCGACAGCTATCGAACAGATTGTGGGGCGCATTTTGCGCTTGCCGAATGCGCGAGAAAAACAGCATCCCGACCTCAATTGCGCTTACGCTTTTTCGGTTTCGGATTCGCTGCCGGCGGTGTTGAACGAGTTGCGCGAAGCGTTGGAAAGCAACGGCTTCACCTCGGCGGAAGCCGAGCGCATCATCATTCCCGTGCCGCAAGGCGTGTTGCCTTTGGGCGTGCAGCCCAAAACGGTGAAATTTTCCCCCGCCGAACTGGATGTGGCCGTCGCAAAAGTTCAAGTTGCGGAACTTGGTGGCAAGGTACACCTCAATGCCGATACGCACGAAATTACCGTCTTTGTTCCGCTGGACGAAGATGAGACAGAGAGGTTGAAAAGTTGTGTGAAGACGCCTGAAGCGCAAGCGCGGGTCGTTGAGATGGTGGAGGTGGTGCGCGCAACGGAAATGGCTTTCGGCGGCAGCGGCAAGACGCGGGTGCCGTCGCCTTACGAACAGGGCTTTGACTTCAAGGTGCCGCTGCTGTGCGTGCGCGAGAATGGCTCGTTGTTTGAATTCGAGAGCACTTTTTTGATCGAGAACAGATGGAAACTGAGCGAAAAAGATGCGTCACTTTCACCCAATTACAACCCCTTGCAACGGCCTACCGGAAAGGCGGGCTATGTTGATGTTGGCGCGAAAGGCGAGGTGCTGACCAATGTGTTGCAGGAAACACCGGACGCCGATTTTGTCGGCACACTGCACCAGCAAGTGCTGCAACTTGGCGGCATCGGGGATTGGACACTGGAGGCTTTGATCGCGTGGCTCGATAGCGAGATTGAACACCACGATATTACGGCGGGCGAATCGGCGGAGTTCATCAGAAAAGTGTTGCGCGGGTTGATGGCGAAATATGAAATCACGGATATAGGCCAATTGGCATTGGATCGCTATCGGCTGCGCAATGAAATTGAAGGGCGCATCCAGGAACATCGCGACGGCGAACGCAAGAATACATTTCAGTCATTGCTGTTCCCCGATTCCGCGCTGATCGTCAGCGTGGAGCGTGCGATCAATTTCAAAACCATGCGCTATGAGCCGGGCTGGCTCTATGAGGGCGGCTTTCAATTCCAGAAACATTACTTCGGCGTGAGGCCCGGCGAACTTGTCGAGTTCAAAAAGAACCGGGAGCTTACCGAGGAATTTCAATGCGCGCAGTTTCTCGATGGGTTGCCGGAGGTGAAATTCTGGGTGCGCAACCTCTCACAAAAAGCCACTGCATTCCGGCTGCAAACTTCCAGCGACTGGTTCTATCCCGATTTTGTTTGCCAATTGCTAGATGGTCGCGTTTTGGTGGTCGAGTACAAAGGCAAGGATCGTTACGACAGCGTGGATTCGGAAGAGAAGCGCGCGATTGGCGCGGTGTGGGCAGCGCGGAGCGGGGGGCGTTGCCTGTTCGAGATGCCGACGGATGTTGATTTTTTTGGTGTTCTCAATGTGGTGAGATCCGCAGCGCACGGCTATATTGTACCGAACCCATAACTACGGCAACCATCTACTTTTTTCTGTGGACAACCCTGCGGCAACGGAGCCTGGCGCGTGAAACTGCATCTTTCCTGCGAAACGTCACACAACCTATTCACCGCCCACGGCGACGGCTATGTCGCGGTCGGCGGCGAACGCCACGAGCGGCCCGTGGTGGTGGTGGCGGAAGCGGTTTTTACCGACTGGCAACCGCCCGGGTTCGACGCGCTAACCGAAGCGCATTTCGATTATTTTCTCGCCTTGAAACCGGCGGTGCTGCTGTTCGGCACCGGCGCGCGGCAGCGTTTCCCGCACCCCGGTTTGTACCGGTCGCTCATCGCCGCTGGCGTAGGCGTGGAGTTCATGTGTACCCCCGCCGTTTGCCGCACCTATAACATCCTGCTAGCCGAAGGCCGCAGGGTGGCTGCCGCCGTACTCCTTTAGTTCCGGCGAAAAGCGCCGAAATAAGGCACAAGCTATACATACACGCATGAATAGGGGGGCCAACCTGGACCGGGATCGCAGCACCTTACTCTCCGCGCGCGGGCTGTGCCTGGCGATTTGCCTGGGCATTCTGCCGCTCATCTCTTCGTGCTTCAATGAACCGTCGGCCCCGTTGCGCATCGCCAGCAGCCCGTGGCCGGGGTATGAGCCGCTCTACCTGGCGCGCGACCTCGGCTATTTCGGCAACGGCAAAGTCAACCTCCTCGAGCTTCCTTCCTCCGACATCACGCTCGAGTCGTTCCGCAACCGCTCCGCCGACATGGCCACCCTGACGCTGGACGAGGCTCTGGAGCTGTTGAGCAACGGGGTCAAGCTGCGCATCCTGTTCGTGATGGACAGCTCGAACGGCGCCGACGCGGTGATGGCTGCCCCGCAGGTGAAAACGCCGGCGGATCTGAAAGGGAAGCGCATCGCCATCATCAACATCCCGCTTGGCGTTTACATGTTGAGCCGCTTGCTGGATGCGGCAAAGTTGACGCGCGACGACGTGAACGTCGTGCCCGTCAACGAAAGCCGACATGCTTCGCTGTACAAGCAAAATAGCGCGGACGCCTTTATCACCTTCGAGCCGTTCAAGTCCGAGCTGGCCGCGCTGGGAGCGCGCCCGATCTTTGACAGCAGCCAGATCCCGAACGAAATATTCGACCTGATGCTGGTCCACGAGGAGGTGTTCCAGGCGCGGCGCGAGGAGGTATGCGGCGTGGCCCGGCAGTGGTTCCGTGTGCTGGAATACCTCCGGCAATCGCCGGACGAAGCGGACGCAGGCATGGCCAAGCGGCTCGGTGTGAGCGTGCAGGGTTACCGGAACATGGCCAAGGGCATCGTGATCCCCGCGCAAGCCGAAAACCTGCGCCTGCTCGCCGGTGCGGCACCCGCTATCATTCCTCCTTCCGAAAATCTGTCCCAGGTCATGCTGAATGCGGGGCAAATGAAGCGCGGTGCGGATATCCGGCAGGCGCTGCCACCCGACATCGGAGCCTGCATCGCCAAATGAAACACCGGCTCTCTTTCACTATCCCGCATATCCTGGTGTTAGTGGCGCTCGCCAACGCTTTCGCGCTTTTCCTGGAGGAGGAGCGCGAGAACACCGAGGAAATCAGGAAGGAGGCTGTTGCCGACATCACTTTCCAGATGGGGGTCTTGCAGAACGTCCTGTACAACCGCTTGAGCGAAGGCAACCGCGAGGAAGCG
>VIKH01000148.1 GCA_008080515.1 Gallionellaceae bacterium | reverse complement strand
ACTACGCAATCCCCCCCTTTGCAAAAGGGGGGTTAGGGGGGATTTGCGTCTTTGCTCTTTCCGGCAACTGCAAAATCGCCGCGCGGTTGCTGGGTGAAAATACTTTCTCTGCCGCTTCCCGCCACGGCAGCCACATATAGCTCAAGTGTTCGCGCGGCGAAAGCTGGACGGGCAACCTGCCGGGCAATTCCAGTCCGAACACGTGCTCGGTGTTGTGCGTGGTGCCGGGCGGGTAGCGGTGCTGCCATACGGGATAAATCTCGTACACATTTTGTTTCTGCCAATCGGTCAGCCGGCATTTGCGCGCATCCAACCCGGTTTCCTCGAGCGTCTCGCGCACCGCCGTCCGGTCAATGCTTTCGCCTTCATCCTGGCTGCCGGTGACCGATTGCCAGTAACCGGGATGGTCGGCGCGCTCCAGCAACAGCACTTCCAGAGCGGACGTATAGATCACCACCAGGGCTGAAACGGGTTGTTTGTAAGGCATCAGCAGAAAAACACCCAGAACGCCTTCCCCTGCGACCTCCAGAAAGCCGCCGCACCCGCAAAAATTTCCGTGGCAACCCGGTGGTCGTCAATCTGCTCGAGCGCATGGTCGCTGTTGCGCAACAGCAGCACGTAACCCGCTGCGCTGCACCAGGAAAGGTCGCCCAGCGCATCGGCCAGGGCGTCGAAGTTGTGGCCGAACCAGTCCGGCGCCTTGATGGCCTGCGCGAGCGCGGCGAGAAACTCGCCCTTGCCGCACGCTCCGGAGAGGTCGGCATCGAACACCGCAAAGCCCGCTTCTTCAACGGCCTCGTGCAATTCATCCATGCTGCAATTGAGCTGGTAGGCCCCTGCTTCTTTCACATTTTTCAAGCGCGTGCATAGAGTGCTCATGGTTTACTCCCTGATGCGTTGAAACGTCCGGTAATGGTCAGCCGTGTAATAACATTCCGGCAGCGCCCCGCAAACGATGCGCCGCGCCCCCCGGTTGCGCGCGCCCGGTGTTTTCACCGTATATTCGCGGTAATAGCCGCGCGGCTGCTGCGGCAGAAGCTTCTCGTAATTGCCGAACACTGCGTCATCGCGTGGATAGGGGAATGGGCCGCCTTGTTGGATGAGGCGCAGGGTGTCGCGGGCTTCGGGCGGGAGTTCGGATGCCGGAATGGTTTGCGCTGAATAGATTCCGGGCAAATCGAACGCTTGAGCTTGAGCGCCGCAAAACAGCGACAGCAGCAAAAGCAGCCCTGGCAACTTTGGCAGCCCAGAAAACATTCCGGGCCTGCTTACTTCGCTGAAGCCACGGGGAAATTTGGATGCGCCGGGTTGACCACCAACTGCTGGCGCAGCGGATCAACCATCAGATCCATCGCTTCCAGCGGCAGCACACCCATCAGCGGCTCGTTACCCAATACCAAAGCTTCGGTCACGTAGCTGCGGTTGCCGAAGGCGATTTCGATGGGCGCAATGCGTGGAACTCTGGTTTGCCGTCCGTCGGCCAGCGTCACCACATGCGTGGCCACTTCGCCGATGTCGAAGCCGAGTTGCAGCGCCTCTTCTTCAGTGACACACATGAAGGTCGCACCGGTATCAACCAGCGCATTGACCTTGACCGATTGTTTGTTGAACAGGTTGGTGAGTTTCAATTCAGCGTAAGTTGCACCCATGGCTGTACTCCTCAACAAGTTAATCTGCTTACCCCTTGGCCACTTCCACCGTGGTTGCTACATGCTTGCGCAAATGGATGTGCAGCTCACGCAGTTGCTTTTCGTCCACCGGGCTGGGCGCTTGCGTCAGCAGGCATTGTGCGCGCTGGGTCTTGGGGAAGGCGATCACGTCGCGGATGGATTCGGCGCCGGTCATCATGGTGACGATACGGTCGAGGCCGAAGGCCAGCCCGCCGTGCGGCGGCGCGCCGTATTGCAGGGCGTCGAGCAGGAAGCCGAACTTGTGTTGCGCTTCTTCCGGGCCGATGTTGAGTGCGCGGAACACCTGGCTCTGCACTTCTTCCTTGTGGATACGCACCGAGCCGCCGCCGATTTCCGAGCCGTTGAGGGCGAGGTCGTATGCCTTGGCCAGGCACTTGCCGGGGTCGCTTTCCAGCAGTGCCAGATGTTCGTCCTTTGGCGCAGTGAACGGGTGGTGGCAGGCGTTCCAGCGTTTGGCCTCGTCGTCGTATTCGAACATCGGGAAATCCACCACCCACAGCGGTGCCCATGCTGCGCCGTTGAGGTAGCCGCGCTCGTGGCCGATTTTGACGCGCAGTGCGCCCAGCGCATCGTTGGTCACCTTGGCCTTGTCCGCGCCGAAGAAAATCAAATCGCCGTTCGCAGCACCCGTGCGTTCCATGATGGCCTTCAGCGCCGCTTCGTTGAGGTTCTTGACGATCGGCGATTGCAGGCCGGTTTCGTTCAACTGGGTCACGTCGTTGACCTTGATGTAAGCCAGGCCGCGCGCGCCGTAGATGCCGACGAACTTGGTGTATTCGTCAATCTCACCGCGCGTAAGAGCAGCGCCATTTGGCACGCGCAGCGCCGCCACCCGGCCATCGGGCGAATTGGCCGGGCCGCTAAATACCTTGAACGCCACGTCCTTTACCGCATCGGTGACCTCGGTCAGCTCCAGCGTGACGCGCAGGTCCGGCTTGTCGGAGCCGTAGCGCGACATGGCTTCCGCATAGCTCATGCGCGGGAACGGGTTGGGCAGCTTGACCTCCAGCACCTCTTTGAACACGGTGCGGATCATGTCTTCCATCAGCGCCGTGATTTCGTTTTCGCCGAGGAAAGATGTCTCGATATCCACCTGGGTGAATTCCGGCTGGCGGTCGGCGCGCAGGTCTTCGTCGCGGAAGCACTTGGTGATCTGGTAGTAGCGGTCGAAGCCCGCCACCATCAGCAGTTGCTTGAACAACTGAGGCGACTGCGGCAGCGCGAAGAACTCGCCGGGCTGGACGCGCGACGGCACCAGGTAATCGCGCGCGCCTTCCGGCGTGGATTTGGTCAGCATCGGCGTTTCGATGTCTATGAAGCCCTTGTCGTCGAGGAAGCGGCGGAAGGCGCGCGCGGTCTTGTAGCGCAGCATCATGTTGCGCTGCATCTGCGGACGGCGCAGATCCATCACGCGGTGCGTCAGCCGCACGTTTTCCGACAGGTGCTCGTCGTCGAGCTGGAACGGCGGCGTGACGGAAGCGTTCAGCACCTCGATTTCGTGGCACAGGAGCTCGATTTCGCCGCTGGGGATGTTGGGGTTGTCGGTGCCTTCCGGGCGGCGGCGCACGCGGCCCGTCACTTTCAGCACATATTCGTTGCGCACCGATTCGGCGATGCCGAACATGGCGGCGCGATACCCCGCCGTGGTCGCGGCGGCGGTGCGCCCAGCCGCACAGGGTGACGGTCTGGCCGAGGTTGGATACGTTCAGGAGGCCGCAGTAATGGGTTCGCATATCGGGGTGCTCTGGAAAAATCGGGAAAGTTATTTCGGGTTGCCGGCGGGCGAGGGGGGCGAGTTGGGTGCGACCACGCCCATCGAGATGATGGATTTCAGCGCCACGTCCACGCTGATGTCGAGCTCGATGGTGTCCTGCTTGCGCACGTAAAAATAAAAGCCGTTCACCGGGCTGGGCGTGGTGGGGATGAACACCCCCACATACTCACCGTCCAGATGCGAGGCGATTTCGCCGCTCGCTTCGCTGGTCTGGAACGCCAGCGACCACGCTTCGGGGTGGGGGTAGCGCACCAGCAGCACCTTGCGGAAAGCCTGGCCATTGCTGGACAGCAGCGTGTCGCTCACCTGCTTCACGCTCTTGTAAATCGCGCTCACCACCGGGATGCGGTGCAGCAGGCCATCCCAGTAGCGCAGCAGGCGCTGCCCGAAAATATTGCGCGTCAGCAGTCCGGTGCCCAGCACAATCGCGACAGTGAGAATGACTCCCAGGCCGGGGATGTGGGTGCCGAGAAACCGGTCCGGCTGCCAGCTCTCCGGCAGCAGCAGCAGGGTCTGATCCATCGTCGAGATGGTCAGGTCCAACACCCAGATGGTGATGCCGAGCGGAACCCAGACCAGCAGGCCGGTCAACAGATATTTTTTCACGCGTTGCCGTCCGCCATCGGGCAGGTGCTGGCGGCACCGCACGGCGCGCACTGCTCCTTGGGTTTGCCGCTGTTCTTGAAGTCGGTCGCGTAATAGCCGCTGCCCTTGAGCTGGAAGCCGGCGGCGGAAATCTGTTTGCTGAACGTTTCCGCGCCGCACTCGGAGCAGGTGGTCAGCGGCGCATCGCCGATCTTTTGCATGACATCTTTTTGAGCGCCGCAACTGCTGCAACGGTATTCGTAAATTGGCATGATTCCTCCTGCAAATAATCGGAAAGGGCGCGCATTATACTCCAGCGGTATGCGCCACGCATCGTGCCCGGCGCGCTTGCGCGCACCCGCCGCGCCGCCGAATGAAAAATGGAAACCGGGCTATAATCGGCTCCGGAGCCGTGTTGGAGAAGCGGTGCGTCTTCGAGGGTGGAGCGGGTCTCTGGCGGGGGTTGCCAGGAACAAAATGCGGCAATAAGCGGCCAAACTCGTGCAAGTTTTGTTTCTGGTTATCCGGACAACAAACCGGGGGCGGCAGGATGAGAAAGATGTTGCTGGCACTGGCCGTATTCTTTCTTGTGGTTGGCTCGCGCGCGCTGGCCGGTTTGCACGAAGGGATAGACGCCTACGAGAAGGGTGAGTTCGCCGCCGCGCTGGCCGAGTTTATGCCGCAGGCACGAGACGGCAACGCGAAAGCGCAATTTGTTCTCGGGTTGATGTACGCCGGGGGGCAAGGGGTGCGACAGGATTTCAAGGAGGCCGCGTCGTGGTACCTCAAGGCGGCAGAGCAGGGGTTCGCGCTGGCGCAGTTCAATGTCGCGATGCTGTACCACAACGGGCAGGGCGTGCCCCAGGATTATGGCGCAACCGCCAGATGGTTGCACAAGGCGGCGGAACAGGGCCACGCATTGGCGCAGCTCTATCTCGGGGTGATGTACCAGCACGGGCTCGGGGTGGCGCAAGACTACAAGGAGGCCGCATCCTGGTATTTCAGGGCGGCAGAGCAGGAAATCGCGCAGGCGCAACTCAATCTCGGCATGATGTACCACAGGGGGCAGGGCGTACCCGGCGATTACGGCGAGGCGATGAAGTGGCTCAACCGGGCGGCGCAGCAATTGCGGCGGGAGAGAGGGGCGCTGTGATTGCGGAAACAGGGAAGTTGCCACGCAAATGCGTGGCGGCGGCGCGGCATTATTGATCTGAAATGAGCAACGCAATAAAACATCTTCATCTTGAGCTGGTAGCTGCAGCAGCTTTGTTTGCTGTCTGCGTGGGCGCGTGGGCGGCAGCCTCCGGTGCGGAGCAGGCGAATGCGGATATGGTGAAGTCCTATATGGGGGCAGAAGAAGCGGCGCGGGCGGGCGCCGCAAGGAATGCCGAGGGCGCGGAGCCGCCCAGGCAGACGTTTGGCAGAGGCCCGGAAGATATCGGCGTGGACAACGAAAGATCCAGGGTGCTTGCGCCGAGATCCGGACCCAGCAGGTTGTCTAATCTGTTCGAGAAACGCAGGGTGAAAGCGGTCAAGGGGGACGTGGCCGCGCAGTATAACCTCGGACTGATGTATGCCAGGGGAGAGGGGGTCGAGCGCGACTACAAGGAAGCGGCGAAATGGTTGCGCAACCCCGCCGCACAGGGCTACGAGCTGGCGCAGATTACGTTGGGCGAAATATATGCCGAGGAGCAGGGGAACGCGCTGGCACAGCACAGGATAGGCGAGATGTACGCCGAAGAGAAAGGGGTGCGCTATAACCCCAGGGAGGCGGAAAAGTGGTTGCGCAAGGCGGCCGAGGGAGGCGATGCGCAATTGCAGTTCGAACTCGGGGAAAGATACGTGAACGGGAAAGGCATCCTGCAAAGCTCGAAGGAGGCGGAGCGGTGGTTTCGCGCGGCGGCGAGCCAGGGGGATGCGGACATGCAGTTTTACCTCGGGAAGCTGTACCGCGAGTACGGGGAGGTGGTGGTGCAGGACCGCGAGGAAGCGCTTATTTGGTTTGGCAGGGCGGCCGAGCAGGGCCATGAAACTGCCAGATTCAATCTTGGCGTGATGTACCTCAACGGGGAGGGCGTCCAGATAGACATGGTGCAGGCGCACAAATGGCTTTCTCTGGCGGCGGCATCGGGCAGTGAAAAAGAAGCGGCCCTGCAAGGCCTGAAAATTGCCGAAGCCAGAATGAGCGCGGAGCAAATCAAGGAGGCACAACGCCTGGCGGCGGAATGGCTGGGCAGCCACAAGGATGTTTTAAAAAGCGCGGCTCCCGCAGAGGCGGAACCCAAGCCAGGTTGGCGAACCGGGCCCAAAAACAGGTGGGATTGAATAATTCAACCTAAAAAACTTAATTGGCCACAGAGAACACAGAGATCACAGAGGAATGCCGCAGTTTCTCTGTGTGCTCTGTGTTCTCTGTGGCTTGAATTGCGGTTTTAAGGTTCAATGAGGTAAACCCCCGGCTTTAATGCCGGGAGATACTTACTGTGCGGGCGAGTTGGCTGGATCGGTAGCCCGAGTAAAGCCGCGAAAAACCGGTTGCGGTTTCCCGGTGGCGGTTGCGCTACCGCTGCGGGGTGAGGTTGAACCCGTGTATCCCCGGAGCTTCTTCCGGGCCCAGATTGCGCAGCAGTTCCGCGAGGGCCTCGCGATTTTCCGGCGAAGCCTGCGCCCTGCCGCGAAACTCCAGCCCGCGCGCCACCGACCAGCTCCCTTGCCCCTCCAGCAGCAGTTTGCCGGAAATCGTTGCCAGGCCGATGCGGACATGGTCGCCCGCGCCGCTCAAGGTCAGGCGGTAATCGCCCAGCGGGTCAACGCTGCTGAAGGCGGAACCCGCTCGCAGCCAGTCCACTGTTACGCCCCCCTCGATGCCATTCTTCGACAGCGCTATTTTCTCGCCTTGGATCTGGAGCTGCCCGTGGAGCCGGGCGGGCTTCAATGCGGGTGAGGCCTCCTCGATAATGCGCGCAGGCAGCAGCAGCCGGGCCTGATGCAGCTCGGCCCGGTCAAATGAGACGACGGCGCTCATCGGGGGGGCGGCTGGCGATACGTCCCATTGCAGCCGCACCGCTATTTTTCCGCCAAGCAAAGGCCGCATGGCCACTTCCCAGCGCAGGGGCTGCAACGCGAGCGCATAGCCTGTTTGCGGGCGCAGTGCGGGAGTGGCGGAGCCGCTCCAGATCGTTCCGCCGGCATTGGACAATACCAGGCGGCCTCCCGTGGCGTTTTGCAGGTAATGGTCCAGCAAGGAAGCGGGTGCGGTGATGAGCAGGGCCAGCAGAAAGGTAAAAACAAAAAGTGCGGTCGCACCCTTGTAGGCACCAATCACCTGCTTTCACCATTCGTCAGCGTGGCGCTAGCTTTGACCATCCCGGTTTGCGGCAATGCCGTTATGGATAAAGAATTCGCGCGGATGTGC
>VIKH01000147.1 GCA_008080515.1 Gallionellaceae bacterium | reverse complement strand
CCCCGCCCGCCGAAGGCAACAAGGACGTGCAGCAGATTCAGGAAGACCTGCCGCAGGAAAAGGCCGACAACGAACAGGACCCCGACAAAAAGAAAGATGCCCTCAAGGCCATCATCGCCGACTACAACGCCCAACACGGCAGCAACCACAGCATCGGCGAATTCGATCTCTACTATCAGGACGTGCAAAAGCGCATCAAGGATCAGCAATACCCCAATGCCGACTTGCCGCATCGCCAGAAGATCGACATCACCCTCGTGGTGGACATGCTGCTCACCGGCTTCGACTCCAAATACCTGAACACCCTGTACGTGGACAAGAACCTCAAATTCCACGGCCTGATCCAGGCGTTTTCGCGCACCAACCGCGTGCTCAACGATACCAAGCCCTACGGCAACATCCTCGACTTCCGCCAGCAGCAAGACGCGGTGGATACCGCCATCGGCCTGTTTTCCGGGGAAAAGACCGGCGAGCAGGCGCGGGAAATCTGGCTGGTGGAACCCGCCGCCGAAGTCATCCGCAAATACGAGGCCGCCGTCTCCGGCATGGCGGGCTTCATGCAGAAAAAAGATCTAGTGTGCGAACCCGAGCAGGTTTACAACCTGAAAGGCGATACCGCGCGCATCGAGTTCGTCAACCGCTTCAAGGAAGTGCAGCGACTCAAAACGCAACTCGACCAGTACACCGATCTGGACAACGCGCAAAAGACCCGCATCGAGGCCATCCTGCCGCGCGAACAGCTACTGAGCTTCAGGGGCACCTACCTCGAAACTGCCCAGCGCCTGAAAGCCATGCAGGACAAACACGACGACAACACCTCACCGGAAGTGCAGCAACTCGATTTCGAGTTCGTGCTGTTTGCCAGCGCGGTGATCGACTACGACTACATCATG
This sequence comes from Gallionellaceae bacterium, assembly GCA_008080515.1. Taxonomy (GTDB): domain Bacteria; phylum Pseudomonadota; class Gammaproteobacteria; order Burkholderiales; family Gallionellaceae; genus VIKH01. The sequence continues at coordinate 3,564 of VIKH01000147.1, read as the reverse complement.
GCGCTGATTGCCCGCTACGCCAGCCAAGCGCCGGGCAGGCAGAAGATGAGCCGTGAACAGCCCGATGCCAAATTCATCGACGAGCGCGACGACATTGCCGAATACATCGGCACGCTGGAAGCGGGCAAGCCGCTGGATGAAAAAGCCATCCGCACCGGGTTTGAACGCTTCAAGGCCGACAAACACACCAAAGCCTTGGCCGACATCGCCGCCCGCCACACGCTGGATGCCGCCGCCCTGCAAACCTTTGTGGACGCCATCCTGCGCCGCATGGTGTTCGACGGCGACCAACTCAGCGACCTGTTCGCCCCGCTGGCGCTGGGCTGGAAAGCACGCACCAAGGCCGAACTGGCGCTGATGGACGAGCTGATTCCGTTGCTCAAAAAGCTTGCCCAGGGGCGCGAGATTTCGGGGTTGAGTGCGTATGAGTAACAGTCCAAGCAACTTGCATCAACCGCTGGCACTTCATGAAGGGCTGGTCGACGAGTGAAGAGAAAATGACTACGAACCGAAAGCAATCGAAAACAACAAACCTTGAAATTAAGGGCACCACCGTATCCGTGGTGACTTCTGTTGATGGGGATTACATTTCCTTGACCGACATGTTGCGCGCCAAAGATGGAGAGTTCTTCATCTCCGACTGGCTGCGTAACCGCAACACAGTGGAGTTTCTGGGCGTTTGGGAGTCGATCTACAACCCGAATTTTAATTACGGCGAATTCGCCATAATTAAAAGCCAAGCGGGTCTCAACAGCTACAAGATTAGCGTGAAAGATTGGGTACAAAAGACAGGTGCGATTGGACTTAAAGCCACCGCAGGGAGATACGGTGGCACTTACGCGCATCCGGATATAGCCTTCGAGTTTGGCATGTGGATCAGCCCGGAATTCAAAATTTATCTGGTCAAAGAATTCCGCCGCCTCAAGGAAGAAGAGAACAACCGCCTGCAATTGGGTTGGAACTTGCAGCGCACACTGGCCAAAATCAACTACCGCATCCATACCGATGCCATCAAAGAAACGCTGATTCCTCCAGCCATCACCAAGTCTCAAGCAGGTATCGTGTATGCCAGCGAAGCTGACCTGCTCAATGTTTCTCTTTTTGGACAAACCGCCAAGCAATGGCACGATGCGCATCCGGACACACAGGGCAACCAGCGCGACACTGCCACGCTGGAGCAACTGGTGGTGCTCACCAACTTGGAAAGCCTCAACGCCGTCTTCATCCGCCAAGGTCTGCCCGCGCAGGAACGCCTGCTCAAGCTCAACGAGATTGCCATCTCGCAAATGCGCAGCCTGCTGGCCGATCACAACGTCAAACGGCTGACACCATGAGGGACAAAAGAGAACCTGGCTGCGTGCCCAAGCTGCGGTTTCCGGAGTTTCGGGAGGTGGGGGAGTGGAGCAAAGAAAAGCTCGGCGCTGTTGCTACCCTATATAAGGGCAAAGGAATATCAAAGGCCGAGATCGTTGCGAAGGGGGTTCAGCCATGTATTCGCTACGGCGAACTCTATACGATCTACGGGGAGACGATTCACGAAACAGTTTCCAGTACTAACGTCGATGCCAGCGAACTTTTTTTGAGCAAGAAAAATGATGTAATCATTCCTGCATCTGGTGAGACGAAGATAGATATTGCGAAGGCTTCATGTGTGATGAGCGACGGCATCGCTCTTGGTAGCGACCTCAACGTAATTCGTTCAAGCCAAAACGGCATTTTTCTCAGCTACCAATTGAATGGGCCGCTTCGGTTGTCGATAGCAAAGGTTGCCCAAGGTGATACGGTTGTTCATCTCTATCCGACTCAAATAGAGCGGCTTGATGTTCTAGTTCCAAGTCCCATCGAACAACAAAAAATCGCCGACTGCCTCGCTTCCCTCGACGAACGGATCACCCTGGAGGCGCAAAAGCTCGTCACTTGCCGACACTTTGCGCGGGGCGATGAACGCGGACGACTTCCGCGATTACATGCTGTCTTTCCTGTTCCTGCGCTACTTGTCGGACAACTACGAGGCAGCGGCGCAAAAGGAGCTGGGGGCGGATTACCCGAAGCTGGAAACCAATGACCGCCGCGCGCCGCTGGCGGTGTGGTACGCGCAAAACCCGGACGACACGGCTGAATTTGAAAAGCAGATGCGCCGCAAGACGCATTATGTGATCCAGCCGGCCTACCTTTGGAGCAGCATCGCCGAGATGGCGCGCACGCAAGACGGGGAACTGCTGCACACCCTGCAAAAGGGCTTCGATTACATCGAGAACGAATCCTTCGCCAGCACCTTCGGCGGGCTGTTTTCCGAGATCAACCTGAATTCGGAAAAACTGGGCAAGGGCTCCACTGCGCAAAACGCCACTCTCTGCACCGTGATCAAGGCGATTGCCGAGGGACTGGAAAAGTTCTCCACCGACAAAGACACGCTGGGCGATGCCTATGAATACCTGATCGGCCAGTTTGCGGCAGGTTCCGGCAAGAAGGCGGGCGAGTTTTACACGCCGCAACAAATTTCCAGCATCTTGTCGGGCATTGTCACGTTGGATAGTCAGGAGCCAGCCACCGGCCAGCGCAAGCAACTGGAAAGCGTTTTCGACTTTGCCTGTGGCTCTGGCTCGCTGCTGCTGAATGTGCGCCACCGCATGGGGCCGCACGGCATCGGCAAGATTTTCGGGCAGGAAAAAAACATCACCACCTACAACCTGGCGCGCATGAACATGCTGCTGCACGGGGTGAAGGATTCCGAGTTCGAGATTTACCACGGCGACACGCTGACCAACGACTGGGATAGCTTGCGCGAAATGAACCCGGCCAAGATGCCGAAGTTTGACGCGGTGGTGGCCAATCCGCCGTTCAGCTACCGCTGGGAACCAACTGAGGCGCTGGGCGAGGACATGCGCTTCAAGAATTACGGCATGGCACCCAAATCCGCCGCCGACTTTGCCTTTTTGCTGCACGGCTTCCACTACCTGAAGCAGGACGGCGTGATGGCCATCATCCTGCCCCACGGCGTGCTGTTCCGTGGCGGCGCGGAAGAGCGCATCCGCACCAAGCTGCTGAAAGACGGCCATATCGACACCGTGATCGGCTTGCCCGCCAACCTGTTCTTCTCAACCGGCATCCCGGTGTGCATTCTGGTGTTGAAGAAATGCAAGAAGCCCGATGACGTGCTGTTCATCAACGCCGCCGAGCACTTCGAGAAAGGCAAGCGGCAAAACCGTCTGTTGCCTGAGCACATCGACAAAATCATCGACACCTATCGGAATCGACCTAAAAATATGGAGCGCTACGCTCGCCGCGTAGGAATGGAAGAGATTGAGGCCAACGGCTACAACCTGAACATCTCGCGCTACATCAGCACTGCCGAGGCGGAAGAGGAAGTTGATTTGCAGGCAACCCATGCCAAGTTGGAATCGCTGGCCCAGAAAATCAAAGCCGCAACGGGCAGGCACAATGATTTCCTAAAAGAGCTGGGGCTGCCGCCCTTGCCGTGACTTTTTATGTGACTGACTCGGAAAACTGCCGCCTGATCCGCCGAGGCGGTGAATGTCTCTTGGGGGGCGGGAGCGAAAGTTC
>VIKH01000146.1:3580-5088 GCA_008080515.1 Gallionellaceae bacterium | reverse complement strand
CAACTGCGCGGACTGGCGAAGGCGGATGCAGTGCGCTCGGCGGCGGCCCTGCGTTTACGCGCGGTGCTGATGACGACAGCGGCAACCGTGCTGGGTCACTTTCCGCTGGTGCTGGTGTCCGGCGCGGGCGCCGAGGCGAGGAACAGCATTGGGATCATCCTGGTGGCGGGGATGGCGATCGGCACCTTGTTCACGCTGTTCATCCTGCCGTCGGTGTACCTGTGGCTGGCCAAGGACACCGAAAAAGGGGACAGACCACTTTTGGCTCACGCTAGCTGACGCGCTCACCGATTGTGGGGCCAAAAGTGGTCTGTCCCCTTTTTAGTCATCTTCGCATAGCTGGAAGACGTTCCCTTCAGGGTCGCGGCCATCGCAAATCTTCTGCTGTTCGATGACCCAGCGCGGCGGCTCTGGATCGAGTGCGCCGCCGTGGACAGCCGCCACGTGCCGTGCGCGCACGATACTATCGACCGGGAAGCTCAGTTTCACCGCCGCCTGTTCCCGTGACCCGCTTGCATTCCCGGGCAGCGTCTCGGGCGGCAGCTGGTGGATATCCAGCGCAAAAATTCCGCAGCGCAGCACCGCGTGATACGTATCGCGATACACGAGTGGCTGCCGCAACACGGCACTGTAGAAGGCGGCCACCTTCGCGAGGTCCTTCACGAAGAGCACCGCGCTGACCCGGCCCGGCATCGTGCATTCCTGTCTATAACCTGAATTGCGGTATTCTACGCCACGTCGCCAGCTACCTGCTCATTCCCATGCCCGACCGCGAGCGTCTAATATCGCTCTTGCTGAACATCGAAGAGGACCTCGAGCAGGACCTCAGCCTTGGCGCGCTCGCCACGCGCTTCGGCAGCTCCGAGTTCCACTTCCATCGCACTTTCAAGGATTCGATTGGCGAGACACCGAAACAGCACGTCGAACGCCTGCGCATCGAGAAGGCGGCGTTTCAGCTCGCGGTCAGCGACACTCCGGTAACCGAACTCGCCTTCAGCCTCGGCTTTCACAACCTCGAAACCTTTTCGCGCCGTTTCAAGGCCGCCCTCGGCCATAGTCCCAGCGACTATCGCAAGATGGCACGGGCCGCGCAGGCCGAGCGCGTGCAGAATCGCAACTTCCATGAGAGCGCAGCATATTCCCTGTCCCGTGCAAGCTTCGGCCGGCTGCCCGACATGCACCTGCTTGCGCTAAGGCATACGGGTGACTACGGCATGCTCAATGCATCTTTCGGCGAAGCGCACAGCCCGTGGACGGAAGTACTGGAACTTGCGGGCGGCAATACCAGCGTCCAACCGCTATTCGCCGGCCTCTTCCTCGACGATCCAACACTGACCCCCGAGGCGCAGCGGCGCGCCGATGTTTGCGTTGTGCTGCGCGAGCGGATGGCACCGGCGGGCAAAGCCCGCTATCTCGAATTCAAGGGTGGACTCTATGCAAGCGTGCAATACAACGGCGGCAGCAACCACCTGCTCCATGCGTACCAGGGCCTCGCCGACGAAATTCGC
>VIKH01000146.1:0-3553 GCA_008080515.1 Gallionellaceae bacterium | reverse complement strand
CGCAACAGCACGCCCCTGCTCTTTCCGCGCTCCGCCAACATCGGCGGCCAGCGCGGGATTCACGCCTACGAAGTCTGCATGGCGGTTGAACTGAAGCGCGGTTGAGCGCAAGAATCGTCAAACGGTGGCAAGCGCGTCATGCCATGATCCACAACAACACGCCAACGGAGGTGTCATGGGTACTGAACGTCTTCCAGGAATGACGATTCTTATAGCGACGTTCGCGCTGGGTGCCGCCGTGGGCGCCGCACTGGCGCAGGAACCGCCCGCGCCGGGCGTCACCGGCATTGGCGGCATCTTCTTCAAGAGCGCTGACCCCACCGCCACGCGCGCCTGGTACCGCGATCACCTCGGCATTGCGGGCCAGGGTCCAGCCGCAAACTTCCTCTGGCTTGAACGTGAGCGGCCCGAGGTGACGGGTTTCACCGTATGGTCCCTGTTTGCGCGAGACTCGGACTACTTCGGCGCGGCGGATCAGGAATTCATGGTGAACTATCGCGTGCGGGGACTCGACGCGCTGCTTGCGCAACTCGAAACCGACGGCATCCCCCAGGTGAAGCCGCTGGAGGAATATGATTACGGCCGCTTCGCGTGGGTCAACGACGTTGATGGCCACCGTATCGAGCTGTGGGAGCCCGTGGACGAATGAACACCTTCACAATCGACATCGACGCACCACCGGCGCGCGTCTTCAAGTGGATCTTTGAGCCCGATCGCAACAAGCTGTGGTTGCCGAACCTCGTCGAGGCGGAAGTGTTGAAGGCCGTGCCGGGTGAGGTAGGCAGTACGTTCCGGCAGTTGTACGTAGAGAACGGACGCCGCCTGGAGATGTTTGGCACAGTCACTGGCTATGAACAGGACCGCTACCTGGCCTGCGAAATCACCGGCCCTTTCTTATTGCGCGTCGACTACCGCCTCGAAGATTTGGGCGGTCGCACGCGCGTAACCCAGCACTCGGAAGTCACCCTGAAGGGTTTCATGAAGATCATCGGCATCCTGCTTGCCCCGATGATGAAGAAGATGGCCGCCAAAAACTCCAGCACGGTGTTCAGCAAGTTAAAGCAGCTTGCCGAAACCGACCGCTCGTGAGCCCTGGCTAACGCGAGAGCCCAGGCACGCCGGGGCCAAGCGGCGGGTATTTCAGGAACTCCGGCGTTTGTTCCATGCGTGCGGACAAGGCTGTCAGTTGCGGATGTTTGGCGGCTGGCACGAGTTCCGCCAGCATCGATTGAATGAACTGCCAGGCCACGGCGCTTGCGATGATCGCCTGCGAAAACCCCGCCTGCGCAAGCTGCGGATGCTGCTGGAACTGCGCTTCGAGTCCCGCGCACGCAGCCAGCAACTGACCTTCGACACGCTCCAGCCACACGGCATACTGCATGCTTGCCGGGCGCAAATTGCGTTCGTAGAGATATTGTGCCGCCTTCTCGCAGGCCGCGAGCGCCAGACCCACCGCACGCACTTCGTGTTGCAACTGCAAGGGCTCGCGCGACCATAGCGCGCCCGTCCTGCCATGCGCCGCTTCGACAAATTGCAGTATCAGCGACGAGTCCATCAACACTTCGCCGTCGTCGCACACCAGCGTCGGCGCCTTTACGACCGGGTTGATGCCCTTGAATTGCGCGAAGGTGCTGAACACCGACACCGCTTCGTGCTCAAAGGGGATGCGGAGAATTTCCAGCGAGATCGCCGTGCGGCGCACGAAGGGGGAGTCCAGCATTCCGATCAGACGCATATTCGCTATTCCTTTTCGCCGCTCCAGGGAGAACCGTTCGGACTGTCGTACGAGGCCCAGATGCCCTCGAAACTGCGGAAGTCGGGACTGAACGTGAACTCCGCATAGCCTTCACCGTCGCGATCGGTCCATTCGACGCTCAGCTTGCCGTCTTCAAAGAAGGCATTCGATATCGTGCCATGGAAAGTGCCGCGCGCATCGCTGACTATGTACTCACCCACCAGGCGGTTACCGGACGCCAGGCGAAACACGGTGGTCACCGGCGCGAGGCCGCCACCATTGAGCGCCTCGCCGTGGTAGGTGCCGACGATGGCCGCCAGGTCGGGCGGTGGTTCCTGCGCGTGCAGCGGCAAGCTCAGCAGTAGCACCAGAAACCACAAAGCTCGTGAATACGGCGTTCTCATCGTCACAGTGTACCGCGCAGCGCTTCGAGTTCCCGGAGAAAGCCTGCTTTGTCCTCGGGCGAAATCATAATCTGTTTGCGGTCCGGGCCATAGGTGATCAATAGGCGATCAAGCGACAGCGCGGGACTGGACAGCGGATTGCGCGTCGGCGCAATGCTGTGGATTTCCGCCAGCGGGACGACCCATTTCAGTGGACCGCTCTGTATCAGCAAGCGCGTGGGTTCGAGCGTGTAGCCGGTGCCACGCAGCAGCATGAGCGGCACGGCGATGGCCGCAATGGCCGCGGTTACGATGATCGGCAGCGCTGTTGACGCTGCATTGGGTTCGACGATCCACACTGTCACGCCACTGCCGATGATCGCGACGATGGCAAGCCCGATGGACGCATAGATCCACCAGTCGATTCTTGAAGGGTAATAGCGCGGCATCCTTTTGCCTCAGGCAAACCTGCCTTACGGATCAGCGGACCAGCAACACGTAGTAGAGCACGTAGATCCAGCCCAGGAACCCATGAACCAGGGCCCACAGGATAGAGTGATTCACGCTCCAGGAAATGATGATGGCTAGTACCGTGCCAAGGCTTACGCCGGCGCCGGCTGCTTGTACGTTCTTGCGTCTCATGGGTTTCTCCTTGCCAGATGGCGGGCGCGAAGACGCCCATTATGCTCCAAAACGCGCAGCCCCTGCCGCTATTCCAGCTGCTCAGCGCCCCGGCAGTGTCGCAAAGACCTGCGCGCCTGGCGGGAGCATGTGGAAGTCTTGCTTCTCGCACGCCCAGAACACCAGCGCTGGACCTTCGAAGGCTGCTGGATCGTCGAGGGTTCCAACCTTTACGACCAGGCCTTCGGGCAAGCGCGGTGAGCGCGCGGCAATGTGAACGCCACATTCACCGCAAAACTCGCGGGCCGGTGACGTGCCAGGTTCACGCGCAAAGCGCCGCGGCTCGCCTTGCGTGTAGCGGAAGGCGCTCGCCTCCACACCGATGAACAAGTTGCCTGCGCCACCTGAAATCTTCTGGCACGTGTGACACAGGCACAGCGCCTTCATCGGAATGCCGCCTTCAATCGTGTAGCGCAGAGCGCCGCAGAAACAGCCGCCTGTCAGGATCATCTCTTGTCTCCGGTCGCGTTCACGCAAAGGTCCTCCGGTGTCGCCGCTTCAGGCTCTATCCGCGAGCCGCGCGCCCAGGTGCAGCGCAACGCCCAGCGCGGTGAGATAGATGCCGATGGCCGCGACCGGCCGCTCGAGGTTCACGGTTTGCGCATCCATGAAAAACGAAAAGGCCAGCAGGAAGGGCGGCAACAGCAGCGCGAGGCTGCCGCAGGTTTGCAGCATGCTTGCCCTGCGCTCCCGCCGGGGCTGCAGGTAGATGCCGAGCAACACGTTCAGCAGCGCGGAGAACATCAGGTAGATA
>VIKH01000145.1 GCA_008080515.1 Gallionellaceae bacterium | reverse complement strand
GGGCTGCAAGAGGGTGGCGGCCAAGCCGCCGGGCACCCGTTGGCGTCCTCCTTGCGGGGACTGGCAGAGTATGGCCGCGTCCAGTGGGCCATGATGATCGGCCTGATCCCGCCGCTGCTGGCGCTGTTCCAGCAAGTCTCGCTGGTGTCGCCCGCCGCCAACGCCTTTGCCATTCCGCTGGTGAGTTTCATCGTGGCGCCGCTCGCCTTGCTGGGCGCACTGCTGCCCTTCGGTTGGATCCTGCATCTCGCGCATCGGGCCATGGCGGCGGGCATGACCGCGCTGGAGTGGTTGAGCCAACTGCCGGATGCGGTTTGGGCGCAACACGCGCCGCCCGCGTGGAGCGTTGCCCTGGGTGTGGCCGGCGCGCTGTGGTGTTTGTTGCCGCGCGGTTTTCCGGCGCGCTGGCTGGGTCTGATCGCCATGCTGCCGATGTTTCTGGTATTTCCGGCCACGCCGCCGCCCGGCACGTTGCGCCTCATCATCTTCGATGTGGGGCAAGGCATGGCGGTCGCGGCGCAGACGCACGCACACGCCCTGCTCTACGATACCGGGCCGGATTTCAGCGGCGAGGCCGACAGCGGCAACCGCATCCTGGTTCCCTCGCTGCGCGCACAGGGTATCCCGCAAGTGGATGGCCTGATAATCACGCACGACGACAGCGATCACACCGGCGGTGCGCTATCGGTGATGCAGGCCATGCCGGTCGGCTGGTTGTTGTCATCGCTACCCGACAGCAGCCCCATCCTGCAACAGGCGCGCGAACCACAGCATTGCGCCGACGGCCAAAGCTGGGAATGGGAAGGCGTGCGCTTCGAGATGCTGCATCCTGCGCGCGCCAGTTACTCGTCCGGAAAAACCAGCAAGAACAACCTCGGCTGCGTGCTGCGCATCAGCGCGGGCGCTTACAGCATCCTGCTTGCCGCAGATATCGAGAAGGAAGCCGAGCGGCGCCTGCTGCAACAGCATGGCGATAAGCTCCCCGCCACCCTGTTGCTGGTGCCGCACCACGGCAGCAAAACCTCATCCACCCAGCCATTTGTGGAAGCCGTACACCCCCGTTACGCCGTGTTCGCCGCCGGTTACCGCAACCGTTTCGGCCACCCCAAGGAAGAAGTAGTCGAACGCTATCGCACAGCGGGTAGCGAGTTATTGCGCTCGGATGAGGACGGCGCGATTATCGTCAGCATGGATGCGCGGAGTTTCAGCGTTGAGCGTTACCGCAAAAGCCACAAGCGATACTGGCAGCACGCAGGGGCAGCCGCGCCGTGATCCCGCCGAACACTACCCCGGAGCAGTTTCGGGTATCATGCGCGCTCTGAAACGGGGAAGCCTGGCCGAGCGGTTGAAGGCGGCAGTCTTGAAACTTGTTGCAGGTAGTGCCTTGGAGGTGTGGCAGAGTGGTCGATTGCACCGGTCTTGAAAACCGGCAACGGGCAACCGTTCGTGAGTTCGAATCTCACCGCCTCCGCCAATTCCGCATTCCAATCCGTCCGGTAGTCCAGTAAATACGCTGTGTTATGGTGTGCAGGCAGCCCAAAGCAGTGTGGTAACAAATTTACCCCGGTCAAAACTCAAGTCTGATTAGCACTTATGCGCAGCTGCGGGGCTACCACCCTCCCCCCACCGCCTTGAACAAGTCTGCAACGGCGGCCCGTTGCGCCCGCTCGGCATCTATGCGGTTGAGTTCGGCTTGCAGTACATTCCGCTCCACTTCCAGCAGTTCGAAGCGGCTGGTGATCCCGCCCTGGTGGCGCAACTCGGCCTGCCGGTAAGCCTGCACCAGCGCCCTGCTACGGGCGTTTTCTGATTCCGCTATCTGCCGCGCGGCTTCCTGCGCGGCCAGCGCGTTGCGCACGTCGGCAAACGCGCTGGCAACCGCTTTGCGGTATTGCGCCAACGCCTGGTCGCGGCGCGCTTCCGCCGCATCCACACCGAACCCGGTACGCCCGGAATTAAATATCGGCTGGCTGACGTTGGCGGCGAACTGGAATATGCCCGCCGGGCCGGAGAACAGGTTGGCCAGCGAGGCACTTTCGCTGCCGAGATAGGCGGTGAGCGAAATCGAAGGGAAGAATTGGGATCGCACCACGCTGATCCTAGCATCCAGCGCGGTCAGGCGCAGCTCGGCTTCTTTCAAATCGGGCCTGCGCAGCAGTAGCGCTGCGGGCAATCCTTCCGGCACCCGCATCGCGGGGAGAGCCGGGTTGCCGCGCTCCAGCGTGCCGCCCATCACTTCGCGCGGCGAGCGCCCCAGCAGCAGGGCAAGCACGGTTTCCTGTTTTTCTCGAGCCAGACCGATCGCGGCGAGCTGCGAGCGGACGGCTGCTTCCTCGGCTTCGCCCTGGCGGGTTTCGTATTCGGAAAGCAGGCCGACCTCAAACCGTTTCCGGTCCAGCGCGAGTTTTTCCTGGCGACCGGCCAGCGACCGGCGCAAGGTTGCCGCTTGCGCGTCGTCAGCCAACAGCGCGAAGTATTGCTGGGCCACCTGCGCGGCCAACGTAAGCTGCACTGCGTCCCTGGCGGATTCTGCGGCCAGCATTTCCGCGCGCGACGCTTCGCTGGCGTGGCGATATTTTCCCCACAGATCCAGCTCGTAGCTGGCATCCAAAGTCACGCGTGCCGAATTCTGGGCGCGCGGCGAACCGGCGGGTCTGGGCGAAGCTGTAGCCAGGCTGCTGCCGGTGCGGCTGCCTTTGGCATTTGCGCTTACTGCCGGATTCCGGTCCGCATCGGCCAAGCCCAGCAGGGCGCGCGCTTCCAGCACCCGCGCCAGCGCGGCTTGCACGTCGGCGTTGTGGGCCAGCGCTTCCTCTTCGATCCGGTCAAGAACCGGGTCGCCGTAAATTTTCCACCAGTGCCCGCCTGGAGCAGCGGCAGCCGGGCGGGCATCGCCCTGTTTTGCCGGCCAGCTTGCCGGTAACTCCATATCCGGGCGCTGGTAACCGGGCGCATTGGCACATGCGGCAAGCAGGCAGCAGGAAACGATGGCCGCTGAAATGGAGTGGGATTTATTCATGGCTATCGCCCTGATGCTGCCGCGCATGCCCCGGAAAAATGCGCCGCACCACCATGAAGAACACCGGCACCAGGAATATCGCCAATACGGTGGCGGCGACCATGCCGCCGATGACGCCGGTGCCGATGGCGCGGCGGCTCTCGGCGCCCGCGCCGGTGGAAATGGCCAGCGGAAACACGCCCGCGACAAAGGCGATGGAAGTCATCAGGATCGGGCGCAGGCGCAGGCGGCAGGCTTCCAGCACGGCATCGAGGCGCTCGCGCCCTTCGTCCTCGAGGCGGCGCGCGAACTCGACGATCAGGATGGCGTTCTTGGCGGCCAGCCCGATGATGGCGATCAGCCCGACCTTGAAATAGACGTCGTTGGGCAGTCCGCGCAACTCCACCGCGACCAGCGCGCCGAAGGCACCGAGCGGCACGGACCACCAGCAGCGACACGCCGAACAGCAGCGGTGCCTGCTGTCCGGAGATTTTTTCCTCGGAAGAAATGCCCGACCACTCGAAGCCGATGCCCGGCGGCAATTTTTGCGCGATGGCCTCCATCGCGGCGAGCGCCTCGCCGCTGGACACGCCCTGCGCGGTCGCCCCGGATATCTTCATCGCCGCCAGCCCGTTGTAGCGGTCCAGCTTGGCCCCGCCCGCCACCCAGCGGGTGCGGACAAACTCCGACAGGCGCACCATGCGCCCGGCGCTGTTGCGCACCGCCACGCGCATCAGATCGGCCTCGCTCCTGCGCGTCGTTTCCTCGGCCTGCATCTGCACGCGCAGCACCCGCCCCTGGCGCACGAAATCGTTGATATAGGACACGCCAAACAGCGATTGCAGGGTATCGTTGAGGTCGGCGGCAGCAATACCCAGCGTCTCCGCCTTGTCGCGGTCTATGTCGAGGAACAGTTGCGGCGCGGGCTCCTGGCCCTCCGGGCGCACGGCGGTCAGGCGTTTATCGCCCATCGCCATGCCCAGCACCTGGTTGCGCGCCTCGAGTAGTTTTTCGCGCCCGACCCCGCCGCGATCCTGCAAGCGAAAATCGAAGCCACCCGCCGAGGCGAGCTCCGGTATCGGCGGCGGGTTGATGGCGAACAGCATCGCCTGCTTCATGCGGAAAAATTCCATGTTGGCGCGCTTGATCAGCGACTGCGCCGAATTTTCCTTGCCCGGCCTGTCATCCCAATCCTTGAGCCGGACAAAAGCCAGCGCCATGTTCTGGCCGCGCCCGAAGAAGGAAAAGCCCAGCACGCCGACCACCTTGTCCACCTGCGGCTGCTTCAGGTAAAACTGCTCGACCGATTCCAGCACCGCTTGCGCCCGTTCGCGGGTGGCCGCAGGCGGCAACTGGATGGCGGTGACGAGGTAACCCTGGTCTTCTTCCGGCAGGAAACTACCGGGCAACTTCAGGTATGCCCAAGCGGCAATCGCGACTATCACCGCATAAATCAACAGCGAGCGCAGCAGTCTGCGCGTGGCGCGACTGACCCCGCCGACGTAGCTCGCCGTCACGCGCTCGAACCAGCGGTTGAAGCGACCGTGGAAGCCGCGTTCCAGCCCCGCCGGGTCGTGCTTGAGCAG
>VIKH01000144.1 GCA_008080515.1 Gallionellaceae bacterium | reverse complement strand
CGAGCAAGAGACTTTTACAAACCGACCGGTTCAAAACAAGACTCAAAAAACCGGACTCACCGCCCGGCGTTCAGACTCATTTCTGTATTGGAAAATACTTCATTGCCGGGCATGTAATGAACATCCGCTCAAGAATGGAGTGCGCGCTACCCGCGCAGCCCTGCCTGCTGTGCGGCGCTGCAAGCCGCGATGGGGTATGGTGCGGCGCGTGCGATACCGCCCTGCCCTATTTGAGCGCCGCGCGTTGCCCGGTATGCGCCCTGCCCACCCCGGATGGTTCAACCTGCGGGCGCTGCCTGAAACGCCCGCCGCAATTTGATCGCACGGTGGCGGTTTTCGCCTACGCTTTTCCGGTTGACAAGCTGGTGCAAGCGCTGAAATTTGGCGAGCAGTTGCTGCTGGCCCCGCAACTGGCGGGCAGGCTGGCGCAGCGCATCGAAACCCGCCCCGATTGCATCGTGGCGATGCCGCTGCATCCGGCGCGCTTGCGCGAGCGCGGTTGCGTGCGCGATCCCCCGCCACAATCCGCGTTGCCGTGGAAGGAGCGCGGCAGGAATATGCGCAAAGCGTTTGCCTGTACCGGAGACTTGTCCGGGAAACACGTTGCCGTGGTGGATGACGTGATGACCAGCGGCGCATCCATCAATGAGCTGGCGGAAGCGCTGCGCCAAGCGGGCGCGCGCGAAGTGAGCGCGTGGGTGGTGGCGCGGACTTTACCGCATGCGGGCTGAATGCGGCCCAGTGGCCCGATGCACTCGGCTGGCCTGTTTCAAGAAGGCCAGGTTTCTGCCAGAATACGCCTTGCAAATGAGTAGTTGTCCTGCCACGCTTTTCGCCTCGACCAGATATTCTCTAATTGTTGTGGGGCTGCCATGCAAAATATTCGTCTCCCCGCTGTAGCCGGCATGTTCTATCCCGCCGAACCGGACGTTCTGGCGCGTGAGGTGGGCGCTTTGCTGACTGCGGCAAAGCCGTGCGAATATCGTCCCAAGGCGCTGATTGTGCCGCACGCCGGTTATGTCTATTCCGGGCCGGTCGCCGCCAGCGGCTATGCGGCACTGAAAAAGGTGGCGGCGCACGTCCGCCGCGTGGTGCTGCTCGGGCCGACCCACCGCGTTGCGGTGAGCGGGCTGGCGCTGCCGGGATCTGACGCCTTCGCCACGCCGCTCGGTACGATACCGGTGGATCAGGAAGCCGCGCAATCCATCTCGCATCTGCCACAAGTCAGCGTCAGCCCGCAGGCGCACGCGCTGGAACATTCTCTGGAAGTGCAGTTGCCGTTTTTGCAGGCCGTGCTATCCGGCTTCAAGTTGCTGCCGCTGGCGGTGGGCATGACCTCGCCGGAAGCGGTGGCAGAAGTGCTGGAACTGCTGTGGGGTGGCGACGAGACTTTGATCGTGATCAGCTCCGATCTTTCCCACTACCTGCCCTACGAAATCGCGCAACGAGCGGATGCCGTGACCGTCCAAAGCATACTCGGCATGGAATCTCTCATCGCGCACGAGCAGGCTTGCGGCGGCACGCCGATCAGCGGCCTGCTGGAGGCTGCGCGCCATCACCACCTGACCCCGCACCTGCTCGACTCGCGCAATTCCGGCGACACCGCCGGTAAGCGCGACAGCGTGGTGGGTTACGCATCATTCGCGTTTACCGGCAGCCATGCCTGACGCGGAACAAGGCCGCATCCTGCCGCCCATCGCCCGTGCGGCCATTTCCTGTGCGCTGAACGTTCCGTGCCAGGTTGACGAATCCGCGCCCTGGCTGGCCGAGCCCGGCGCATGTTTTGTCACCCTCACCCGGCATGGGGGGCTGCGCGGCTGCATCGGCTCGCTGCAGGCGCACCGCTCCCTGCTCGCCGATGTCAAAGGCAACGCGGTGGCCGCCGCCCTGCACGATTCGCGCTTTCCTCCGCTGGCCTTGGCGGAACTGGACAGCACAAAAATTGAGATATCCGTGCTGTCGCCGACCCGGGAGATGAGTTTTCGAGACGAGGCGGACGCGCTGGCTCAATTGCGCCCGGGCGTTGACGGCATCGTGTTCGAATATCTTAATCGCCGCAGCACCTACCTGCCGCAGGTGTGGGAGCATTATTCGCAACCGCGCCAGTTTCTCGCTTCTCTCAAAAACAAGGCAGGGCTACCGGGGGATTTCTGGGATGATGGCGTGAAACTTTCGCGCTATACCGTTACCAAATGGGGGGAGGCAGAACCCGGTCTTGAGGCGGGGTAGAGGCGCGGTGGCGCGAAACAAATTTCGCGCATCGGGCTGCGGCTCGAAGCGGGCACCCGATCTGGAGTGGCGGCAATCAATCTGGGGAACATAGCAATGTATTTTCGTTTTATAGCCTTGCTGGCGGCGAGCCTGTTTGCGGATAACGCGCTGGCAGCAAACGGGGAAGAACTGGCGATAAATAGCAATTGCATGACCTGCCATGCGCTTGAGCAGAAGGCGTTGGGGCCTTCTCTCAAGGAAATAGCCGCAAAATACAGGAATGACAAAAGCGCGCAAACCGCGCTGGAAAGAAAAGTCCGCAACGGTGGTGCCGGAACATGGGGGAAGATGCCGATGCCCGCCACCCCGAAATCCATCAGCGACAGCGACATCAAAAGCATCGTGCAATGGATTCTGTCTCTCAAGTGAGCGCAACCTGCTTGCGGCAACCCTGACTTGAGGTGCCCTTTACGGAGCAGCGGTAAGGCTCCACTTTACGGTTCTGCAACAGCTTTCACCCGCATTACCTCTCGTGGCGTTGCCGATTTGACGCTACACTGCCTGCGGATTGGGAGGGCGCACCCAAACCGGCGCAAACCAGAGTAGCCGGTACCACACCATTCGAGACGGTGCGCGTGGCACCCGCAACTTCTGTTTTCCGCTACGTCGCATGGTTTCAGTTTGCCTCTTCTTCGCGTTCGGTGTATGGCTGCTGCAACAGCAGGCGGCGCTACCCGACTTGCATATCGCCGGATGGTTCGCGCCGTTGCTCGCCGCCCCGCTGCTACCACACCGCACGCCATGGCAGCGCGCGATCCGCCGCGTTCTGGTTGCGGCCATCGCGTGCGCGCTCGGTTTTTCCTACGCCGCGTGGGTAGCGCAACTGCGGTTGGCCGACAGTTTCCCCGCCGAATGGCAAGGCAAGGATATCGAAGTGGTGGGCGTGGTGGCAGAGATGCCCAGACAGCACGAGCGCGGCTTGAGTTTTGCTTTCGATGTCGAGCGCGTCGCCACCCCGGGCGCCCGGGTGCCGAGCCGCCTGCGGCTCTCCACCTATATCGGCGAGGAAGGCGAAGCGCTGGCGCTGCGCGCCGCAGAACGCTGGCAGCTTACAGTGCGCCTCAAGCAACCGCACGGCACCAGCAACCCCTACAGTTTCGACTTCGAGGCATGGGCGCTGGAGCGAAACTTGCGCGCGACGGGTTATGTGCATGGCAAGGGCGACAACCGGCGGCTGGATGCGGGAGTCGCGGCGCCGGGATATTTTGTCGAGCAAATGCGCGAGTCGGTGCGCGAACATTTTCGGCGCACGCTGGGCGACGCGGAATATGCGGGGGTACTGATCGCCCTCGCCATCGGCGACCAGGGCAGTATTCCAGCCGCGCAATGGCAAGTATTCGCGCGCACCGGGGTCAACCACCTGATGAGCATTTCCGGCCTGCACATCACCATGCTGGCCGGGATGGCTTTCGCGCTCGCATATACGGCGTGGCGGCGCAGCACGCGGCTGGTTCTGCGCCTGCCTGCACGCAAAGCCGCAGCGGCAGCAGGGCTGCTGGTGGCGCTGGCTTACGCATTGCTGTCCGGCTATTCCGTGCCGGCCCAGCGCACCGTTTACATGCTGGCCGTTATTGCCGCCGCACTGTGGCTATCGCGCGCCGTGGCCGCATCGCAAATTCTTGCTGCCGCTTTGCTGGCGGTGCTGCTGGTGGATCCGTGGGCGGTGCTGTCGCCGGGATTCTGGCTATCGTTTGGTGCGGTGGCGCTGATCTTCTATGTGACCGCACACCGCCTGGGGTACTCGCGGGGGCTGCAAGAGGGTGGCGGCCAAGCCGCCGGGCACCCGTTGGCGTCCTCCTTGC
>VIKH01000143.1 GCA_008080515.1 Gallionellaceae bacterium | reverse complement strand
GGCCGCTCTGGCGCGCGCCGAGCCAGGCCAGCAGCGCCAGCAGCAGCATGCCCAGCAGCAAGTGGATCGTCACGATCACCGGCTGCAATTTCATCGTGACCGTCCAGGCGCCAAACGCCCCTTGCAGGCAGACGAAGCCGAGCAGCGCCGCCGAAAATGCCGGAGAAAACCGCGTGTCCGTTCCGCCCGATTGCCACTTTCTGCGCCAGGCGATCACCGTCAGCGCGATGATCAGCACGCCGATGCACATGGCCAGATAGCGGTGCAGCATTTCGATCCAGGCTTTCACTACCGTCACCGGGCCGGTCGGCAGCGCGGCTTCGGCGGCGCTGATGTCCGCGTGCGCCTGCACCGGGTTGGATTGCCCGTAACAGCCCGGCCAATCCGGGCAACCGAGGCCGGAATCGGTGAGCCGCGTAAACGCGCCGAACATGATCAGGTCAAAGGTGAGAAAC
Source organism: Gallionellaceae bacterium (assembly GCA_008080515.1). Lineage (GTDB taxonomy): Bacteria > Pseudomonadota > Gammaproteobacteria > Burkholderiales > Gallionellaceae > VIKH01. Next base: position 4,572 of record VIKH01000143.1, on the reverse strand, counting down.
AGCGTGACCCACACCAGCTTGCGATACTTGTCCGGGTCGCTCGACACCCAAACGATAGTCAGCGGCAACAGCGCCACCAGCAGGCCAATGGCAGCAAGTTGAATCAACATGTTGGAAAATCTCCAGAAACCAAGAGTCGGGCGGGAATTTCAGATGACGCGCAATCCTACCATTTTCCGCCATTCCAGGCACCACCGGATGGGGTAAACTCACCACGTAAATGATGGACGAACCCCGCCTCCCGCCCCCCTCTCCCCTGTTGCGCCGTTACCTCGCCGCAGGCTACGCGCTGTTCATCGCCTACGCGAGCCTGTCGCCGTTTTCCGGCTGGCAGGAACAGGGGCTGGAATTCTCCGCCGTGCTGGCCGCGCCGCTGATGCAGACCTATACCCCGTTCGACGCGGCGGCCAACCTGCTGGCTTATCTGCCGTTCGGCCTGCTGCTCGGCTTGTCGCTGCGCGCGCACTTCGGCGCAACCGGGAGCGTGCTGCTCGCCACCCTGTGCGGAGCGGCGCTTTCCGCCTCGATGGAGTACGCGCAACTATATTTGCCGGCACGCACCAGCTCCAACCTGGACTTGCTCGCCAACGGCATCGGCTCGCTGGCCGGCGGCTTGCTGGCGGCAAGCATCGCCCGGCGCGCCTGGTTCGCATCGCATCTCGGATTGTGGCGCTCCCGCCTGCTCCACAGCCACGAAGGGGCAGATTTCGGGCTGGCGCTGGTGGCGCTGTGGGTGTTCGCACAGACCAACCCTTCCCTGCCGATGCTGGGCAACGTGTTCATCAGCGAAGCGGCGCGCGCGCCGTTCGCCGCCGCGCCAGCCGAACCGTTCAACTGGCTGGAGAGCGCGGCGGTAACGCTCAACCTGCTGATGCTGGGGCTGTTGCTGCTGACCTTGCTGCGCGAGCGCCGCCACGCGGCGGGGGCGCTGCTGGCGCTGCTGTGCGCGGTGGCGCTGGTCAAGTTTGTCGCCGCCGCCGCGCTGCTGAAATCGGTTCGCGGGAGGAGTGGCGCTGTCCTACCTGGTGCTGGCCCATCTGGTGCTGGAAAGCGGCGCGCCTTCCGCCGCCATGCGCCTCTACCAGTGGCACTACGGCCACCTGCTCAACTACAACGGCCTGTCGCAAACCGCCACGCTCGCGTTCCCGCTCCTGTTGCTCGGCTATCTGTGGCGCATCGCCGCGCGGCGCGCGGTGTAAAATGCTGCCTTGGATTCCCCCCTTCCCTACCCGACGAAAAAGGAAAAATCATGAGCGGCCCTTTCTTCCACAAACATGTTTTCTTTTGCACCAACCAGCGCGATGACGGCGAGGATTGCTGCGGCAGGCACGGCGCGCAAAAGCTGCGCAACTACGTCAAGGACAAGGTCAAGGAGCTGGGCATCTACAGCAACAAAAACCGCATCCGCATCAACTCGGCGGGCTGCATGGACCGCTGCGACGATGCCCCGGTGCTGGTCGTTTATCCGGAAGGCGTGTGGTACACCTACAAGAACGAAAGCGATCTCGACGAGATCATCGAAGAGCACCTGAAGAACGGGCGCGTGGTGGAGCGGCTGAAAATTTGATGAGATTGCACAAATTCGCAATTCTTGGCCCAGCTGGAAATCAGAAGTGCGTAGGTCGGGATTCATCCCGACGGAGTTAGCGGTTTGTCGGGTTAAAACCTGACCTACGGGGATGTGATGGCCTATAACAATCTGCGCTCGGGTCGTGTTTCACAATCAGGCACGGTGTACCCCATTACGACGGTAACGCAGAATCGGACACCTTATTTTGCATCACTTGAAAATGGCCGCAAGGTAGTTCAGCAGTTGATGGCGTTGCAAGTTGAAGGCTGTGCGGAAACACTATGCTATGTGGCAATGCCAGATCATTTGCATTATCAAGTTTCCGAATAGGGATTGCAGGACGCTACATGACACACACCGATTTATTGCCGCCATGCAATGCTCGTGCATCTCATCAAATGAATACCGTAATTTCGGCACAAAATCTGCGCAAATCCTACGCCGGGCAGGAAGTGGTGAGCGGCATCCGCATCGCCATCGCCAAGGGCGAGTGTTTCGGCCTGCTCGGGCCGAACGGGGCGGGCAAGACCACTACGCTGCGCCTGCTGCTCGGCCTGACCGCCCCGGACAGTGGTGAAGTTGGATTGCTCGGCCAGGAAGTGCCGCGCCACGCGCGCGAAGCACGGCTGCGCGTGGGCGTGGTGCCGCAGATGGACAACCTCGATCCGGATTTTTCGGTGGCGGAAAACCTGCTGGTGTACGGGCGCTATTTCGGTATGGAAGATGACGCAATCGAGGCGCGCATTCCTGGTTTGCTGGAATTCGCCAATCTGGCCCACAAGCGCGACGCAAAAATCCCCACGCTTTCCGGCGGCATGAAGCGCCGCCTCACGCTGGCGCGCGCGCTGGTGAATGACCCGGAAATTATTTTTCTCGACGAGCCGACCACCGGGCTCGACCCGCAGGCGCGCCACCTCATCTGGCAGCGCCTGCGCGAGCTGGCAGCGCAGGGAAAAACGCTGCTGCTGACCACACATTTCATGGACGAGGCCGAGCGGCTGTGCCACCGCCTCGCCATCATGGATCAGGGGCGCATCATCAGCGAAGGCTCGCCGCGCGCCCTGATCGCGCAGCATATCGAGCCGCAGGTGGTGGAAGTATTCGGCGAGGGTGCAGGCAAATGGGCATGGGAACATGCGGCGCACTACGCGCAGCGTTTCGAGGTGAGCGGCGAGACCGCGTTCTGCTACGTTGGCGAAGCGGGGCCGCTGCTGGCGCACTTGCATGGGCAAAGCGCGCTGCGCTACCTGCACCGCCCGGCGAACCTGGAGGATGTATTTCTGAAACTGACCGGTCGAGAGATGCGGGAATGATTACAAGGCACATTCATCGCAATTCCTGCGTTGGCTGCGGTAGTTGGCTCCTTGCCGTACTATCAACACTGTCTTCGTCGTCTCAACCTTGCCGCCTTGGCCTTGCTTCGACTGTGCCTTGTAATGAGTAATTCCAGCCACTACACCCTCCCCCGCCTGAGCTTCAGGTTCATCCCGATCTGGCGGCGCCATTTCCTGGTGTGGAAAAAAGTGGCGGCCACCTCCATCCTCGGCCACCTGGCCGATCCGATCATCTACCTGCTGGGGCTGGGCTACGGCCTCGGCAGCCTGCTGCCGGAGATGGAGGGCACCTCCTACCTGCTGTTCCTCGCCGGGGGGACGGTGTGCTACAGCACCATGAACAGCGCCAGCTTCGAGGCACTGTATTCCGGCTTCGCGCGCATGCACGAGCAGCGCACCTGGGATGCCATCCTCAATACGCCGGTGACGCTGGATGATGTCGTATTGGCGGAAATCCTGTGGGCGGCGAGCAAAAGCCTGATGGCGGGAACGGCGGTGCTGCTGGTAATCTGGCTGCTGGGGCTGGCGCATACCTGGCTGTCGCTGTGGGCGATCCCGCTGGCGCTGCTGGTGGGGCTATGCTTTGCCTCACTCGGCCTGATCATGACCGCGCTGGCGCCGAGCTATGATTTTTTCATGTACTACTTCACGCTGGTCATCACCCCCATGATGCTGCTGTGCGGCGTATTTTTTCCGGTGGCGCAACTGCCGGATATGCTGCAAGCCGCCTCGGCGGCGTTGCCCTTATCGCACGCGGTGGACATCGCGCGGCCCTTGCTGAATGGCGGGCTGCCATCACATGCCTTCCTGCATGTCGCGGTGTTGCTGGGCTACACCCTGGCCGGATTCTACGTGTCGCTGGTGCTGTTCCGGCGGCGCCTTGCCCAATAATCAACCCGGAGCCAACCCATGGAAAAGAACTTCTGGCATGAGCGCTGGCAGCGCCAGGAAATCGGCTTTCACCAGAACGAGATCAACACTTATCTGATCCGGCACTGGCAGGCGCTGCATCCGGCTCGCGGTGCGCAAGTATTCGTGCCGCTTTGCGGCAAGAGCCGGGATATGCTGTGGCTGCGCGAACAGGGGCACCCGGTGCTCGGGGTGGAGTTAAGCGCGATTGCCGTGCAGGCGTTTTTTACGGAGAACGGCTGCCAGCCCAGCCGCGCTTCCTGCGGCAATCTCGAGCGCTACGAAGCGTACGGCATCCGCATCCTGTGCGGCGATTTTTTTGATCTGACCAAAGACGACCTGAAGGATGTGGGCGCGGTGTATGACCGGGCATCCCTGGTCGCGCTGCCACCCGAAATGCGCGCGCGTTATGTGCGCCACCTGCTGGACATCCTGCCGCCGACAACGCAAATGCTGCTGCTCACCTTCGACTATCAGCAACCGGAAATGTCCGGCCCGCCTTTTGCGGTTTCTGTTGGCGAAGTGGAAGCGCTGTACCGGGGCCGCGCCAAAATCAGCCTGCTGGCGCAGCTCGACGCGCTGGACAGCAATCCGCGCTTCAGGGAGCGCGGCTTGAGCCGGTTGCAGGAAAATGTTTTCCTGCTAAATCTGAACCCCTGAATATTTCTTGAAATACGGTTGTGCCGCTTCACCCGCTAAAGAAACGCAGATTAAATCATCCGTTCGCCCTGAGCCAAGTAAGCCCCGCATACGCGAGGC
>VIKH01000142.1 GCA_008080515.1 Gallionellaceae bacterium | reverse complement strand
ACCATGATCGGGTTAAATCTATAACAATCAATGGGTACCGCCAGCCCTTCGACAAGCTCAGGGCGAACGGATGATTTAATCTGCGTTTCCTTAAGGATACATTAACCAGGCATTGCCAAACTCCTGCCATTACAACCCCAGGAGCTAAACCATGAACGTATTGGCTTGGATCGCACTCTGTGTTGCATCACTGTTCGCGGCATTTCCACCCGCCGCCAGTGCGGCTGAAATCAACCACACCGCCATCTCGAACAGGATAATCAAGGAAACCGGCAGAAAATTCGGCGAGAGCGCAGCCAACCGGGTTATCGCCTGGAGCAATCTGGTCATCGAAAACAAGGACAAACCCGTCGCCGAAAAACTGGTGCTGGCCAACGACTTTATCAACCGCATACCGATCAAGTCCGACAATGACCTGTGGGGGCACTCCCACTGGTCCACCCCTTACGAAATGCTGGCGCGCAACGCGGGCAGCCACGCGGATCACGCGATTGCCAAATATGTCACCCTGGAGGCCATGGGGGTCAGCGTGGACCATCTGCACATCACCCACGTCCATTCCATGGCGACCCCCGATCAATCCTACATGGTGCTGACCTACCACCCCGAGCCCGGCGCCATGCCTCTGGTGCTCGATACTGTAAACGGCCAGATCAAGTTGGCCAACGAGCGCACCGATCTGGTACCAGAAAATAGTTTCAACGATAATGCGATGTGGCTTCCCGGAACCCAGGATGACGGGCGTGACAACATGAGCGAGGAAGCCGCCAAACATATCGAGCTATGGAATGAAATGAATATCCGCATGGATAGCGAACTTCTGTCCACCGAAGACCCGTCATCAATGTGGTGACCCGGCTTATGGCGAACAGGGATTTTTTGACATTCCGGCGCGGTGGCGGCAAGTTTCACCATGAACCATTTATAATCGCCATCTCCCATCACGCCACACCAACCTGATGCGCATTCTCCTCAGCAACGATGACGGTTATTTTGCCCCCGGCCTGGCTTACCTCGCAAAAGCGCTTTCTGCCGTTTCGGAGGTGGTGGTGGTGGCACCGGAGCGGAACCGCAGCGGTTCGAGCAATTCTCTGACGCTGGACCGCCCGCTCAACCTGCACTGCGCCGCCAACGGCTTTTACTACGTGAACGGCACCCCCACCGACTGCGTGCACATGGCGGTCACCGGAATGCTCGACACCCAGCCCGACATGGTGATCTCCGGCATCAATTCCGGCGCCAATATGGGCGATGACACGATTTATTCCGGCACGGTAGCGGCGGCTACGGAAGGTTTTCTGCTGGGCATCCCGTCTATCGCCGTTTCGCTGGAAGGCAAGAAGCTGGAGCATTACGGCACGGCGGCGCGGGTGGCGGTTGACCTGGTGCAGCGCTTCGCGCAACGCACGCACACGCACCCGTGGCTGTTGAACGTGAATGTGCCGGACATCCCCTACGACCAGTTGCAGGGTCTGGAAGTCACCCGCCTGGGCAAGCGCCACAAGGCCGAACCGGTGGTAAAAAGCCTCAACCCGCACGGCGGCACCGTGTACTGGGTGGGCGCTGCCGGTCAGGCACAGGATGCGGGTGAAGGCACCGATTTTTACGCTCTGTCCAACCAGCGCGTGTCGGTCACGCCGCTGCAAATAGATTTGACGCAATACAGCCAGCTCGATGCGGTGCGCGGATGGCTGAAATAAGCACACGCCACGCCGGCATCGGCATGACCTCGCAGCGCACGCGCGACCGCCTGATCGAACGCCTGCGCGCACAGGGCATCCGCGATGAAGTGGTGCTGGCCGCCATGAACGCGGTGCCGCGCCACATTTTCGTGGATGAAGCGATGGCCAGCCGCGCCTACGACGATGTATCGCTGCCGCTGGGCTTCGGCCAGACTATCTCCCAACCCTACATCGTGGCGCGCATGATCGAGATCGCGCGTGATGGCAAACCTCTGGATCGCGTGCTGGAAATCGGCACTGGCTGCGGTTATCAGGCGGCGGTGCTGGCGCAGGTGGCGAGAAAAGTGTATTCGGTGGAGCGCGTCAAACCGCTGTATCAGCGCGCCACCGCCTGCCTGAACGAACTGGGGACGACCAACGTGACGCTGCGCTATGCGGACGGCAGCGTGGGGTGGCCTGAAATGGCGCCGTTCGATGGCATCATCATGGCTGCCGCAGCGACCCATGTCCCCCCCGCGCTGCTGGAACAACTTGCGCCAGGCGGCAGAATGGTGCTGCCTTTGGGCGCACCGGAACAATCGCTTTGCCTGATTGCGCGGACCGCGCAAGGCTACTGTGAAACCCGCATCGAACCAGTCAGATTTGTACCGCTGATGATGGGCAAAGCATGATATCGAACTTTCGTTTATTCGCTCTTGCGTTCGCCGCGCTCGCGCTGGCCGGTTGCTCTTCGAGCGGCGGCCATGCGCCGGTGCTGGAGCGCGGGGCAGCCGGAAAGAAACCCGCCGAGCAGCCGGTTGTTGCGACCACAAAAAAAATGGCGCCACCAGAAAAGAGTGCGCCCGAGAAAGACTGGCGCCCGCAGACCTATGTGGTGCAGAAAGGCGATACGCTCTACGGCATCGCCTTCAACCACGGACTCGATTATCACGAAATCGCCGACCTCAACGGCATCCAGAACCCGGATGTCATCAAGGTGGGCCAGGAAATCCGCCTGTTCCAGGCCGAAGCTGCAACCGCGCCCAAACCGGTGCCGGAAACCAGGCTCGCACAGGAAGCCAAGCCGGAATCGGAAGCCAAGCCGCAGGAAATACCCGTAAAAAATTACCCCAAGGTAGCCAGCCTGCCCTACTCCGAGCAGGCCGTGGCCGAAATCGAGAAAATGCAGGAAGCGGCATCGAAACCCGTACCGGTTGCGCCGACCAAGATAGAGCCGAAACCGGAAGCCAAGCCCGCACCCAAACCGATAGCCGCAGCGAATGACGCCATCGAGGCCCCTGATGACATTGTGGATTGGGACATGCCAACCAGCGGCAAGGTGGTCGGCGAGTTTTCCGAAAACGCCAACCAGAAAGGTATAGATGTCGCAGGAAAGCGCGGCCAGGCGGTGGTGGCGAGCGCGGCAGGTAAAGTGGTGTATAGCGGCAGCGGCCTGCGCGGCTACGGCAAGCTGGTCATCATCAAACACAACCAGACCTACCTCAGCGCCTACGCGCACAACGACCAGATCCTGGTCAAGGAAGGGCAGGTCGTGAGCAGGGGCCAAAAGATCGCGGAGATGGGCAACAGCGACACCGACCAGGTCAAGCTGCACTTCGAGATCCGCAAATTCGGCAAACCGGTTGACCCTGCGAAATATCTGCCGCTGATCAAATCCTGAAAATCCGCATCCAGCCAGACTCGTTTCATGTTGGAAATACGCAACCCTTCAGACTCACTTCATGTCGTAAGAGGCTCCTCATGGCCGGTTGTTCCACATGCGGCGCAATGCCCGATGGTTATTGCGCCCTACGCTTGCTCCTTTTACCTCTTTTACTTGGTCACGTTAGGCAGAATGAAGTCAGATGTTTGAGAGAATCACGAACTTTTTCCGAGAGATACGGATTGACCTAGACTTTCCGCAGTATGAACGCCGGTGCCGCCACGAGCATGAGCAACAGGCACAACGGAGATTTTCGACAAAGCAATTTGATGACGAGAAAAAGAAGCTACTTGACACGATAGAGTCCAAAGCACGCACCAACTATGATGATTCAATAGACAAAAAGAAAGTGGAGAGAGGGAGTCATGAGGTAAATGCAATAGAAATCGAATCAATGCTTTCTTATTTTGTAAGAAATTACAACCAAGAGCTGGATGACCTTCACGCCCAAAAAGATGCCGCTGGAACAAAAAAATCTCAGCTCCATGAAAAGAAGAACGAAGTCAAAGAGTTGTTATCAGATGCATTCGGCGAAAAAGACAGCGCATATAGTAAACTCAACTACTACAAAGATCGGATTGATTCGTGGTACGCAAAATCAGATAGAACTCCTTGGCTATTTGGGAATGCGGGAAAAAAGTTGCCAACACATTCCATGTTTGGGCAAAGTTTCGGCGACCTTGATTCCTATAAATCCCATCGAGATTCAGCTTATGACGATGTCGAAAGATCAAAAACAAAGATTGGGCATTTAAAACAAGAGCAGGACAAAATAACTAATGACATAAAACAGGTAAAGCATGACATTGGCGAGATTTTTGATCGGATTAATCAGGCAAAAAATGACCGTTCTAGAATGTTTGAACTCAAGAATGATGGTCATAACAGGACAGAACTACAATCAAGACTTGATGGAGTGTCCTTAGAAATTAGAAAATTTAGTTTAGAAATAGCCGGGTTAGAATCCAAGAGAAGCGAATATATAACTTCAGAAAAACTCAGATGCGGCGTGCTGGATTTGGATGCCAAGGTAAGAGAGATAGAACAAAAAAGAAAGCAGTTCATAGATAGCTTTGAGCTTGAAGAACTCAAACAAGAAAGAAGGCGCTCGCATCGTGAGGCATGGCTTAAACAACGCAGCATGGGCTAAAGTGGTCATGGGGGAATAAAGGGTAGAGTAGAGAACAGGCTCTCGCCTGCCCTCCCTCATCAAACCGTACGTGCGG
>VIKH01000141.1 GCA_008080515.1 Gallionellaceae bacterium | reverse complement strand
GGTACGCCGTGGTTGTAAGGGGCTGAAGCCCCAACAACACACGCAGCGCCGGAATGACGGCCCAATGGATTATCTGGGTTAAAAGCATTACAACTTACGGCCCCGCCCGGATTCCTGTCGGCCCGGCTCATTTTCTGGTTCGCAGTGTTCCAGCATTTCCGCCCGTGGTCAACGGGCATGCCGGATGCTCACGCGGCACGGCGCGCCGCGAGGGCATGGGCCGCAGTCATCAGCCAAGCGTGCCCTGCCATACCTTGGGCTCGATCTCGATCATGCCCGCCTCGCTGGTCAGCATGATGTGGCCTTCCTGCAGGGTGCATTGCAGTTGCATGCTGCGGCTGGCCAGCGCGGCGAGCGCCAGCGTAATTTCGCTGCCCAGGTTGAGCACGGTGAGATTGCCAAGGCGCTGCAACTTGTCGCGGTTTTCGCTCCACCAGATAGGCGCCGCGCGGCCATAGCTGATGACCGCAACCCGGACGGCGCGTCCGCTCGCCTTGCGGATGGCGCGCTCGTCCGGCATACCAACCTCGATCCAGCGTTCGATCGCCCCGGTAAGGTCTTTCTGCCACAGATCGGGTTCGTCGTCATCGCTCAAGCCCTTGCCGAAGGCCAGTTTTTCATCGGCATAGAGCGCGAAGGCGAGCAGGCGCACCATCATGCGCTCGTCGGTTTCAGACGGGTGACGCGCCAGAGTCAGCGCATGGTCGGCGTAATAGTGCCGATCCAGGTCGGCGATCTGGAGCGAGGCTTTGAAAATGGTTGCCTTGATGGCCATGGCGGCTTATTCCGGGTGCTTCGGGTTCAGGCAGAGTTTTGCGTTCAAGCTATAGATTCGGCACGCTAATCCGTTCGCATTGAGCTTGTCGAAATGTGAATGGATTCTTGTGCTTCGACATGCTCAGCACGAACGGTTTTCAAGTTCAATTTGTGCCGGATCAATAACTAATCGTGCTGATGGTGCCGCAATTTTTTTGGATTGTCCGCTTTTTCTGCCTTGCCTGGGAAGCGATGCAGGGTACACCTTGAGCCGATGCACGACATGCCGGGTGTCTCATGCAACGCGATGCGGTCAGGCAAATCATTGCCAGCACTGCCCGGTGAGGTTAAAGTTAATCACCTTCACGTCTGACAGCACAATAACAAGAGGAGCGGCAATGGCGATTTTGACGGCGCTTGCGGTACTGGCAGCAGTGATGGTGCTGGCGTTTTTCCGCGCTTCCATCTGGAGCTGGCTGGCAGCAATGGCTGTCTTTGTTCCAGTCATCGCCATCCAGAGCAGGCTTTCAGCCGACTTGTTCCAGATTGTCATCATCCTACTTGCCACCGTGGTTGCGGTGCTGGGCATCCCCCCGCTGCGCCGCGCAGTGGTGAGCAGCTTCGCCCTCGGCATTTTCCGCAAGATCCTTCCCCACGTTTCGCAAACCGAGCAGGAAGCGCTGGACGCGGGCACCGTGTGGTGGGACGGCGAGCTGTTCAGCGGCAACCCGGATTGGCGCAAGCTGCTTGCTTACCCGAAAGCGTCGCTCAACCCTGAAGAGCAATCCTTTCTCGATAACGAAACCGAACAGTTGTGCGCCATGCTGGACGACTGGGACATCACCCACGTACGTCAGGACTTGCCACCCCACGTCTGGCAATTCATCAAGGACAAGGGCTTCTTCGGCATGATTATCCCCAGGGAGTACGGCGGGCTGGAGTTTTCCGCCCAGGCGCATTCTGCGGTGGTGGCCAAAGTAGCTTCGCGCAGCGGCACGGCGGCGGTGACGGTGATGGTGCCGAATTCGCTGGGCCCGGCGGAACTGCTGCTGCACTACGGCACGCAGCAGCAGAAAGACCAGTATTTGCGCCGTCTCGCCAAGGGGCTGGAGGTGCCGTGCTTCGCCCTCACCGGCCCGTTCGCCGGTTCCGATGCGGGCGCGATCCCGGATTACGGCATCGTCTGTCGCGGCGAATTCGGCGGCCAACAGGATGTGCTGGGTATGCGCGTGACCTGGGAAAAACGCTACATCACGCTGGCACCGGTCGCTACGCTGCTCGGTTTGGCTTTCAAGCTGTACGATCCGGAACACCTGCTTGGCGAGGAAACAGCGCGCGGCATCACGCTGGCATTGATTCCCACCGATACACCCGGAGTCGTGGTGGGGCGGCGCCACTTTCCGCTCAACTCAGCGTTCCAGAACGGCCCGACTTCCGGCAAGGACGTGTTCATTCCGATGGATTACATCATCGGCGGACGGGAGCGCATCGGCCAAGGCTGGCGCATGCTGATGGAATGCCTGGCGGCGGGGCGCTCGATTTCGCTGCCGGCCAGCGCGGTCGGCGGGTGCAAGCTGGCGGCGCGCAGCAGCGGGGCCTACGGGCGCGTGCGCAAGCAGTTCAAGCTGCCCATCGGCAGATTCGAGGGGGTGGAAGAAGCGCTGGCGCGCATCGGCGGCAATCTCTACCTGATGGATGCGGCGCGCACGCTGACCGCCACGGCGGTGGACATGGGCGAGAAACCCTCGGTGGTTTCCGCCATCGTCAAATACCACTGCACCGAGCGCGGGCGTACCGTCATCAACGATGCGATGGACGTGCATGGCGGCAAAGGCATCTGCATGGGGCCGGGCAACTATCTCGCGCGCAGCTACCAGCAGACACCCATCGGCATCACCGTGGAGGGCGCGAACATACTCACCCGCACCATGATTATTTTCGGGCAGGGCGCGATCCGCTCCCACCCTTACGTGCTCAAGGAAGTCCGGGCGGCACACGATGAGGATCGCGAACGTGCGGTGCGTGATTTTGACGAGGCCATGTTTGGCCATATCAGCTTTTTCCTGAGCAACACGGTGCGCGCGTTGCTCTCCGGATTAACCGGCGGTCGCGGCATACCGGTTCCGCCGGGCGCAGCGACGAAACGCTATTACCAGCAACTGACGCGCTGTTCGGCGGCGTTCGCGCTGGCGGCCGATGCCGCGATGCTGGTGCTGGGCGGCAGCCTCAAGCGCCGCGAGAAAATTTCCGCGCGCCTCGGTGATGTGCTAAGCCAACTGTACCTGTGCTCGGCGGCGCTCAAGCGTTTCGAGGCCGACGGGCGGCCGGCAGAAGACCTGCCGCTGCTGCACTGGGCGATGCAGGATGGGTTGTACCGGATACAGATCGCACTTGATGGCGTGCTGCAAAACTTCCCCAGCCGCCTTGCCGCGCTGGTTCTGCGCGTATTGATTTTCCCGCTGGGGCGCTGCCTGGCGCCGCCGCCCGACGAACTGGGGCATCAGATTTCAAAGCTGCTGATGCAGCCGGGGGAGGCGCGCGACCGGCTGACCAAAGGCATGTATCTGCCGGATAACGAAAATGAACCAATCGGCGCATTGGAGGCCGCACTGCTCAGCACGCTGGCATGCGAGCCGGTGCAGGCCAGGGTGGATGAGGCGCTCAAGGCCGGGCAGCTCAAGGAGATGGAAGAGTTGCTGCGCATTTCCGAGGCGCGCGACAAGGGTGTCATTAGCATAGACGAGGCGTTGCTGCTGGAGCGCGATTACGCGCTGCGGCGCACGGTCATCATGGTGGATGATTTTGCGCCGGAGGAACTGGCGGCGAACCGTACCTGAACATGGCTGGTTTGCGCGGTAAAGCCATTTTCATCACCGGCGCCACCCGCGGCATCGGGCGCGAAATCGCGTTGCGTTGCGCGCGCGACGGTGCGAATGTGGTGGTTACCGGCAAGACGGCAGAGGCCCATCCCAAGCTGGATGGTACCATCCACAGCGTGGCCGCCGAGGTGGAACAAGCGGGCGGCGAGGCGCTGGCGATTCAACTGGACGTGCGCGACGAAGCGGCGATCAAGGCGGCGGTTGAGCGGGCAGCGCAGCATTTCGGCGGTATTGACCTGCTGGTCAACAACGCCAGCGCGATCAGCATGACTCCTACCCTGGATACTCCGGCCAAGAAGCTGGATTTGATGTGGCAGGTGAACATGCGCGCCACTTTTCTCGCGTCGCAGGCCTGCATCCCGTTGCTGAAAAAATCCGCCAACCCGCATATCCTCACGCTGTCGCCGCCGCTCAACCTGGATGCGAAGTGGTTCGCGCCGCACGTGGCCTACAGCATTTCCAAATACGGTATGAGCCTGTGCGCGCTGGGCATGGCGCGCGAATTTGCCGCAGACGGCATCGCGGTAAACTGTCTGTGGCCGCGCACCACCATCGCCACCGCCGCCATCGAGTACAATTTTCCCGAAGCGGTTCTGCGCGCCTCGCGCAAGCCCGTCATCGTGGCGGATGCGGCGTATTGCATCCTGACGCGCGACAGCCGGACATGCAGCGGCAATTTTTTCGTGGACGAAGACGTGCTGCGCGAAGCGGGCGTGACAGATTTCGAGCAGTATGCGGTGGCTCCGGGAACAGCATTATGCAGCGATTTGTTTTTGGGACACTTCTATTGATCCGGAACGCATTATCCAAGAATCCGTTCGCATTGAGATTCGAAATGTGAACGGATTCTTGTGCTTCGACAGGCTCAGCACGAACGGCAATCAAGTTC
>VIKH01000140.1:1185-4922 GCA_008080515.1 Gallionellaceae bacterium | reverse complement strand
GGTACGCCGTGGTTGTAAGGGGCTGAAGCCCCAACAACACACGCAGCGCCGGAATGACGTTTTTCCAAGTTAGCGCGTATGCGGAAACGCCGGGTCGAAATATTTGGGTTAGCGGTATTTCAGGAATCAAAGAAACCGCCGTCGGCCAGTTCTGCAACCAGCGCTTTATATTCTGCGGCACCGGGGCTATGCGGGGCGTAAGCGAACACATCCTTGCCGTGCATGGGGCTGGAGGCGAGCGCCACGCTCTCGCCGATGCGCGTGTTGCACACCAGTTGCCCGTAGCGCTCTTTGAGTTTGTCGTATATTTCGTAGGAAAGCTTGCGCCGGTGGTCGAAGCGGGTAACCACGATGCGGCGCTCGAACGGGCGTTTCAGCTTGATCTCCAGCGCGCCGAGCGCGGCATCCAGGCGATGCACCCCTTGCAGCGAAAGAAAATCGGCCGAAACCGGAATCAGCACGCGGTCGGCTGCCAGCAGGGCATTGAGCGTCAGCACGCCCAGCATCGGGCAGCAGTCTATCAGGATGGGTTCGCCGGTAAGCGCCAGGTCTTCCCGCAAGCCCTGCCTCAACAGCGTTGCGGCCCTGGGGTCGCTGCCGTACAGCGCATCCACCTTGGACAAGCCGAGCGTCGAAGAAATGATTTGCCAGTTGGTGCTGGTGTCGCGCAGCAATTTGGCGAGCGGTGTCCGGTTCTTGAAAAAAGCCAGGATGCCGGCCTCCGGCGCGGCCGCGTCCTTCAGCCCGCAAGCCAGGCTCAAGTGGCCTTGCGGATCCATATCAATGGCGATAGGGTGGCGCTGCATCGCGGCAAGCGCAGCGGCGATATTCAGGCAAGAAGTGGTTTTGCCCACCCCACCTTTCTGGTTGAAAACTGCGATGACCGCCATACAGGGGCAGATACAAAAAATAAACCGTTACGCCGCAAGCGGCGGGGAATTGACCCGAAGAGATTAACGTAACCAAATTCGCGTAGCGATAACCAGCGGCTTGCCCGCCTGCGGGCTTAACCGAAGGGGGCCGCAGGCGGCTCCCGGTCCACTTGCTGCCTCCTTGCGCGCAACGCGCATTCTAAACGAGCGGCAGCGACCGTATTCGCCCGATAATGGAGCGTAAGACCCTTCTGTTTCCGGAAATGATGCCCGGTAGCCCTTGAACCCGGATTGTCCGTTAGCACGAAATACGCGAAGCGTTCGTTCGCCTTCTCTCCCGCAGGCGGGAGAGGATTGAGGTGAGGGAAACGGGCATGACAAGTTGAGGAGCTGGTGAGGGATTCGCTCTCGGAGCGCAGAATCTCAACGAGGCATTCCGCCCTTACACGCGCTTCAGATTGCGATAAAAATTTTCGTGCGATCCCACCAGCAACAATATCCGCGTAGCAGGATCATATTCGTAAGCCAGCAGAAATTGCTGGTTCACACAATCAAACTTGTAGACATACACACCTGCCAGATCACCCTTCTTTGCATCACCCAGGGACGGGTCTTGCATAACATCCGCCACGGCCAGATCCACAGCGTCCTTTTGATTGTTGCGCAGCTTTTTATAAGCACGCAAAAAGGCATTGGTTTGCTGGACGGAAACTTCAGTCACGGTAACGGTCTTGCATGGACGGGGCGTACCTTAACGCAATTGCCCCGGCGCAAAAGGAGTAAGGTGCGTTTTGTCTTCCGCCTTCGCGATCAACAGGTCGCGGACAAATTCCGTAGGCAAGTCCGGGTTATCCAATGCAGCTTTACCGACTTTCGCCCAAAACTCCACTTGCCCCGCAATCGTGCGGCACTCGCCTCTCGAAGCAAGCTTGGCTTGCTCATAAAGCTCGTCCTCAATACGTACCGGCATTCCCATAAATCCTCTCCGCTGCTACTTTTGTAGCAAACGATACTGAAGAAGGCAACACAAGTCAAACGGTGAGGAACGGTAAGCATCCCCATGGTTTGCTTGACGTTGCAACCGACACAAACCTGACGGTGTAAGCCAACTATGGTTACTGGCATATTTCATCGTGTTGCAGAAATACAACAAACCGCAACCAAGTCTTGCTCCCCTACCCGCCGCTCTGACAGAATGCGCGCTGACTTCTCATGGGTATAAGGTAATCGAGAGGTTTTTCGGGAAAACCCGCTTTCATTTAATCAGGAGAATCTGCATGAAAAAGAAATTACTCGCATTGGCAGTTGCTGGCGCATTCGTTGCTCCGGCTGCAATGGCTGACACCGCTAACGTCAACGTGTACGGCGTAGTGAACATGTCCTTCGACTCGACCTCCACCGGCACCGGTTGTGTAGCCGCATCTCCCGCAGTGTGTGTTGCTACGCAAAGCGCCAGCAATACCAAAATTTCCAGCAACCAGTCCCGTTTCGGCATCAAGGGCAGCGAAGATTTGGGTGGCGGCATGAATGCCTTTTTCCAGGTGGAGCAACTGATTAACCCTGATGACGCCTCTGCTGTTGCTACTAACGGCGTCTTGGCTACCCGCAACTCCTTCGTTGGTATCGGCGGCGAGAGCTGGGGTTCCGTGCTGTTGGGCACCAACGACTCTCCCTACAAGACATCTACCCGTGGCATGGATCTGTTCGGTGATACCCTCGGCGATAACCGTTCCCTGATGGGCGGCATCAAGGGCAAGTCTTCTGCGCTCGCATTTGATGGTCGCCCGGCCAACGTGCTCCAGTATGACAGCCCGAACTTGAGCGGCTTCAAGGTATCGCTGCAATATCATGCAGGCGCCGAAACCGCAGCAGCAAACGCCAGCAAGGGTAATGCCTACTCGCTGTCCGGTACCTATGCCCAGGGCCCGATGAACCTGGTTGCCGCTTACGAAACCCATGATTTTGGTGCTGGCGCGGGTGACTTGATTGCTATTGCTCCTGCCGCCGCCGATCAGAAGGAAAAGTCCTACAAGCTGGGCGGCAGCTATACCATGGATCAGATCACCGGCATCTTGGTCTATGAAAAGACCAGCGACGACTTCGCCGCCGCCAACAAGAAGGAGCACCGCTCCTGGTATCTGGCCGGCAAATTTGCCATCAGCGGCAGCGATGCGGTGAAACTGGCCTACACCAACGTTGGCAACCTCAACAGCGTTGCCAACACCGGTGCCAAGCAGATCAGCCTGGGCTATGACCACGCTATGAGCAAGCGCACCACGGTCTATGCCCTGTACACCAAGCTGACCAACGACTCGGCCATAAACTATACTCTCGGTATTAATGGCACCACCGGAGTGGCTGCGCCGTCTGGCTTTGACGCCGATCCTTCCGCATTCCAGATCGGTGTGAAGCACTCCTTCTGATGTTACTACTAGCCATTCGACTAGGCTGCAAAATACCGCAGCCAAGTCGCTGGTTATAATTTGCCAGCGTCCGCAAGGGCGCAGCAATACAAGAAGCTCAAACGGGCGCCCTCGGGCGCCCGTTTTTTGCGCTTGCACAAAGCTGCGGCATGAGCTTAAACTAGGCCAAGCTGCGAAAGGGAGCGCATCATGGAAAATGTAGAAAACTTGATTCTGGAGCACTTGAAGGCCATGCGTAACGAGCTGAAAGATTTCAGAAGCAGGTATGATGCGGACGCTTCGGATATCAAGCATCGTTTGACGGCGGTGGAAAGAGATATCGCATCGCTGAAGCATGATGGCGCAACGAACTAAGAAGAGCAAATCAGGCAACAAGTCGGTATAGGGCGCTTCTAAAAATTCGTCACACCGGCGAAAGCCGGTGTCCAGCTAGTTGAAAATA
>VIKH01000140.1:0-1177 GCA_008080515.1 Gallionellaceae bacterium | reverse complement strand
AAAATACTGGATTCCGGCCTTCGCCGGAATGACAAAACTAGAATTTTTAGAAGCGCCCTATAGACGAGATCGTTGCGCGTATTGAACCCATTGAACGTCGGCTGGAAATCGCCAGCGCATGACCTTATAAAGCCGCGGCCGCAAGGGCGCAGCAATGCAAGAAGCTCAAACGGGCGCCCTCGGGCGCCCGTTTTTATTGCATCTGCCGATAGAAGGTCTTAAACTGGGCAGCCTTTTGAGAAGGGAATCATCATGGAAGAAATGGATAACATCATCATCGAACACCTGAAAGCACTGCGCAACGAGCTAAAAGATTTCCGGCAGGAAACACGCGAGGAATTGCAAACCATCAAAATGCGCCTCAATTCCGTAGAACGCGGCCTTGCCGGGACACATGATGACAGCGTAATCCTGCAAACACGCCTCGACCGCGTTGATGGAAGAATTGACCGCATTGAAAAACGCCTAGATCTGACAGTTGCATAAGGGAACAAGCGCTGGCGGGGGCAAGACACGCGCCCCGGCCTGCGGAACGAATTGCCCGCGTCCGCAATGCAAGAAGCTCAAACGGGCGCCTCGGGGTGCCCGTTTTTTCGCCCTGATTTATTGGCTACACCGGCGGCGAGGATGGTGTGAAAAAGCGAATTTTTTCCTACCTTCCCTTTGGGCGTAGAATCGAACTGTCAAAATGTTCTGGAGGGCACGCCATGAGCAACACCATCACATTGCCGCAAACGCTCATCAAGCGGCTGGAAAAAATCTCTGCCGGGTTGCGTCACACGCCGGAATCAATCGTCAAGCAGGCCGTGCAGGATCGCCTCGACTACGAAGAATGGAAAAGCAAGAAAATCCGGGAAGGGCTGGCGGACGTGAAGGCCGGGCGCGTCTATGGTGAGGACGAGTTTTGGGCACAACTCGAAAAGGCGAGGAATGAGCGGAAAAAAGCAGCTTGAATTCTCGAAACGCGCCATCCATGACGTTGCCGGAATAGAAGCGTACATCATGGCCGACAACCCCGGCGCCGCTGGCAGGGTGGTTTCAGCACGGCAAAGCAATTGAAGGAGCAACCGCTGATGGGAAGGAAAGGCCGTGAGGGAACCCGAGAGCTTGTGCTGCCTAAGGAAACGCAGATTTAATCCGTTCGTGGTGAGCTTGTCGAACCATGATCGGATTAAAT
>VIKH01000139.1 GCA_008080515.1 Gallionellaceae bacterium | reverse complement strand
ACATATTCGTCCAGCAGCTTGGGGCGCAATGCGCGCTCCAGCGCCTCTTCCTGCTGCGAAGCCGGGACGGGGGAGATGATGCGCGGGGTGCCGAGATCGTCGTTGTGGATCATGGGCATACCTGCCGGAACCATTCGACAAATTCGGGCGCATTGCGAACCGCATCCAGGTCTTTGTCCTCGCGCAAATGCTTGCAGCCCTTCAAGGTCTCGTGCTTTTGACCAACACCCAACCACTTCAGGCAGTTCTGCACATCTGCTCGCCGCCCATACACACAAGCGAGGTTATAGGCTACCTTGCCCGGTGCTGCATCAACATGGGCTAACAAAAGCTGCTCGGCCTGCTCCAGCAATCGTTTTGACTGTTCGGTATCACTCGCCGCAATGGCGCTCGCCTCTGCAATCAGTGCAGTTCCCCAGTTGTTTGCGGCTTCGTGTTTGTCGGGCTTGATGGCAAGCGTCTGCCGGTATTTCTCGCCCGCCTGCTGCCATAGCGCACGGGCGGCGGCAAGGTCAAGCGTGGAAAGTACGTCCGCCTCGGCAGCCAGTGCGGCTCCCCAGTTATTTGCAGCTTCGTGCAGGTCGGGCTTGATGGCGAGCGCCTGCCGATATTTTTCGCCCGCCTGCTGCCACAGCGGACGAGCCGCCCCCATGTCTTGGGTGGAGAGCGCATCCGCTTCAGCGCCCAGCACAACTCCCAAGCTGTAAACGGCCTCATGCAAATCTGGCTTGATGGTGAGTGCCCGGGCAAAATGCTGCTCGGCCAGTTTCAGCCAATGCATTTTTTCATCTGCATGAGCGCGATCACCAAGTTGATAAGCCCAATAACCCGCATTGAATTGTGAGATCGCATCACCCTCCACAAGCTCTGCGAGTGCTATCCACAATTTATAGGCTCTGTTCGCATTCTCCGGCTTGCTCGCAACAACTGCCTCTGCACGTAAGCGTAGCAAGGGGTCTGCTGCTTTATCTTGAATGATCTCTGCTGCCGCGTTATCAACCTTTTCATCCGCAGCCGAAGGCGGGCCGCTTTGAGCATCCTGCAGGATTCTCTCGTATTCTGCTCTGCCTCGGCGCATCTTCTCCAAATGATCTGCGGCATCATCTTTCATGCCTTTGATTTCATCCAGCAACTTCCTGATCTGCGCCTTGTCCTGCTCAATGATTTCCTTGTCCTTGCGCGCCATCAGGTAGGGAATAAATCCGCCGCCTATCGCCATAATGGCTGCCAGCACACCCAACAAGGTTAGCCACCAATCCACCTGTTTGTGCCGCCCCTCCAGCTCCAGCGCATAATTTTGCCGCTCCTTGCTTTCCAGCTCTCTGAGCCTATCCTTGATTTCCTGGATACCGTCACTGGCATCGCTTGCTGTTTTTGCTGGAGCAGCTCCGGCATGTTGTTTTTGGGCTGCAACGTCCACACCCGCAACATTGCCGGGATAAGCGGGCGCGATGCTCCACGCAATCAGGCTGGCAAGCAGCAAAGGCAGCACCACCCAGCGCAACAGATCAATAGCCGGTTTGTTCTTCATGAGATTTGCCGCAACCCGGCATGAAGGTGATGAGGCATGTCAGACCAAGTCTTCCATGTCGCAACCCAGCACGGTGGCCAGCTTGCCCAGAGTGGCGACAGTGGGCTGGCTCTTTCCGGTTTCGATCTTGGACACGGCGGCGGAACTGATACCGATTTCGGCGGCAAGCGCGCGCAGAGTGTAACCGCGATATTCGCGCCACACCTTGAGCGAGGGCTCGCTCGAGGCCAAGCGGGCAACCATGTCTGCAGTCAGTGTTTCTTCGCCCGCGCGGATTCTGGCCAGTTGGCTCCTGGCGTCGGCCATGTCTTCGCGCTCCTCCAAGCGCGCCATCAGCGCCTCCCATTCTGAGACAGGCACCACTACGAAGGCAGCCTGCCCGTTTTGCTTGATGGTTTGCAGTTTCATTTGTACACGTCTCCACGCGGGGCGATTTTCAACACCAGCACGATCAGTTCATCATCTTGCACGGCGCAGATGGCGCGCCACCCGCCCACCCGCAAGCGCCAGAATTCGCTTCCTTCCAGCCGCTTCCAGTCGCCTTGGTAACCCGCCGGATTCTTCGCGATCTCCAGCATGATAGACTGGATTTTCTTCGCGATGCCGACAGGCATCTTGCGCAGTGCCTTGACCGACTGCTTGCTGTAGCGGACGCCGAACATGGGGCGAATGATAACCATCGGTTAGCAGCGAGTCAACCCGCGAGGTCAGCCCTTCGAGAGCAATTTGAGTGCTTGGCGAATACCGCCCGAGACGTTCGTATCAACTGGCAATTGCTTGGCCGCCCATTCCGCTTCCTTGGCGCTATATCCCAGCGCCAGCAGGGCATTCACCACATCACTGCCCTGCGGCGATACACTAGCCCCAAGATTGCCCGATACGGTTACGCTGAATTTTCCTTGCAGTTCCAGCAGCAGGCACTCGGCGGTCTTCTTGCCCACGCCGGGGATTTTCGTGAGCCGCCCCGCTTCCTTGCGCGCCACGGCATCGGCGAGAACATATTCGTCCAGCAGCTTGGGGCGCAATGCGCGCTCCAGCGCCTCTTCCTGCTGCGAGGCGGGAGCGGGGGAGATGATGCGGGAATCGGCGGAAAGATTATCGCTGTGAATCATATGCGGTCAGTTTATTGTATTTCGGTTATCACTGAAACAAACGGAAATCAAAGGGAAAGCTTCCGTGCGAGGCAATCTTAATTTTCCTGGTGTCGCGATGGGCGGGGTTGATCAGGTAATTTTGCGTGTGGGGAACAATCGCGCTGGGCACAGCCAGCAGAGCCGATCTTGACTCCATCAGCCACCTATCCCCCACCGCTCTGGTTATCTCCACAAGCCTTCGCCAATCGGGGTCAAGAGTGCCCTCATCAAGCCCGGTGATGAGGACGCTATCTGGAACATCAATCTGCAACAACTGATATGAATCCGGCAAATGATCCGGATCGTAGAATTCGAGATGAACCAACACTTCCAAAAGCGCTGAAGCGGGAGAACTGGCAGTGTAAACGATAGGCGCACCGGCATTATGCCAACGCGCTGGCGCCCGCAAACTGCCTTGACCAGACAGATCAAGGTAGTTGCTTATCCGCCAAACAATCACGCAAAAAAACCTTCGTCAATCTGCACCAACGCCTCTTCGACCAGGCGGCTACCCACATCCGTGGCAAGCATTTCGATCGGGGTATTCCCCTCGAAACGCTTCATCGGCTGGCGCAACCAAGCCATCGCCTTGTCTTTGTTACCGAACACCGATTCTGTTTGCGCGACAATACGGGCCAGGCGCACCGCACGATCAGACTCTTCGACAGTCAGGCTCTCCGCGTTGGCGCGGCGATGCGCTAATGTTCTTGGTGGCGCGACCAGATCAATCTCCTGCTTCGTCACCCCTTCGGCAAGCAGGCGATCAATCACGCCGAGCGAAAGCCGGTTGTGAACCAACCTGACCACTTCCATATCACTGGCCAAAGCAGTCTGGGCGAGCAGCATAGAAAACAAGGAGCGCTCACTGCGCAGCCGTTGTTCGCGGGTGGTATAAAGCGCTTGGGGGGCGGCAACTTTGCTCGCGCTGCCGCCTTTAACAACCGTCGCGGCATCTTGCCAGCCAGCCTGACAGGCAAGCTTGCTGGCTGCCGTTGCAGAGGCAACCTTGGCTCTTGATTTGGTTGCTGCTGATGCAGCCTTGGCTCTTGATTTGGTTGCGGCTACGGATTTATTGGTTAACATGGCGCACCTCATTTTGGCAAAGTGCCGCTACATTATAGGCAAATTGCAAAAAACTCAAGCTTACGGAGCTCATGGGAAGCAAGGATGGTTAGACATGCTGCCAAAGGGTGTCAAAGCTCAACAACCGTTTGGGTATACGGCTTACGCTTTGGATAAAATTTTAAGCGCCTGCCTGATGCCTTCCGACACGCCGGTATCGGCGGGCAATTGTTTGGCCGCCCATTCCGCCTCCTTGGCGCTGTAACCCAGCGCCAGCAACGCGTTTACGATGTCTTCACCCCCGGTCGGCGCGCCTCCCCCAAGATTGCCCGATACGGTTACGCTGAACTTTCCTTGCAGTTCCAACAGCAGGCGCTCGGCGGTCTTCTTACCCACGCCGGGGATTTTCGTGAGCCGCCCCGCTTCCTTGCGCGCCACGGCATCGGCCAGGTCGGCGAGGCTCAGGCCGGACAACACGGACAGCGCCAGCTTCGGCCCCACGCCGCTGATCTTCAGCAACTGGCGGAACGCCGCGCGCTCGTCGCAGGAAGCAAAGCCGAACAGCAGGTGCGCATCCTCGCGCACGATGAGGTGGGTGTGCAGCACGATCCTTTCATGCAGCGCGGGCAGGTTGTAGAACGTGCTCATCGGCACATCCACTTCATATGCCACGCCCTGCACGTCGAGCAGGATTTGCGGCGGGTTCTTTTCCAGCAATACTCCGGTCAGTCTGCCGATCATTTCCCTAATCCCCGCATGAATTCCTCGGCGTTGATATCGGCCTGCCGCAACAAGCCGTGCAAGGTGCCTGTTTTAACCTCTTTGTGATTGGGAACTACGCACCCGTTCGATCCGCGTCGCAGGACAATATGGCTTCCTTTCTGCCGCATTACCACAAATCCGAGCGCCACCAGCACCTTGACGATTTCCGCTCCCGACAAAACAGGAAGTTTAGGCACACGCTACCTCGAAAGTAGTCACCAGCGGGTGCGCGCCGAAATGGGCGGGAAACTCTTCGAGATACAACGCGGTGGCCTCTTGAAGATTGGCTAACGCCTCCTGAACCGTTTCTCCCTGTGTCGTTGTTCCAGTTTCCGGATTCAAGGCGATGTAGCCACCTTCCTGGGCAGGAGTAAGAACTGCTGTCAGCAACATGATGCCTCCTTGAAAATGTGGATCGTTATTTCAATGAAAGGGCGCCCACCACTAAGCTCCCAGTATTTCCTCGCTTTCGGCGTCACGTCTTCCGGTGCGTGTCCGAAAATCTCTACCAGGTTGCGGGAAGTTTTTTTGCCCACGTTATTCATGCGATCAGTTGTTTGATTTTTTCACCAATGGCCTTTGCCATCAGCGGCGGAACCGCATTCCCAACTTGTTCAAACTGTTCGGTCAGGGTGCCCGTAAACACATAGCGATCCGGGAAGGTCTGGATGCGCGCAGCCTCGCGCACGGAAAGCGCCCGATCCTGTGTCGGATGAAAAAAGCTGCCCCAGTGCGGGTCGCATTTGGTCAAAATCGTCGAGCACAGCGCATCCGGATGCAGCCTGCCGTAGCGCTTCGTGTGGTCGCTCCTGCGCGCCCGCTTCAAGCCTGCTGGAAGCAGCTCGTGCGGAATATCGCGCCAACTCCCGCCCTGCGGGATATGTTTCAACCGCTCCAGATTTGCTTTCCCCAACTTGGCGCAGGTGTGGTTGTAAATTTTTGTTGAGCCTGCCCGCAACAAGGACTGGAGCGCGGACTGCGGCGCGGACGGATAATCCACATCATGCAATGCCTCGCCGGTTGCCAGCTCCGGTAAGTCAGAAATGGCATCCCACACCGTCGCCTGTTTTTCAAGATGCTGCGCAAACAACGGTGCAACTTTCATGCAAAGTTCTTTAGCTCCAGTGAAATTGGCAACAGCCTGCGCGTTATGGGTAGGTTCGGGAAACTCTACTTTCCCACCATCGCGCAACGCGATGAAAATTGTCCTGAAGCGCATTTGCGGAGCACCGTAATGCCCCGCGAACAATATCCTGTGCCCGACCGTATAGCTCATCTGGGACAAGTGCTTGTAGATTGCCTCAACCACCGTCCCTCTACCCAGCGATACCAGACCCGGTACGTTCTCGATCACGATGGCCTTGGGGCGAAGGAAGCCCGCAATTCTCAAGTAATCTTTGAACAGGTGGTTACGCTGATCGTCCAGACTTCTTATTGGCGCGTTGATGGAGAACCCCTGGCAAGGCGGCCCCCCCGCTATCAAATCCAGCTCCCCCGGTTTCAACCCAGTCAAGTCGAGCATGTCTTGCTCGCCCAATTCGCGTATGTCTTTTGTCACCACGCGGGTTCCCGGATGATTCAGGGCAAACGTATCCGCATAGACCGGGTGGATGTCCGAACCGAGCAACGACTCAAACCCTGCCATCCGCAAACCGCACGACAATCCTCCCGCCCCGGAAAAGAAGTCAACGGATTTCAGCAGTTTTATTTTCTCGATTTTCATGCGCTTGCTTGCCGTGTTTACCTCATACCAGCCTGCCGCCGCGCACGCGAAAACCTTGCGTGGCGATCTGCCCTAACCCCATGCCGCCGTG
>VIKH01000138.1:5946-11726 GCA_008080515.1 Gallionellaceae bacterium | reverse complement strand
ACCCGGAAAGGATTACAAAAAATGCTTGACGAAAACCATAGAATCTCAGGGCGAACGGAATAAATCAGCGCTTCCCTAATGGATTATTCGGGTCCAATAAACAAAAAGGCACGCTTAGCGTGCCTTTTTGTTTGGTGCGCCAGCCAGCAGGCCGGGTCAGGCGAGTCTTCTCGCCGTAACCCGACAGCTCGTCTTAACGGTTGCCGCTATTGTGACCGCGCCCCAGCGTAAAGCTGGATGCCGGGCGTCGCGCTTGGCCGGGAGTGGCGCTGTTGCCGCCATGGCGCGGCGCGCCACCGTCAAAGCGGTTGTGCGAGTGGCCCTCGCGGCGCACGCTGTCCGGGCGACCGTGGCGGCTGTCCGGTGCGGTGTGGTGGCTGTTCGGGCGACCGTAGCCGCCGGGCTTGCCGCGCGAGCCGGAAGGTTGCGGGCGCGGCTTGAAACGGGGCTCCAGCCCGGAGATGGTGTGGGCGGCGATGCTGTGGCCGGTGTAGCGCTCGATCTTTTTCAGGTGCTGCGCGTCGCGGTTAGAGGCGAACGATACGGCGATGCCGGAAGCACCGGCGCGGCCCGTGCGACCGATGCGGTGAACGTAGTCCTCGGCGAATTTGGGCAGGTCGAAGTTGATCACGTGCGAGATGCCCGCCACATCAATGCCGCGTGCGGCAACGTCGGTGGCCACCAGCACGCGCACCTGACCGCGGCGCATGTTGAGCAGGGTGCGGTTGCGCTCGCGCTGGCTCATGTCGCCGTGCAACGCGGCGGCGGAATGCCCCTGCGCCAGCAGGCCGTCGGCCAGTTCATCGGCATCGCGCTTGGTGGCGGTGAATACCAGCGCCTGGCTCAATTCGGTATCGCGCAGCAGGTGATCCAGCAAGCGGTTCTTGTGCGCCATGTCATCCACGTACATCAGGCGCTGCTCGATGTTTTCGTGCCGCGCCTTCTGCGCCGCGACGGTGATGCGCTTGGGGCTTTTCAGCAGGCGGTTGGCCAGGTTGCCGATCACGCCATCCAGCGTGGCTGAAAACAGCAGCGTCTGGCGTGTGGCCGGAGTGGCGGCGGCAATGCGCTCCACGTCGTCAATGAAGCCCATATCCAGCATGCGGTCGGCCTCGTCCAGCACCAGCATTTCCAGGCGCGAGAAGTCAATGCGGCCGCGCTCGATGTGGTCAATCAAACGACCCGGGGTGGCCACCAGAATATCCACCGGGTTGGACAGCAGCTTGTTTTGCAGCGGGTAGGGCATGCCGCCCAGAATGCTCACCACTTTCAGGCGCATGTTCTTGCCGTATTTGGCGGCGGCGTCGGAAACCTGCTGCGCCAGCTCGCGCGTGGGTGTCAGCACCAGCACACGCGGGCCTTTGCTGCGCACGGCAGGAGGTTCCGCAATGCGGTGCAGCGCGGGCAGAATGAAGGCGGCGGTCTTGCCGGTGCCGGTCTGGGCGGAAGCCATGATGTCGTGGCCGGCCAGCACTTCCGGAATCGCCTGCGCCTGAATCGGGGTGGGCGTGGTGTAGCCGGATTCCTCAACCGCCTTGAGGATGGCCGGGTTTAGGCCCAGCGTGGCAAAGGTTGGTGCAGTTTCGTTTGTCGCGTTTTCGATAGACACAATTTGTTCCTTAAAGATATTTAAAACAAAGCGCGTGCGCGGCAGGGTTGCCACGCGATCAATTCAGTAGGGAGAGCCTCTCTACCGGCGCAATAACATCGTCGCTAACCGGTGAGGCTGGATGGGCGCCATTAATCCGGCGCACAAGGGATGGGGTCAGGAAACGATGAACCAACGCTGCACGAACATCGCAGCGAGGCGCGCATTATAGGCAAGCACGCCGGGAAAGCAAGCGATATTTTGGCTGCGGGCGCCGACGGTATGCGGCGCAGGGGCGGATGGGACGGATACAGAGGCGGCTGCGCCGCTGCATTCTGCCGGATACACCGGGCTTCTCGGGTATAATCCGCGCCTGCAAAAGTCACCCCTGAACCGCAATGCAACATACCTCGACTCCATGGATCTGGAGCGCGAGCGCGGCATCACCATCAAGGCGCAGACCGCCGCGCTGCAATACAAGGCGCGCGATGGCCGGATATACAGCCTCAACCTGATAGATACGCCGGGCCACGTGGATTTTTCCTACGAAGTGTCGCGCTCGCTGTCTGCCTGCGAGGGCGCGCTGCTGGTGGTGGATGCGTCGCAGGGGGTGGAGGCGCAGACGGTGGCCAACTGCTACACCGCACTGGACCTGGGTGTGGAAGTGGTGCCGGTGCTGAACAAGATAGATCTGCCCTCGGCCAACCCGGACAACGCCATCGCCGAAATCGAGGAGGTGATCGGGATTGACGCGCACGATGCGGTGCGCTGCTCGGCAAAAACCGGCGAGGGCGTGCCGGATGTGCTGGAGGCGATGATCGCCAAAGTGCCGCCGCCAAAGGGCGACCGGGATGCGCCGCTGCAGGCGCTGATCATAGATTCCTGGTTCGACAATTATGTCGGCGTGGTGATGCTGGTGCGGGTGTTTAACGGCACCCTCAAGCCCAAGGACAGGATCTTGCTGATGGCTACCGGGGCGCAGCACCTGACCGAGCAAGTCGGCGTGTTTACGCCCAAATCGCAGGCGCGCGAGGCGCTGTCCGCAGGCCAGGTAGGTTTCATCATCGCGGGCATCAAGGAGCTGAAAGCGGCCAAGGTCGGCGATACCATCACTTTGGTGAGCAAGCCCGCAGATGCGGCTTTGCCCGGTTTCAAGGAAGTGCAGCCGCAGGTGTTTGCCGGGCTGTTTCCGGTCGAGTCTAACCAGTATGAGGCGCTGCGCGACTCGCTGGAGAAGCTGAAGCTGAACGACGCTTCACTGCAATACGAACCGGAAGTGTCGCAGGCGTTGGGCTTCGGTTTCCGCTGCGGCTTCCTCGGACTGCTGCACATGGAAATCGTGCAGGAGCGGCTGGAGCGCGAGTTCGACATGGATTTGATCACCACCGCGCCGACCGTGGTGTACGAGGTGGTGCTGCGCGACGGCACGCTGCTGATGGTGGACAACCCGTCCAAGATGCCCGATCCGTCCAAGATCGAAGAGATCCGCGAACCCATCGTGGCGGTCAACCTGTACATGCCGCAGGAATACGTCGGCGCGGTGATCACGCTGTGTACGCAAAAGCGCGGCGTGCAGATCAACATGACCTATCACGGCAAACAGGTGCTGCTGGTGTACGAAATGCCGATGGCGGAAATTGTGCTCGATTTTTTTGATCGCCTCAAGTCGCTTTCGCGCGGCTACGCTTCGATGGATTACGAGTTCAAGGAATACCGGCCCGCCGATGTGGTGAAGGTGGACATGCTGATTAACGGCGACAAGGTGGACGCGCTGTCGGTCATCCTGCACCGCGCCAACAGCCAGCACCGGGGCCGCGAAGTGGCGGCCAAGATGCGCGAGATCATCCCGCGCCAGATGTTTGACGTGGCGATCCAGGCCGCCATCGGCGCCAATATCGTGGCGCGCGAGAACGTCAAGGCGATGCGCAAGAACGTGCTGGCCAAATGCTACGGCGGCGACATCTCGCGCAAGAGAAAATTGTTGGAAAAACAGAAGGCCGGCAAGAAACGCATGAAGCAGGTGGGTAACGTGGAAATTCCGCAGGAAGCGTTTCTGGCGATTTTGCAGGTGGGTGAGAAATAGCGGGCTGGTAGCTGGCAGTGTAGCCAATCTTGGTTTGCCAGCTACCCGCTACCGCTGATTTTTGGGTAAGGAGCCCCATGGATTTCGCTTTAATCATGTTCGTGCTGCTGCTGGTTACCGGCGGTGTGTGGTTGCTGGACCATTTCGTGTTGCGCCCCAAGCGCGCGGCTGACGCGAAAGAGCCGTGGTGGGCGGAATACTCCGAGAGTTTTTTTCCGGTGATTCTCGCGGTATTCCTGCTGCGCTCCTTTCTGGTGGAGCCGTTCAAGATACCGTCAGGCTCGATGATTCCCACTTTGCAGGTGGGCGATTTTATCCTGGTCAACAAGTTTACCTACGGCATCCGCCTGCCCATCGTCAGCAGGAAACTGGTGGAAATGAATTCGCCGGAGCGCGGCGATGTGATGGTGTTCCACTATCCGGAAAACCCTTCGGTGGATTATATTAAGCGCGTGGTCGGCCTGCCCGGAGACAAGGTTTCCTACCGCAACAAACAGGTGTATGTGAACGGCATATTGCAGGAGCAGCGTCATTTGGGTGAATACAATTACGTGGAAGGCGGGTTGAGGTTTGTGCATACCGAGCACTACAGCGAAAACCTGGGTGGACTCGGCCACGAGATGCTGATCAACCCGGAAGCGTCCGGCATCCACTTGAGCGCGGTAGCCGAATTCCCGCACCGCGAGGCTTGCAGCTACAATGGCGAGGAAATGAGTTGTACGGTGCCCGCCGGACACTATTACATGCTGGGCGACAACCGCGACAACAGCCGGGACAGCCGTTACTGGGGCTTCGTGCCGGACAACATGATCGTCGGCAAGGCATTCATGATCTGGATGAATTTCGGCGATTTGAAACGGATAGGGTTATCCATCAACTGAACGGCGACAGGGGGCGAGATGAAAATACCGGCAAACAAACAATACGGCATGAGCTTGACCGGGCTGCTGATGGGGGCGGCGGTACTCGGGTTTGCGGCTATCTTTGGTATGAAGCTGATTCCGGCGTACATGCAGGACGCGGAAATCAAGAACCTGTTCGATGCGGTCGCGCGTGACCCGGAAATGCAAAAAGCTCCGATCAAGGACGTGCGGATGTCCTATATCAAGCGCGCATCTGTCGCCAATGTTACCGCCATCAAGCCGGATGACATCGAGATAAGCAAGGATGACGGCGGCGTTTCGCTGAGCGCCAGCTATTCGATAAAAATACCGTTGGCCGGTAACGCCAGCCTGCTGCTGGAATTCAACCCGAGCAGCTCAAATTAAATTCCCCCGTTAGGCTTCAGATGGATCGCGACGCCCTGTGCTGCCAGCTCGGCCACGTTTTCAGCCAGCCCCAACTGTTGCAGCGCGCGCTGACGCACCGCAGTCTCAACCAAGCCCATAACGAGCGCTTGGAGTTCTTGGGCGACAGCGTGCTGAACTGTGTGATCGCCAAGCACCTGTACGAAGCTTACCCCACCTTGCCGGAAGGTGATTTGTCGCGCCTGCGCTCCAATCTCGTGAACCAGCAGTCGCTCAGCCTGTTGGCGCAGCAATTGCGTTTGGGAGAGTTGCTGTTGCTGGGCGAGGGGGAGCGCAAGAGCGCCGGCTTCCGCCGCCCGTCCATCCTCGCCGATGCGCTGGAAGCGGTATTCGGTGCGGTGTTTCTGGATGGCGGTTTCGCGGCAGCGGAACGGGTAGTGCTCGGCCTCTATGTTCCCTTCATCGCGCGAACCGACGTTCAAACATTGGGCAAGGATCACAAGACCCTGTTGCAGGAATATCTTCAAGGCAGAAAACTGGCGCTGCCCAAATACACCGTGACCGCCGTACAGGGCGAGGCGCACGCTCAAGTATTCCGGGTCGAATGCGGCATCGAGCTACTGCATTTAGCCACCTGCGGCGAAGGTGCGAGTCGCCGCGCCGCAGAACAGGCCGCCGCCGAGGCGGCGTATTCTCAACTTACCGCTTTATAAAACAAAATATTTCCCGTCTTGGCTTTCCCCAAGCCATCCGGCGGGCGTAGCTCATGCTACCCACTTTCTCTGCTGCTCTTTCGTCGAACTTTTCATCCCAAAAACCGCAGTTGAAATTGAAAAAAACCATCCATGCTTCGACAGGTTCA
>VIKH01000138.1:0-5858 GCA_008080515.1 Gallionellaceae bacterium | reverse complement strand
AGCAGCCCGCGAAGCGGGCGTGTCGAAGGGTTGAGCCCCTTTCAACTGCGGTTTCCAGGTTCATTGCTTGCTTTACCCAATTGCCGGATTCCATTATTGCCCGCGCAGAATCAAAAATACCTTTTTCGCCATATTGCCCGTTGCTTCCAGCGGGTTGTCCCGGATTGCTTTTTCCTGTTCTGCCATCATCAGGAATAACCCGTCCAGTGCCTTGCGCGTGACGTAATCGTCGAGCCTGGCATCGCGTTCGTCCACCAGGCCGAACTTCACCCCCCTGCCGGCAAACTGGTCATATTTTTCCGCGACTTTCACCTTCAGCATCGCTTTGCTGACAATAGGCTTGAATTTGACCGCCAGGGTGCTTTCAGTATTTTTGCGGAAATATTGTGTGGCGGCGTCATCGCTGCCGGCAAGAATGCCTTTGGCGTCTTCTACGGTCATCTTCTTTGCCGCGCCGACCAGCATGGCCTTTGCTTCCGGCACTGCCGCTTCAGCGGCACGGTTCATCGAGACAACCAGTTCATCCGCATATTTCTCCATGCCAAACTTGCGCAGCATGCCATCCATTTTTTGCAGGCTTTCCGGCAACGGGATGCGCACCCTGTTGTTGCCGAGATAGCCGTTTTCCTTGGCCAGACTCTTTACCGCAGTTTCCGCGCCTTGGGTTAGCGCCTGCTTCAGGCCGGATATCTGATCCTTGCTGCTGAAACCGGAAAGATCGAGAGCGGGCGCGGAGGCTGCTGCAAGCAGGAATAGCGTGGCAAAAACAGCGCGGGCGAAATTTTGGAAGCGCATGGCGATGGTCCTCGATAAGCTGCGCCAACACGGGAAAGCAAGTGGGCACATGATGCGGGTGTGACATAGCCACGCGTGCCTGCACCGCTACTTAACCGGGAAACTATCCAGACCACCCGGTCATGCAAAGGCTTCAGCAGCCGCTTCACAGCTTAACATTTGCAAGCTCGTGTAGCTTTTGCCGCTATATCACTGGCCGTATTTTTTACCCAAAACGGCCAGTGATATAGTCTTCGGTTTCTTTGCGTTTGGGGTTGGTAAATACCGTGCTGGTGTCGCCAAACTCGATCAGGTCGCCCAAGTACATATAGGCGGTGTAATCGGATACCCGGGCGGCCTGCTGCATGTTGTGGGTAACGATGACGATAGTAAATTCCGCCTTCAGCTCATCTATGAGTTTTTCGATGTGCGCGGTCGAAATCGGATCAAGCGCGGAAGTAGGTTCGTCGAGCAGCAGCACCTGTGGCTTGACCGCGATGGCGCGGGCGATGCACAGGCGCTGCTGCTGGCCGCCGGAAAGCCCGGTGCCGCTATGTTTGAGCTTGTCTTTCACCTCCGTCCACAGCGCGGCCTTTTTCAGCGCCCATTCCACGCGCTCGTCCATGTCGTGCCGGTTGAGTTTCTCGTACAGCTTCGCGCCAAACGCGATGTTGTCGTAAATGGACATGGGGAAGGGTGTCGGTTTCTGGAACACCATGCCGATCTTGGCGCGCAGGGTGTTCAGATCCTGTTTCTTGTCGAGAATATTTTCGCCGTCCAGCAGCACTTCTCCGGTGGCTTTCTGTTTCGGGTAAAGCTGGTACATGCGGTTGAAGGTGCGCAACAGCGTGGATTTTCCGCAGCCGGACGGCCCGATGAAGGCGGTCACCATCTTGTCCGGGATGGTGAGGCTGATGTTATTGAGGGCGCGGTAGGCACCGTAATAAAAATTTAGGTCGCGCACAACCAGTTTCGGGGTGGTAATTTTTTCAGTGGCCATCTGCACTGCCTTTAATGGGTTGTGGAGCTCTGGCGAAACAGCACGCGCGCCACGATGTTGAGCGCCAGCACGCTGAACGTTATGAGCAATGCGCCCGCCCAGGCGAGGTGATGCCAATCTTCGTACGGGCTCATGGCGAACTGGAAAATCACCACTGGAAGATTTGCCATCGGCTGGTTCATGTTGCCGCTCCAGAACTGGTTGTTCAGCGCGGTGAATAGCAATGGTGCGGTTTCGCCGCTGATGCGCGCCACCGCCAGCAGCACCCCGGTGAGAATACCGGCGCGCGATGCGCGCAGGGTGACAAAACTGATGATTTTCCATTGCGGCGCCCCCAGCGCCGCCGCCGCCTCGCGCAGGGTGTTCGGCACCAGGCGCAGCATGTTTTCGGTGGTACGGATCACGACGGGAATGACCAGGATAGACAGAGCCAGCGCTCCGGCCCATCCCGAAAAGTGCTTCACCTTGATAACGTAAATCTCGTAGATGAACAGGCCGATCACGATGGATGGCGCGGACAGCAGCACGTCGTTGATGAAGCGGGTGATGGGCGCCAGCCAACCGCGCTGGCCGAATTCGGCGAGATAAGTACCGGCCAGAATGCCGATGGGGGTACCGATCAGGGTGCCGACCAGAGTCATGGCCAGGCTGCCTGCAATGGCGTTGAGCAATCCGCCGCCGCTGCCGGGGGGCGGGGTCATTTGCGTGAACACCGCCATGGTCAGCGCGGGCAACCCGTGATCCAGCAGCGTTACCAGTATCCAGCCCAGCCAGAACAGACCGAATAACATCGCCAGCACCGAGATGCTGAGCCCTATGACGTTAGTCAGGCGACGGCGCGCGTAGAGAGTCAGCATGTCAGGTGGTGCTCCCTTCGCGCAACCCCAATTTGTACAGCATGCGACAGTACGACAAAGGTGATGAAGAACAGGATCAGCCCCAGTTCGATCAATGACGAAGTGTACAGCTCGCCGACCGCTTCGGTGAATTCGTTGGCGAGCGCGGAAGAGATGCTGTTGCCCGGCATCAACAGTGATTTGCTCAGCTCGTGGGCGTTGCCGATGACGAAGGTGACCGCCATGGTCTCGCCCAGCGCGCGCCCGAGTCCCAGCATGATGCCGCCGACCACGCCGATCTTGGTGTAAGGGAGCACGACATTCCACACCACCTCCCACGTGGTCGCTCCGACGGCGTAAGCGGATTCCTTGAGCATGGAGGGCACGATGTCGAAAACATCGCGCATCACCGAGGCGATAAACGGGATCACCATGATCGCCAGGATAATTCCGGCGGTGAGGATGCCGATCCCCATCGGCGGCCCCGATAAGAAGGGGCCAATGAGAGGTTGGTCGCCGAGATGCTCGTTGATCCAAGGCTCTATGTGATCGCCGAACAGCGGGGCGAAAACGAACAGGCCCCACATGCCATAGATGATGCTGGGGATGCCGGCCAGCAGCTCGATGGCGATGCCGAACGGGCGGCGCAAGAAGCGCGGCGAGAGCTCGGTCAGGAATACGGCAATGCCGAAGCTGACCGGCACACTGATCAGCAGGGCGATACATGAAGTGACCAGGGTGCCGACGATCGGCACCAGCGCGCCGAATTTCTCGGTGACCGGGTTCCACTCGGAACTGGTCAGAAAACCGAAGCCAAATGCGTGGATGGCGGGCATGCTGCCCGCGATCAGAGAAACGATGATGGCGAGCAGCAGTGCGAGCACGGCGAACGCGGACAGGCGCGTGATGCCACGGAACAGGTTGTCCAGCAAATACTGGTGTTTGAAGCGCGCTTCCTGCGGGGGTCGGGGCATGTTTCTTCGCGGGTCCAAAAACTTGAATTAAAAACAATGAGGGGGCTTCCGCCCCTTCGAATTATATCTTGGAAAGCCTGTTGTTATCGCGCCTTATTCCAATTCCATTTTACAAATACAGTAATTTTGCAGGGTGGGTAAAGGCGCGAAGCGCCGTATCCGCCATTGCGCGGTGGATACGGCCTACGGCCTTTATCCACCCTACGTTGCCAATGTTGCTTCTAATAAAAATGGAATCACTTCGTGCTTATCCGGTTGCCACCCAAGACACTCCACCTATAGCGTTCAGCTATTAAAAACTGCTGCCTGTAGTTAGGTCGCGGGGTTAACCGGATAAGCACGGAACAAACTTACCCTCTCTTCTCTCTTGGGTTACTTCCAGATGGCGGTGCCGGACGCGTCTTTGATTTGCTCTTTCCACGAGGCTCGGATCAGTTGCTGCAACTTTTCCGGCAGAGGAACATAGTCCAGATCCTCGGCCATCTTGCTGCCGTTGGCGAAAGCCCAGTCGAAAAATTTCAAGACTTCCAGGCCGGTTTCAGGTTTGTCCTGCACCTTTTGGATCATGATAAAAGAAGCCCCGGTAATCGGCCAGCTTTCCTTGCCGGGTTCGTCGGTTACGATTTCATAAAAACCGTTCTTGCTGTCCCAACTCGCATAAGCTGCTGCCGCCTTGAAACTGTCGTCGTTGGGCTGGACAAATTGCCCCTCGCGGTTTTTCAGTTGAGCGTGTGCCATCTTGTTTTGCTTGGCGTAAGCGAACTCCACATAACCGATGGAGTTTTTGATGCGCTGTACGTAAGAAGCCACGCCTTCGTTGCCTTTGCCACCGGTGCCGGCAGGCCATTGCACGGCCTTGCCCTCGCCCACTTTCGACTTCCAGTCTGCGCTGACCTTGGTCAGGTAGTTGGTAAAGAGGAAAGTGGTACCTGAGCCGTCTGCGCGATGCACCACGGTGATAACCTCGTCGGGCAACTTCAGCTCCTTGTTATCTGCGGCGATTTGCGGGTCGCTCCATTTGGTGATCTTGCCCAGATAAATATTGGCCAGCGTTTCTCCGGTCAGCTTCAGTTTGCCGGGTTCGACGCCAACAATATTGACGACTGGCACAACACCGCCCATTACGGCGGGAAATTGCGCCAAGTTGCTCTTGTTCAACTCGTCGAGCGTCAGGGGAGCGTCGGAAGCGCCGAAATCCACGGTCTTGGCTTGAATTTGCTTGATGCCGCCGCCGGAGCCGATTGATTGGTAATTCAGGCCGACGCCGGTTTTAGCCCTGTAGGCCTCGGCCCATTTCGCGTAGATCGGATAGGGAAAAGTCGCACCCGCACCGGTGATGCCGGTTGCCTGGCTCGCGCCGGAAAAAATTACCGCAGCGGTGGCAGCGGTGCCG
This sequence comes from Gallionellaceae bacterium, assembly GCA_008080515.1. Taxonomy (GTDB): domain Bacteria; phylum Pseudomonadota; class Gammaproteobacteria; order Burkholderiales; family Gallionellaceae; genus VIKH01. The sequence continues at coordinate 881 of VIKH01000138.1, read as the reverse complement.
ATGATGAGTTGCTTCAGCTTGCGATTCATAAGTAGCTCCATGTAATAAGTGATGTTTGCTGCTCTGGGGTACCGTGGGACCGGTGGTGCTAGGAGACGTGGGCATCATAAGACGCCAGTGTTACGAAATTATTACAACAACTAGCTCTATCGCCTCGAAAAAACCGAATTGCTTTTGTGGTAAATCCCTGTTGTAATCACCCCATTATTTTAATAATTGTTTAACAGTTGAAATGTAACATGATGAAATCGGCTCAAGTGGTAAAAGCGTTGGCTGCCCTGGCACAGCCAACGCGCCTCGCGGTTTACCGCCTGCTGGTGGAAAGCGGGCCTGAAGGCATGGCGGCTGGACGGGTGGCCGAGAAACTGAATGTGTCGCCAGCAAGCCTGTCGTTTCATTTCAAAACATTGAGCCATGCCGGTTTGGTGGAAAGCAGACAGGAGGGGCGCTTTGTTTATTACTCCGCAAATTTTGCAGTGATGAACGGCATGGTGACGTATTTGACGGAAAACTGTTGCGGCGGCAACGCCGCCGCCTGCCGCCCAGGAACAAAACAAACTAACGGCTGAAGGAGCATAACTTTGCAAGATAAACCACGTACCGTGCTGGTGTTATGCACCGGCAACTCCGCACGCAGCATTCTGGGCGAAACGCTGTTCAACGCGCTGGGCAAAGGAAAATTCATCGCGCACAGCGCCGGTAGCCATCCGGTCGGGCAGGTCAACCCGTTTGCGCTGGAGTTGTTGCAGCAACAAGGGTTCAGCACCCAAGGGCTGCGCAGCAAAAGCTGGGACGAATTCGCCGCACCCGGCGCGCCGGAACTGGATTTCATCTTTACCGTGTGCGACAGCGCGGCGGGCGAAGTCTGCCCGGTGTGGCCG
>VIKH01000006.1 GCA_008080515.1 Gallionellaceae bacterium | reverse complement strand
GTCAATCGGGCGACCCAGCACGTCCATGATGCGGCCCAGCGTGCCGTGGCCGACCGGGACTCTGATCGGGTTGCCGGTGTTCACCACCGCCATGCCGCGACGCAGGCCATCGGATGATCCCATCGCGATGGTGCGCACCACGCCGTCGCCGACTTGCTGCTGCACCTCCAGAGTCAAACCTTTTTCGGCAACAGAAGTATTGTCATCTTCCACCATCAGCGCGTCGTAAACTTTGGGTATCTGGTCGCGCGGAAATTCGACGTCCACCACCGCACCGATACACTGAACAATTTTTCCCTGGCTCATCTTAGGCTTCCTATCAAAATTAATTCTTCAAATCCCGCTGCGCCGGTTCGGCTTGTTTAACACTAAACCGCTGCCGCGCCGCCCACGATCTCGGATATTTCCTTGGTGATCGCGGCCTGGCGAGCCTTGTTGTAAACCAGTTTGAGTTCGCCGATGACGTTCTTGGCGTTATCCGAGGCCGCCTTCATGGCGACCATGCGCGCGCTCTGCTCGGATGCCTGGTTCTCGGTCACCGCGTTATAAACCAGCGACTCGATATAGCGGACCAGCAGGTCATCCACCACCGACTTGGCATCCGGCTCGTAAATATAGTCCCACGTCACTCCCGCCGGAGCTTGCAGGCCTTCGCCCGAAAGCGGCAGCAACTGCTCTACTCTCGGCTCCTGCTTCATGGTGTTGATGAAGCCGTTATAGCTGATGTAAATCGCATCAACCTCGCCGGACACATATGCGTCCAGCATGATTTTTACCGCGCCTATCAGTTTTTCGATATGTGGCGTATCGCCCAGGCCGGTCAGGTGCGACTTGACGTTGGCTCCGATCCGGTTCATGAAACCCAGGCCTTTGTTGCCGATCGCGCACACGGCGATTTTCTGGCCCTGCGCTTCCCAGCCCTTCATTTTGTTGATCACCATGCGCAAAATGTTGGTGTTCAGGCCGCCGCACAGGCCCTTGTCGGAGGTGACGATGATTACGCCGACATTTTTGACAGCGCCGCGCTTGACCAGAAACGGATGCTTGTATTCCGGGTTGGCGCGGGACAAATGTGCCGCGACGTTGCGAATTTTCTCCGCGTAGGGGCGGGCCGCGCGCATCCTCTCCTGCGCCTTGCGCATTTTGGACGCCGCCACCATTTCCATCGCACGGGTGATCTTGCGCGTGTTTTCGACGCTTTTGATCTTGGTGCGTATTTCCTTGCTACCGGCCATTATCCCTGCTCCGCCTTATCATCAATATGCTGCGGTGGACTTGAACTGCTCGATTGCGGCAGACAGCAATTTTTCGTTGTCTGCAGACAGATCCTTGCTCGACTCGATGGCATCCAGCAGATCTTTGTGGCGCGACTTCATCTGCGCCTGCAAAGCGGACTCGAACGCCAGAATCTTGTTTACCGCGATACCGTCAAAATAGCCCTTGTTGATAGCAAACAAGGTAACCGACATCTCCGCCACGGACATGGGCGCGAACTGGGTCTGCTTCATCAGCTCCATCACCAGGCGACCGCGCTCGAGCTGCTTGCGCGTGGCTTCATCGAGGTCGGAAGCAAATTGCGCGAAAGCGGCCAGCTCGCGGTATTGCGCCAGCGCCAAACGCACGCCGCCGCCGAGTTTTTTGATTACCTTGGTTTGCGCCGCGCCACCTACGCGCGACACCGAAATGCCGGCGTTGATCGCCGGGCGGATGCCCGCGTTGAACAGGTCGGTTTCCAGGAATATCTGGCCGTCGGTAATCGAAATCACGTTGGTGGGAACGAAAGCGGACACGTCTCCGGCCGCAGTCTCGATCACCGGCAGCGCGGTCAGCGAACCTGTTTTTCCCTTGACCTCTCCCTTGGTGAATTTCTCGACGTATTCAGGGTTCACGCGGGCAGCGCGCTCCAGCAGGCGCGAGTGCAGATAGAACACGTCGCCGGGATACGCTTCGCGGCCCGGCGGGCGGCGCAACAGCAGGGAAATCTGGCGGTAGGCCCACGCCTGCTTGGTCAGGTCGTCATAAATAATCAGCGCATCCTGGCCGCGGTCGCGGTAATACTCGCCCATAGTACAACCGGCGTAGGGCGCGAGAAATTGCATCGCAGCCGAATCGGAAGCGGTGGCGGCGACCACGATGGTGTATTTCATCGCACCGTGTTCTTCGAGCTTGCGCACCACGTTGGCGATGGTGGAGGCTTTTTGCCCGATCGCGACGTAGATGCAGGTCATATTCTGACCTTTCTGGTTGATGATCGCATCCACCGCCACGGCGGTCTTGCCGGTCTGGCGGTCGCCGATGATCAGCTCGCGCTGCCCGCGACCGATCGGCACCATGGAGTCAATGGATTTGAGGCCGGTCTGCACCGGCTGCGAAACCGACTGGCGATCAATCACGCCGGGGGCGACTTTTTCGATCTTGTCGGTCAGCGCGGCATTGATCGGACCCTTGCCGTCTATGGGCTGTCCCAGCGCGTTCACCACGCGACCGATCAGCTCCGGGCCGACCGGCACTTCCAGGATGCGCCCGGTACACTTGACCGTATCGCCTTCCTTGATGTGCTCGTATTCGCCGAGCACCACCGCGCCCACCGAGTCGCGCTCCAGGTTCAACGCGAGGCCGGAGGTGTTGCCTGGGAATTCCAGCATTTCGCCTTGCATCACGTCGGACAGGCCGTGTACGCGCACGATACCGTCGGTCACGCTGACTACCGTACCTTCGGTGCGCGCCTGCGTCAGCGCTTCGTAGTTCTCGATGCGGCTGCGGATCAAATTGCTGATTTCGGAAGGGTTGAGCTTCATCTTGCTTTTCCTTACATTTCGTTAACGGGTATGGCAAACGCCACCCCTAATTATAAAATTCGCCATGCCCGTTTCCCCCGCCCTACCCTCCCCCGGAGGGAGAGGGGGCAAGGTCTCGCTGCGCGAGTTTCGCGCTAATTCTGTTATCAGGCCAAGGCGCTCGCCAGCCCGGAAAGGTGTGAACGCGCCGAACCGTCTATAACCTTATCGCCGGCGCGGATGACGATTCCGCCCAGCAATTCACGGTCAATTTCGCAACTCAGGCGGACTTCGCGGCCCATACGATTCTTCATCGCCGCGATAATTTTTTGCTTCTGCGCCTCGCTCAATTCAAAAGCGGAAGCCACTACGACATCCACGCTTTTTTCTGCTTCGGCGCGCATCGTCTCGAACATCGCCGCAATTTCCGGCAACAATATCAAGCGCTGGCTTTCCACCAGCAGGCGGATAAAATTTTGTCCTGCCGCGCCTGCCTCGCTTCCGGCCAACGCCAGCATCAAATCTTCCAGCTGGCTCTTAAGCACGCGGGGGCTGGCAATAAGCGTCCGGACTTCGGGGTGGCTCACCGCATCCGCCGCCGCTTGCAGCAGGCTCGACCAGCCCTTCAAATCACCGAGCTTGCGCGCCTGGTCGAATGCGGCCAATGTATAGGGGCGTGCAACAGAAATCGCTTCAGCCATGATCGTTAAATTTCCGCAACGAGCTTCTCGAGCAGCTCATTGTGCGCCTTGGCGTCAATCTCGCGGCTCAATATCTTGCCCGCACCGGCCAGCGCGATGGCTGAAACCTGCGTGCGCAACTGCTCTCTGGCGCGGAACACTTCCTGCTCGATTTCCGAATTTGCGCGCGCCCGGATATTGCCAGCTTCCACCTCGGCCTTGGCTTTGGCTTCCTCGACAATTTCGCTGGCGCGCTTGTCCCCTTGCGAGATGATCTCTGCGGCTTTTTCCTTGGCTTCGCGCAGCACTTCGGCGGAACGTTTGGCCGCCAGCTCCAGATCGTGCTTGCCGCGCTCGCCTGCGGCCAGGCCGTCGGCGATCAGCTTCTTGCGCGCATCCAGCGCCGCGATGATGGGCGGCCACACAAACTTCATGCAGAACCACACGAACATGGCGAACATGATCGTCTGGCCGAGTAGGGTCGCATTGATATTCATGCAGGATCCTCTTACTTGTTAATACGCCGCATAAAGCGGCTTGCGCCGGGAATCATTCCATTTCCAGTTCGAGAGTGAGACAAGGCGGCGACAAGCGAGCGACGAAGACAGTGCAGGTAGCACGGCTAGGAGCGAGCGCGGAAGCCAACGCAGTATCACCGATGAAATGGGATTGGAATTACTTGGCGACGGCAAACAGGACGTACATGGCGATACCGACCGCGATCATCGGCACCGCGTCCACCAGACCCATCACGATGAAGAACTGGGTGCGCAGCATGGGGATCAGCTCGGGTTGGCGCGCTGCGCCTTCCAGAAAGCGGCCGCCCAGAATGCCGATACCTATGGATGCGCCGAGAGCGCCAAGGCCCATCATCAATGCGCCGGCGATGTAAAGCAGGGGGGTTGCGAGTTCCATCTTTGTAGTCTCCTGTTTAAATTTAAGCTGGGTGAGTCGGTTAATGGTGTTCCTGATGCGCCATGTCCAGATAAACGATGGTCAGCGTCATGAATATGAAAGCCTGCAAGGTAACGATCAGAATGTGGAAAATCGCCCAAGGCAGGGAAAGCGTCCATTGGAGATAGAACGGCAGCAGGGCGATCAAAATGAATATCATTTCACCCGCGTACATGTTGCCAAACAAACGCAGCGCCAGAGAAACCGGCTTGGCGATCAGGTTGACGCCCTCGAGGAAAAGATTGACCGGCAGGCCGAACTTGCCGAACGGTTGCAGCGTCAACTCGCCGACAAAACCGCCGAGCCCCTTGATCTTGATGCTGTAAAAAATAACCAGAAAAAACACGCCGATCGCCATGCCTATCGTGGCGTTGGGATCGGTGGAGGGAACCACTTTGAAATGGCTGAGCCCCATTTGCTCGGTAACAAACGGGATATAGTCTATCGGGATGAGGTCCATCAGGTTCATCAGGAAAATCCAGACGAAGATGGTCAGCGCCAGCGGTGCGACCAGCGCGCTGCGCCCGGTAAACGACCCGCGCACGCTGCTGTCAATAAACTCGATGACCCATTCGACAAAATTCTGCAATCCGCCAGGGACGCCTTGGGCGGCGCTTTTCGCAACCCGGCTGAAAAAATACAGAAACACCAAGCCCAGAAGCAGAGAGACACCGAGGGTGTCTACGTTCAGCGCCCAAAAACCCATTGCCTTTGCTTCATCCGCGCTATGCGCACAATGAAAATGCCCATCCTGCAAGCCGCAGGTCAGGTTTTGCAGGTGATGCCTGATATAACCGGTAGATGTCAGCGCTTCGCTACTCATTTTTCATTCTCAATTTTTGCTTCTGGCCGACTCTTCCAAAGCGGCGCAAGCAACCAGGCCGACTGGCCTGCCACAAATCCGGCCAGCAGCCAGAAAGGCGCCAGCTCCAATACCTTGAACCCTGCTGCAAACAGCATAAACACCCACATGTACCGCTCAAAGGCCGTCCGGTAGGCGTGCCGCAAACTTCTTCCCGCATCCGGATTCTTTATGCGCTCTGCTTGCGCCAACCGCATGGCGAGCCACAAGGTGCTCGCCAGCGTAATGCCTGTGCCATAAGCGAATGAGCCTGCCGCCAAACGGGTAACGACGAGATAGGCGAGAGTGGAACCCGTTATTGTTATTGCGCACTGCAACCCGGCTAAACGGATATACTCAACACGCATGGTGCCAGCCAAATTAAGCCGCGCATTCTAGCAAGGCAGAAAAACACTGTCAAACTGACCGCACTGTCGCGCGGATTATCTGCCTCACGTTGCATTTTCAGCGCCAATTTTACGAAAAGATAACGGCTGCATGGGCCCGTTGGCGTCCACTACCGGCAACCGGCATCGGTTCTATTCAGGCAGCGCATCGGATGCGATTCGCGAAAACCCTCACTGCCCGCTCTCGCTCCCCGTTTCGCCTCGCTCAAACTGTGCGCGGTGGAGCTTTGCGTAGGTGCCGCCTTTGGCGAGCAGCTCGCTGTGTGTACCGATTTCAGCTATCTCCCCTTTTTGCAGTACGACGATACGGTCTGCCTTTTCTATGGTGGACAGGCGGTGCGCGATAACCAGGGTGGTGCGCCCCCGCATCAGGGTTTCCAGCGCGGCTTGCACGTGGCGCTCGGATTCGGAATCCAGCGCGGAAGTGGCCTCGTCGAGGATGAGTACCGGCGCATCCTTCAGGAGGGCGCGAGCGATGGCGATGCGCTGGCGCTGCCCGCCGGAAAGGCGCACGCCCTTTTCGCCCACCAGCGTTTGCAGCCCGCCCGGCATCTCGCGGATAAATTCCAGCGCGTGCGCTGCTTGCGCGGCAGCGATGATTTCTTCTTCCGGCACCTCGCGCATCTGGCCGTAGGCGATATTGGCGGCCACCGTATCGTTGAACAGCACCACCTCCTGGCTCACCAGCGCGATGTTGGCGCGCAGGCTGGCCAGCGAGAGCTCTTTAATGTCGCGCCCATCCAGCGTGATGCGCCCTTCACCCGGCTGGTAGAAGCGCGGCACGAGATTGGCCAAAGTGCTTTTGCCGCTACCCGAGGCACCGACCAGCGCAATCGTCCGGCCGGCTGGAATTTCCATGCTGATGTCGCGCAGCGCGTACCTGCCGTCTCCGGAATAGGAAAGGCTCACTCGCTCGAACCCGATGCGGCCTTCGGCCCGACCGATCACTGCCTTGCCGGTCTCTTCTTCGCCCGGCGTATCGAGCAGCTCGAACACGCTTTCTGCCGCCGCCAGCCCGCGCTGCAAGTGCTCGCTTACGCCGGTGATGCGTTTGATCGGGGCGGTCAGCATCAGCATGGCGGCGATGAAAGACAAAAAGCCGCCCACCGTAGTTTCATCGCTCCTGGATTGCACGGTGGCGATATATACGATGACGGCCAACGCAACAGCCGCCACCATCTGCACGATGGGCACGTTGGCGGCGGCGACCGCCGCCTGCTTCATATTGTGACGGCGCACCCAGTTGGCCTGATCGCCAAAACGTTTCCCTTCATATTGCTGCCCGCCGAACAGCTTGACCACTTTGTGCGCGGTGACGCTTTCCTCTATCACTTGCGTGATGTCGCCCATCGCGCGCTGGGAATCACTGCTGGAGGCGCGCATGCGCCCGTTGAGGGCGCTGATAAGCAAGGCGATGACCGGCGCCATCAGCAGGGATAGCAGGGTCAACTTCCAGTTGAGATAGAACAGCCAGCCCAGCAGCCCGATGATGATGATGGTATCGCGGACGACCACTGTCACCACGCTGGTGGCGGCAGCGGTTACCTGCGCCACGTCGTAGGTCAGTTTCGAGATCAAGTTGCCGGTAGCGTGGTCGTCGTAGAAGCGAGTGGGGAGAGCCAGCAGCTTGCGGAACATCTCCTCGCGCAAGTCCATTACCACCTTGTTCCCCACCCAGCCGATGGCGTAGGTACCGATGAAGCTCGCTGCGCCGCGCACGGAAAATATCGCCAGAATCAATATCGGCGCCAGCCGGATGACGGTGTCGTCCTTGTGCACGAAAGTGCCGTCCAGCAGCGGCTTCAGCAGGGCGGGAAGCAGCGGCTCGGTGGCCGCAGTTACCGCCATCCCCACGATGGATACCGCAAATGCGCGCCAGTAGGGCTTGACGTAGCCGAGCAGGCGTAAATATAGCTGGGCACTCGTGTTCATGGCGCGCACTTTACCAGAAAGGCGGTACAGCGGTTTTTTGTTACTGCCTCGCAACCACGGCGGTCCGGAGCTATCCAGCACCCCCTTGAAACGCACCACCCGCATTGCCTGTACAATACGCCGCCTTGCCACAATACGGCGACCGTAACAGCCACGAGGAGAAATAATGACGTTGCACAATACCCGCATCCTGGTCACCGGAGGAGCCGGCTTTCTGGGTTCCCACCTGTGCGACCGACTTATCAGGGACGGCAGCGATGTTTTGTGCGCGGACAATTTTTTCACCAGCGGGAAAGATAACGTGCGCCATCTTCTCGGCAACAACCATTTCGAGCTGATGCGCCACGACATCACCTCCCCGCTGTTTGTGGAAGTGGATCAGATTTACAACCTGGCCTGCCCGGCTTCGCCGATACATTACCAGCGCGACCCGGTGCAGACGACCAAAACTTGCGTCCACGGCGCGATCAACATGCTGGGCCTGGCAAAACGGCTGCGGGTAAAAATTTTCCAGGCATCCACTTCGGAAGTTTATGGCGACCCGGAAGTGCATCCGCAACCCGAGAGCTACTGGGGAAGAGTTAACCCCATCGGCTTCCGCAGTTGCTACGACGAGGGTAAGCGTTGCGCCGAGACGCTCTTCTTCGACTACTGGCGCCAGCACAATCTGCTGATCAAGGTGGCGCGCATATTCAACACCTACGGCCCGAGGATGCACCCGAACGATGGCCGGGTGGTCAGTAATTTTATCGTCCAGGCTTTGCGTGGCGAAGATATAACTATCTATGGGGATGGCCTGCAAACCCGGAGTTTCTGTTATGTGGATGACATGATTGAGGGATTCCTGCGGCTGATGAATTCAGCGGATGACATCACCGGCCCCGTCAACCTTGGCAACCCAGGCGAATACACCATGCTTGAGTTGGCGGAAACAACACTCAAACTCACCCAATCAAAAAGCAAACTGATCTACAAACCGTTGCCGCACGACGACCCGCGCCAAAGGCAACCGGATATCGCGCTGGCAAAAAATGCTTTGGGCTGGTCTCCCAAAGTTGGCCTGGAAGATGGGCTCAAGGAAACCATAGATTATTTCTGCAATATTCTGTAACGCGCCCACCAAAGAACAAATTATCTACTGAAGTAAACCGCCGGCTATGCTCGGGGGCTCAATAAGCCCCGGTTTTACCGTGGGTAATTTAACTGTAACGGGCAACCACATTTTTCAATCAGGAGAACAAATGAGGAACATCCTTTTACAACTTGGCTCTACCTTTTCCGGATACGATTTTTTTTCCGACCAGTATCTTTGTGATCCCCAAACAGCATCCCGCCGATTCAACAATGCGCTGAAAGAAGCCAGGGAATACTACTGCAAACAAAAACAAATAATAACCGCCCCCGGGCTGATACATGAAAGCTGGTCGCAAAACATTGCGGCCCTGGAATCGTATTTTGCAAAACAAATGAGCGAAGATTTTATCTTAAATAGAGTTATCAATGGCACCATGGTTTTCACCGATCGCAAGGCGCATACGCTGGAGCTAAAGAATCTTTCAAAGGCCTTCGATAAAAAGACCATCGAAGAAATAATCAGCAAGGGCCTCAATGCGGGCTTTCTTGCCGGTAAAGCCCACAGGGCAACTCTGATTAACTCAGCAAACCATATGCACCACCTAATGCGGTTCGAGCAAATAACTGGGCGGAAAATAGATAGCATCGAAAGCGTCGTCGAGTTTGGCGGCGGATACGGGAATATGGCGCGCATCGCTCAAAATATGGGATCCTGCAAAAAGTATTCCGTCATAGATCTATTATTGTTTTCCTGCATACAGTATGTTTTCCTAAGCACTGTAGCTGGACTCGACCAAGTAGCCTTCCGTGATGAGGCGAATAAAGAAAATGCGAAATTTTTCCTGCACCCGCTGTTAAGCACAAAAACATCTTATAACTTGCAAGGTAATTTATTTCTCAGCACTTGGGCATTGAGTGAGAGCACCAGCGCAATATACGAATGGGTGACCTCCAACGATTGGTTTGGTGCAACAAATCTCCTGTTGGCATATAACATCCGCTGGCAACCGTGGCGTGAAAATGAACTGGAGGAGTCGCTGGCAAAAAATGGATGGCGCATCACCAAGGAGGTTTTTCCGTTCTTACCTGAAAGCCTATATCTTTTCGCAACCCGATGAGCAATTGCCTTGCGATTCACAGTTTCAGGAATGTCCTTCTTGTTCAATTGGGGGATATCGGTGATATCGTCCTGACCACTCCGACGATACGCGCCGTGAGGGAGGCCTGCCCCGGTGCTCGTGTGTCAATTCTGGTTTTCAAGCCTTATGGCTTACTGCTCGCGGCCGACCCGAATATTGATGAAGTTGTTGAGACTGCAAGAGCCCACGGTTCATTGCTCCACCGTCTGCGGGAGGCTGTGGTATTTGTACGCCTCTTCCGACAAAGGCATTACGACCTTGTGATAGACCTGCGAACCGGCGATCGGGGAGCGATTCTCTCGTTTCTATCCAGAGCTAAAGAGCGGGTTGGCCCACATGTAGGTAAGCCATTTTGGCATGACCTTCTTTTTACGAAAATCATCTGCAATCTCAAGGTTGCGCCGCCACCTGTTCATCCCGGTGCGGATCAATCGTTGCGCGTAGTGCGTGAGCTTGGCATTACCACGGAAGATTCCACGCCGCAGCTATACATCGCTCCGTGCGACCGGCTACGCGCCAGTGTACTGCTTGCTGAAGCTGGTCTTACTCCCGAGGCCAGCATGGTAACGGTCAATCCGTTCTCAAGATGGAAATACAAGGAGTGGAGCAATGCAAAATGGGGAGAGGTGATAGACCGGCTTTGGAAGGAGCACCACATATCCACCGTGATAATTGGCTCTCCAGAAGAAATCGTAACCTGCCAGGAAATTGTTGCGGGACGTGAAGGATACACCATCAGCCTGGCGGGAAAAACAACACTCGGCGAGCTTGCAGCAGTCATCTCTATGAGTATGCTACACCTTGGTGTTGACAGTGCCGCCCCCCATATCGCCGCCGCAGTAGGTACCCCGACCGTCACGATACATGGCCCCTCGGACTGGCGGGCATGGCGTATCGTCAATGAACGGCATAAGGTTGTCAGTACCGCTATGGATTGTCTCCCATGCAACATGATGGGGTGTGACAATTCCGGCATGAGTCGTTGTTTGGAGCAAACACAAACTGACCCAGTCATAGTGGCCGCAGGGGAAATCCTGCTAGACTGCATCCAAGCCAAAGCGGAAAGAACAGCCCCATGAAACACCAGCGTCCAATTGATACCTACTACCAGAACGAACGACGGGAATTATTGCCATATATCCCCCGACAAGGCACAAAATTCTTGGATGTTGGATGTGGAGAAGGCGCGTTTGCCATGATGCTTAAACGCGAGTGTGGCTATATCGAAGCATGGGGAATGGAGTTTGACGATAAGGCCGCTGAAGTTGCCTCTTCGCGACTTGATCGAGTGCTGCATGGAGACGCTACTAAAACTCTGGACGATTTACCCGATAGCTACTTCGATTTGATATGCATGAATGATTTTATTGAGCACCTTATGTGGCCTGAAGAATTTCTGAGGCATCTACATGCCAAATTGAGTTCTGATGGGCGTATTTTCTGCGCTATTCCAAATATCCGCCAATACCGCCTGCTCTGGAATCTTCTCCAGCACCAAGACTTTGAATACACCGATGGGGGGCTATTGGATCGCACCCACCTTCGTTTTTTCACTCGGAGAACCTTTCTTTCTTTGCTCAATAGGGCAGGATATGAGCCTGTGTCAGTGACAGGATGGGGTACGACCAAAAGCTGGAAATTCAAGATACTAAATGCGCTCACCCTTTGGCGTAGCAACGACATGCAACACTCGCATTTTTTTATTTTGGCAAAAGCCATTCGGTAATGGATTCAGGGCGTTTTTCTTTATGTACTCCAATCGTAAAAGTATCGGCGTAGTTCTCTGCACATACAACGGAGCGAAATATCTCCGCCAGCAACTGGAAAGCATCCTTGCACAAACACGCCAACCAGACCAAATATTGATTCTTGACGACTGCTCAAACGATTGCACTGTCCCAATCATCAATAATTTTGCAGCGCTTGACAACCGCATCCGCCTTATACAAAACGAAACCAATCTTGGTTTTGCCCGAAATTTCGAAAAAGGCATCGCGCTCTGCGAAATGGATTTCATAGCACTCAGTGACCAAGATGATATCTGGCTACCTGAAAAATTGGAACGCTTAGCAACGGAACTCGAAACCAATCCTGGCGCTGGAATAGCCTATGGCAACGCAGAATACATGCTGGCTGATGGGATACGAACGGGGCATATGGTTTTCCCTGAAGGAAATGGGTTTACAGATGATCCTGTCTTGGCCCGGAAAGGGATACTCGAAAAGAAATGGAATGTCCCCGGGAATTTTATTTTGCTTGATGCGGAAATAAAGAAGCTAATTATTCCTAATCCTATAGATAGAAGTTTTGCACACGATATATGGATTTGCCTTAATGCTTTCTTTCTCCGGAACCCACGGTACGTGCCTGAACCCATTTCTCTTTACCGACTCCATAAAGATATGACAAGTGGCGCTATAGCTTTAGTCCTAAAGGGTACTCCCTATGCACTTAAGAAAAAGAAATGGTGTCACCCTCAACGGCTTACAAAGAACCTGCTCCGCGCCTTCTTATCACCATTTAAACATCGTGGAAAAATACGTGATCGGCAACTTCGTGCCTACAATCTAGCCACTGACATGTTGAGCACGCTTGAACAACTTTTAGAAAAACGCCGTCTTCTCGGGTTGCCTGACCTATCCCATGAAGAGCATCTCTTCCTCCAGAAAAAAAGAGAAGAATGGGCATCAATACTGGCATCATCACCAGATTGGATAAACGCGGAAAAATCAAAATTAAAGGCTAGATCATGAATGCGCTGGAAAAATATTTCACGGAAAATACAGGAAGATTGATTCACAAGTGGAAACACTATTTTGAAATTTATGATCGGCACTTTTCGCGTTTCAGGGGCACTGATGTCCATGTTATGGAGTTTGGCGTATTCCAAGGTGGTTCATTGCAAATGTGGAAACATTACTTCGGGCCTAATTGCAAGATATTTGGGGTAGACATTAATCCGCATTCCAAACAATTTGAAGAAGATCAGATCAAAGTAATAATAGGCGATCAGGAAGACAGGGAGTTCCTGAAATCGTTAGCAGAAAAAACTCCGAGAATTGATATTCTGATCGACGACGGCGGCCATAGAATGACGCAGCAAATAAACACATTTGAAGAGCTTTTCCACCGTATAGATGAAAACGGTGTGTATCTATGCGAAGACCTTCATACGTCTTATTGGCGAAAATATGGTGGGGGCTACAAGAAACGCGATACGTTTATAGAGTACAGCAAGAATTTTATCGATTACATCAATGCATGGCATTCCACCCAACAAGACAGGCTCAGCGTCTCAGAATTCACTAAAACGGTTCACTCGCTGCATTATTACGACAGTATTCTTGCGATTGAAAAACGACCGATAGAAAAACCATATACTCTGATGACTGGAATACCAGCAACAATTCCGGAATATCATCCACCCAAGAAAAGTCTTTTGAAACGTCTCAAAGGGTAGCTCCTTTTTCCTGCACAAACAGCATACTCATCGGCAAAATGTAAATAGGCGCGGCCCTGCGGATTTGCTCTCGAGGTTGTTCATCATGTTGAGGATATGCCCCGAATCGATTGCCGGCGCGGAAAAGCGGCTTGCGGCGTCAACGCACACTTGGAGCGCACCGACGCCCGCTCCCACCATGAAGCAATCCGGCTTTTCCGGAACATTCCGGAATGCATCTTCGCGCATGGAATCCCACTGTGTGGCGACATAGGACGCCGGTATTGGTACGTGAACCAGCTTGGGGAGCGATCCCGCCCGCTCAAACCATGCCGCGCACGCCGTTTCGTTGAAATCCGAATTGACGATGCACACCGTTTTGCCGTCGACCGCCTTGGCAAATCGCGCGCTCGAAAGGTAGGCGTAGACACAGTAAAACGGTATGTAGTTTTCTCCAGCAAGCCTAATCTGATGGCGTGCTAGAAATTTCAGGAAATGAATGGCCCAGTCTCTCCCATCCTTTTTGCCGAACAAGGCTCCCAGCCCGCGGCGTTCCCGCACATTGCCAGGGAAAATCAGCGGTGCGAGTATCCCAAAAGAAGCAAGATAGCGCAGCGCTTCCACGTGCGCAGGGAATGCATTTCTGATCGCGGCCACTGATTCAGCTTGCTGGTAGAGTCCGTTACATTTCAGGGAACCGCTGTAGAATGCATACTCTCCGTCGGCAAAACGGACGACCGGCAGCGCTGTATGGTTATTCATTCCGGCTTCAAAACGGTCTGCTAACAGTGCGATATATTCGTCACCGGATGATACCGACTCTTGGAAAAGGCAAGTTTCTTCCTCCCTTTGGCCGGGTGCGTTTATTGCAAAAACTGGCTCGTTATTGATGCCTTCAATTGCAAGTTGAGCAAAACAGAAATGGTCATCACCCAGAAGATGATTAAACGAGCTTGTGCTTGGCATGTTACCTAAATGGATTGACATCATTACTCACTGTGTAAATTCACTTTCCAAGCACGTCAAATTTGGTTTCTTCATAAATCACTTGATATTTAACCAATTTTTTGGGTGCTTCCGCTGTATCTGATATTACAAACATTCTTAATCGAATAAGGAAAATACGCCATAAGGCACGGATACGCTGCTTTTTGCATATTTTTCGAATGGTCTCAGGGCGATAATGCTTCCGATAGAATAGAAGCTCCCCTCGGAATTTTTTCCTGATCACCTCTTCGGGCAAGGTTTGCCGCTCGCTTTGCCCGCCATGATGCATGATAACCGCATCGTCAATAAGACCGATTGCTTGCCCGCGTTTCCGTATCCTCAAGCATAGATCCTGATCTTCTCCATAAAGGAAAAAATCCTCGTCGAACCCGCCGAGCTCGAGCAACAGCTTCCGGCTGGCGATCTGGCATGCACCCAACACGCAGGCAATTTCACCCGGTAGCGAGCCAAGGTCGGCTGCGCCGTAGCGATGGCCCGGATAGCGGAGCGAAATGGAATCCTGGCGCGAACCATCCGGGTTGAGTACCCTGGGGCCTGCCAGCCCCACGGCGGGGTGAGACTCCATGAAGACGACCATTCTATGGAACGATTCCGGCTCGACAGTTGTATCCGGGTTGAGAAATATGACATACCGGCCCGCGCACTCCCGCAAGGCCTGGTTGTTGGCTGCACCAAATCCGCGGTTGTCCTCGTTAGCGGTCAGGCGAACGGCAGGAAATCCTTCGCGGACGACTTCAGCGCTGCCATCCTTCGAGGCATTGTCCACCACAAAAACTTCACAGCGAACCTGCTTCGATGCGAGAACGGATTCAAGGCAGGCCTCCAGCAAATCAGCCGTGTTATACGAAACGATAATGACCGAGACATCCGGCAAAACCTGTGTCACGCCGAACCCTTTTTGGAGAGTACGTTCAGATAGAGGCCCGCCATCTTTCCCGCCAGCCGCTCCCAGGTCTGCTCGCCAGCCCTGGATTGAGCCGCCACCCCCATGCTCTTGCGCCGTCCGCTATCCAGTAATTCAATTATCCTGGTTGAGGCCGCATCCGCATCCAGGAAATCGGGAAGAACAAAGCCATTGACGCCTTCATCCACTAGGTCTTTCGCGCCGACATTGGGGCTGACGATCACCGGCAAGCCCGCCGCCATCGCTTCCAGCACCACCATGCCGAAAGTATCGAACGCCGAGAACAACACGAAAGCATCCACCGCGCGGTAATAGCGCTCCAGCCCCGCATGTTGCGTTCCCGCGAAGATGACCGCTCCGGCGACTCCTGCCGATTCGGCGATTTTACCGTATTTCCTTTCGTCGCCCCGGCCCACCACCAGCAGCCGGATGTTGGCTTCCGGCCGCATCCTGCGCGCTTTGGCCACCGCCGCAATGATGGTATCGAGGCCCTTGACCTCAAAATTCATACCCACAAAAAGGAGGAGCAGGTCGTTCTCGCCTATCCCGTAGCGCCCCCTGATTTCGGCGCGGCAGACCTCGCGGTCGGGTGAGGAAAAGCGGGCCATGTCCACGCCAGGATGAATGGTCTGCCATTGTCCGGGCAAGGTTGCGTATTCGCGGCGGAACGCCTCCATGGCAATGGTCGAGACCGGGAGGAAGCAGGAGGAAGCGCCATCTCTCATCAAGCGCCGCTCGATGTAGATCACTGCACGGTCATAGAGGCTGGGGTTCCGCTTGCGCACTTCCCTGACCCAGCCGGCATGGGGAACACCATGCGCGGAGAATATATCCGCCTTAAAAATCCAGTGGTGCGAGTGAACCAGGTCAAACTTCATTTTGCCGATTGCCCGTTTCACATACCATGCAAAGAACAGCGGATTGAGAAAGTGCGGGAAGCGGACCGCCGGGATTTTGTGAAAATGGATGCGCTCCGAACTGGCGATCCATTGGTTTGCAAAAACATGTATCTCGAAATTCTCGTTCTGCGCCAAGCGCTCAGTCACTTCGCTGGCGAAGCGCTCGCCGCCGCCAACCAGGCCGTATTTCGGCACGACGACAGCAATTTTCCAGGTCATGGCGCGGCAGCTCCGGCTTGCCTCATCCTGAATTCTGCACAGCCGCGATCTGTGGCGGCATGTTGGGACGTTGCAAAATCCGGGTGGGCATACACGTTTTTGCTGCTCGCGCCGGAAAATAGCATTCCGGCATAAATAGCGAAGAAATGGCCTTCTCCGTGATCGTAAAGGAAAGAGTTAAACAGGCAGCCTACCGCCATCGCCAGAACCAGCCCTTGCGCGGCAAAACTGTATGGCTGCGCCAGCACGACCGATTCCCGCAGCTGCCGGTAAAGCAAAAACAAAAAACCTGCCAGCCCCAAAATGCCGAGCTGCGCCACAATCAACAAGTATTCGTTATGCGGGTTGCCAGTCTGGATGGAGGGGTGGTCATATGATTTCTTTGCATATTCGCCCGCAAAACTTCCTGTCCCGCTCCCTAATATGGGATGGTCGGCAATAATGCGCGACGCGGTTTGCCACATGATTAAACGTATCCCGATAGAGGAATGCTCCGGGTTGCTCGCTATCAGATCAATATCGCTGCTGCGGCTTTTCATTGCCGGAGAGGTTAATGCCGCACCGATAATTGCGATGATCGTCACGGCAACAATAATTAACCCGCGCTTTCTCAAGCCCCCCCAGTATTGATAAATCAGTAACAGGGTCATGGCCGCGAAAATAACGTGCCCCGTTCTCCCGGAGGTCATAAACAGCAGGTTAAATGCCGCCAGGCACGCAGCCGACCCCCAGAGTATGCGTTGCCAGAGAATCCGGCTGCGCAGCAAGTGATGGATCATCAGGTAAGCGGCAAACGCGAGGAAGAAGCCGTACGCGATCCGGCTTTTGAATGGGATTGCAGACGTAGCCCCGGCATCCGGAGCTACCGGCCACGGTGGCGCCCATCCCAGACGCATGGCAAACGAAACCGCCAGCGCCACCAGGATTGCCGCGATGAATGCGTTATATGCGCGCCGCCGCCAGCAGTCTTCGTTAAAAACAGAAATGGCCAGCGGCAGCAACAGCAATTCGCGGTAATGGTTCAGGCTGCCGAGCGCTGTCGGCAAGTTGGCCGACGAATAGCTTATTCCCACCGCAAACAGGCCGAACAGCGAAAGAGAAGCCACGGCCACCGGATGGCTCCAGATGCGCCGCCATTTATCCCGGTATCCACCACCGACGCAGTAAGCCACCAGCAGCAGAAACAGGGTCGCATTGACCAGCGCGGTAGGAAAAATCAGCACAAACACCATCAGCACCCCGAGTGCTTGGGTCAGGCTGTTCATGGCAGAGCGGTAACTTTTCATGCTCTCTTTGCTTCGCCGGTCAACGCCGACGCAGGAAACTCCTGCAATGCCGCTATCACCCGCGCCACCTGAAGGTTTTGCAGGCAGTCGCTGGTGCTGGAGACGTGCCGCTCGCAACCTTCCTGCATGCACGGCACGCAGTCGCCGTCGCCTTGCAGCAGCACCACGTTGCCGACCCGCTGCGAGCCTTTCATGCGGTAAGGGCTGCAGCCTCCCGCATGATTTTTTGGCCACGGCCCCCACTTCACCGGGTTGGAGGGCCCGAACAAGGAGACGGTAGGCGTGCCGAGCGCCGCCGCCATATGGGTCAGCGCGGTATCCGGGCCCACATAATATTTTGCGCGACTAATCAGAAAAGCGCTTTCTGAAAGGCTTAATTTACCCGCTACATTTACCGATCCCTGGGGCATGGAGCTGACTATTCGCCCGACATATTCCAGCTCGTCCGGGGAATTGCCTCCAGTAACTACGGGGCGTATGCCTTTTGCCATAAACCAGTCAGCCAGTTCAGCCCAATTCTCCTGCCGCCATGCCTTGTAGGGAAATTTCGGGTACAAGTGCAGCACCGCAAATGCTTCTGTCCGGACATCGAACGGCAATACCTCGGCCGCTTTGCTCTCGTCTGCAGGGGTCCACGACACCACCACCTCGTGATTGCGCTCGACACCCAGCAGATCCGCCAGCTTGAGGTTCATCAGCACGGTATGGGTGCCAACGTTGTCAAACGCGACCCAGTCCGACAACAGGGATTGCTTCCAGCGCTGCTTTTTGCTGCCATCCCCCATTCCAAACCGCACTTTCGCGGCAATCCAGGCATAAAGAACCGGCCTGTCGCTCATCTGCGTCGTCACCGCCGTATCGTAACGGCGCAACAGGCCCGCGATCAAAGCCAAGTGTTTCCAGAGCCCCGGGCGCCGGGCTATGGTAATAACGCGGTTGATATCCGGGTTGCCGGACAACACGCCTTCGGTATGCTCGAACACCAGCACATCTATCTCGGCCTTGGGCCAAGCCAGCTTGAGCGACCGTATCAGCGGGGTGGCCAACAACACATCTCCGATACGCAGCGTGACCACCACCAACAGCCGTTGCGGTACTTTCAAAATTATTCAGCTCTTTCGAAATGACGAGGGATTTTATGCAGAAAGATTAGTTGCCAGCTGCCTGGCGCTTGGGTCATACTAAAAACGGTCAAGGTCAAACTCGCGCGCGGCCCACAGGGAACACCGACAAGAAACCGATGGGCAATATAATAACATCACCCACTCCGAGGTGTTCCGCTTGCGGTTCAGAGGGCTTACCCCTTCAAACAAACGTAACGGACCCGGATAAGGTCATTCCCGGCGAATGGATGTTCAGGAAATGCCCCAACAAAAACTGCGGGCTAATCTGGCTGGATCCCGCCCCCCTCGAAACAGAGCTCTGGAAGGCTTACACCTCCTATCACACCCATACACGCGACCACTCCAACAGGGCTGAAAAACTTACCCTCAGCTTTGCCAACCGCCTTGCCAGAACCCTGTTTTTCCCGGTATGGATCGGCAATGGATTGTGGGCCGAAGCCGACAACATAAAATTCATGACATTGAAAGGCGCACCCGCCGGCAGGCTTCTTGATGTCGGTTGCGGCGGCGGAAGATTCATGAAGCGGATGAAGCGGCCGGGATGGGAAGTGGAAGGGATAGATTTTGACGCGAATGCAAGCAACTGCATTGCTTCGCGCTTCGGCATGAAAACATATACCGGCGATCTGGTGGAAAACCGCCTGCCCGACAGAAGTTTTGACGCTATTACTTTAAGCCATGTTATCGAACAGTTGGCCGACCCGGAAAGAACGCTCCGGGAATGTCTGCGTCTGCTGAAACCGGGAGGCAGGCTGATCGTGGTGACCCCCAACGCCGAAAGCATGGGAGCCAGGCTGTTCGGGCCACACTGGCGGGGCTGGGAGCTGCCTAGGCATTTGCGTCTGTTTTCGATCAAGACGCTTGCGGCATTGCTGCGCAAGGCGGGATTCGATCTCGATGAGGCCCGCGCCTCCGCTGCCGGTGCGGCGATAGTCTATCGGGTTAGCAGAATCAACCAGACGAGCAAGGACGGCGCGGCTTCTGTTATCTTCAAGCTGTGGCTTGTTTTCTGGTCATACTGGAAGGAGTTATCGGAGTTCAAAGCACAAATAACCAACCCGTGCACCGGACAGAATCTGCTTGCTCGCGCTTCCAGACCATTACACCCTACACTCTGACCAGCGACCCGCCGCCAAAATGTTCTCGATACTATTGCCCACTTGGAACAACCTCGAATTGCTCAAACTCTGCGTGCGCAGTATCCGCGAGAACTCGAGCTTTGCTCACCAGATAATTGTTCACGTCAACGATGGCGGCGACGGATCATTGGAGTGGGTGCGGGCGCAAGGGCTGGATCACACCCATACGCCGCAGAACGTCGGCATCTGCCTGGCGGTGAACGAGGCGGCGATGCTGGCCCGGCATGACTACATCCTCTATCTGAACGACGATATGTACTGCTGCCCCGGATGGGATGCCGCCCTGGCAGAAAAACTGAAAAAGCTGGATACGGATTTTTTCATGCTTTCCGGCACCATGATCGAACCCAGAGACACCGGCAACCCGTGCGTGATCGTAAAAGACTACGGGCGCAGCCCCGCCGATTTTGCCGAGCCCCGTTTGTTGTCCGACCTTCCGGCACACCACAAACCCGATTGGTACGGAGCCACCTGGCCGCCGACGCTGGTACACAGAAAATGGTGGTTCAGGATAGGCGGCTATAGCAGCGAGTTTTCGCCGGGCATGAGCAGCGACAACGATTTCTCGATGAAACTGTGGAGCGCCGGTTGCAGGGTGTTTATCGGGGTGGGCAATTCGCTGGTTTACCACTTCCAGTCAAAATCAACCGGCAAGGTGAAGAAGAATGACGGGGGAAAACAATTTCTGCACAAGTGGGGAATCAGGCAATCCGTATTTGACCGCTATTGCCTGCGTCGCGGGCAACCGGCAACCCAAACGAGTTTGCCGGAACCGGAAGATTCTCCAAGCTACCGCTGGCAAGTAATGCGCAGTTCGCTAAAGCGCAGGCTGGGTTGATTGCAGCGTCTTCAGTTTTTTATACTTCAGGTAGGTCGTTCTGGCATTCATGCGGGCAATCCCGACACCGGCGGAGCCATCCAGAAATCCCAACCGCAGGAAATAGGTTCTGAAGAAGGCCCACCCCGCGCGCACGGGAGCGTCTGCCCGCGTGACCACCCGACCGCTCTTGCGCATCTGCATGGCAGCAGCAGCGGCATATTGCTCGACCTTGCGGTGTACGTCCGCCTCGCTCATGTAGCTGTAATGCAGCAACGGGCTGGATAGCCGCCCCGCCGCCCCTTGCAGTTTCACGCTCTCGTGGACCAGGTCATCAGAAAAATGCCCTTTACCCCTCTTGAACAACCTCAGCACATAATCGGGATACCAGCCAGAATGCCGGACAAACTGCCCGCAAAATTGCGAGCGCGATTTTTTTGCGCACCGAAACCCGGCCAGTCATGCAGGTAAACATGCGGGGTAAATTCGTGCGCCACCGCAACCGTGTCGTCCGTACTGCCGGAATCCACCACGATAATTTCATCCGCCCAAGCCACCGATTGAAGGCAGGCACGGATGTTGTGCGATTCGTTTTTGGTGATGAGGATGACGGAAAGGCCGCCCGCACCTTTCATGGTTTGCGTGCCAGCCCGGAGCTCGCCTGGCTGTCGAGCAGCCAAGGAGCCTCTCCGCAAGACTTGGTGTCCAGCGCATATTCCGGCACCCATTTTTCCAGGGCGTGCTTCACTTCCATATCGCTCTGGACGGTGCGCGAGCCGGCCCATGCCAGCAAGGTTTCCAGCCATGCGGTATCCACCGCGCGCGCGCGCGCGATGCGCAGTTTGGGGTGCGGGGTGGACAAGGTATGCTCGTTGTCGGCAAGCAATTCTTCGTATAGCTTCTCGCCGGGGCGCAGGCCGGTGAATTCGATTTTGATTTCATCCTCATGCATACCGGAAAGCCGGATCAGATCTTTTGCCAGGTCCGCAATTCTCACCGGCTCACCCATGTCGAGCACAAAAATTTCTCCGCCCTTGCCCATCAGTCCGGCCTGCAACACCAGTTGCGCGGCTTCCGGGATGGACATGAAGTAGCGCGTGATATCCGGGTGGGTCACGGTGACCGGCCCGCCCCTGGCGATCTGTTCGCGGAATTTGGGGATCACGCTGCCGGTGCTGCCCAACACGTTGCCGAAGCGCACGATGACAAATCTGGTCCCCACTTCCCTTTTCTCTCCGACCAGCGACAGCGAGTGCTGGCCTTGCAATGCCTGGCACACCATTTCTGCCAGCCGCTTGCTCGCCCCCATCACGTTGGTCGGATTCACCGCTTTATCGGTGGAGATCAGCACAAATTTTGCGGCGCCGTGCCGCTGTGCGGCCTGCGCCACGCACCAGGTACCCAGCACGTTGTTGCGCACCGCCTGCCAGGCGTTGCGCTGTTCCATGAGCGGTACATGCTTGTAAGCAGCCGCATGGAACACCACGGCTGGGCGATATTTTCCCATCACCTCGTCCAGCCGCGACTCGTCGCGCACGTCACCAATCAGAAACTCGCAGTAAAGGCCGTCACAGCTCGCGCGCAGCTCCTGCTCGATGGTATAGAGCGCAAATTCGTTCTGCTCGTACAGCAACAGTACGCCCGGTTTAAAACGGGCGATCTGGCGGCACAGCTCGGAACCGATGGATCCACCCGCACCGGTCACCAGCACGGCCCTGCCGCCCAGCAGCTCTTGCAGCCCTTCCCCGTCCAGCGATACCGGATCGCGGCCCAGCAGGTCGTCCAGTTCCACGGCGCGCAACTGCGAAATGGCGATGCGCCCGCTCAACAGATCATCGAAGGAAGGTACGGTCAGCGCCTTGACCTTCGCCGCGTTGCATAGCTGAATCGCCCGCTTGCGCTGCTGGTGCGAACTGGACGGCATGGCGATAATCGCATGTGCCACGCCGAAGCGACCGGCCCATTCCGACAGGCTCTCGAGGCCGCCCAGCACCCGAACACCATTCAGGGTGCGCCCCTGACGGCCGGCATTGTCTTCAAGAAATCCGACCAGCCGCCATTCGCGGCTTTTGGCGAGCTCATTTGCCAGGCTTGCCGCCGCATCCCCCGCGCCAAGCACCAGCACCGGCTCGCCGCGCATTTTTATGGGGCCATACAGCTTTTGCTCCTTCAGCATGCGGTAGGCAAAACGGCTGCCGCCCATCATCAGGATCAGCAGCAGCGGGTCTATGACCAGCACCGAGCGCGGGATTATCAGGCCGAGGCGCAACATCCAGAACAGCATGGAAACAGAGGCCGCCGAGAACATCACTGCCAGCACGATGCGGCGCAGATCGGCGGTGCTGGCATAGCGCCAAACGCCCCGATACAGGCCAAACTGCCAGAAAATCGCCATCTGTAGAGGCGCCACCCACACCAAAGTTTGCCGCAGCTCGGCGGCAAAGCTTTCCGGCAAGTCAAAGTTGAAGCGCAACAGGTAAGCGAGGCTCCATGCCGCCGCCGCCGCACACATATCGTGCAGCACGACCAGCAGGGTGCGCGAATTCAGTTTAGCCATGCCGCCTCCCGCGCTGGAGCTTTTGCCGGCGAACACCCAACGTCAGCGTCGTTTTCACTTCTTGGTCTTTCCGTAATTCATGACACATACATATACAGTTGCCGTCATTCCGGCGCATAACCAGCGACTTGGCTGGCGTTGTATGCCAGCTTAGTCGAATGGCTAGTAGTTCCATCAGGCCGGAATCCAGCTTGCAAGATAACTCCGCGTAGCGGGCAAAACCGCATTGTAGGTGTTGTCCCACTACGTGGGCTTTTAAAATTGTCTGGATTCCGGCCTGCGCCGGAATGACGGGGTGGCGGGTTTCAGCGGTTGTCGCCAATTATGAATTCCTCAGTGAATCCCCTATGTCCGGTTTGCGGCACAAGAAATTTCAGCACCGGTACCGCCCTGCCGTTTAATAACGGCCCCTTTTCTGCATCGCCTCCTCGATGCGCTGGCATAGCGTCTTCAGTATCTTGATGCGCGCAAAATTTTTGTCGTTTGCCTCCACCAGTGTCCACGGGGCTATTTCCGTGCTGGTGCGATCCACCATATCGCAGATCGCCTGCTCGTACTGATCCCATTTCTTCCGGTTGCGCCAGTCTTCCTCGGTGATCTTGAAACGCTTGAAGCCGATTTTCTTGCGCTCGTTGAAACGCTTGAGCTGCTCGTCCTTGCTGATGGTCAGCCAGAACTTGGCCAGCACGATATTGTGCCTTGCCAGCTGCGCCTCGAAATCGTTGATCTCGCCGTAGGCACGCATCCAGTCCGAGCTGTCGCAGAAACCTTCCACGCGCTCCACCAGCACGCGCCCATACCAGGAGCGATCAAAAATCGTCAGGCGCCCCTTGCGCGGAATGTGACGCCAGAACCGCCACAGATAGGGCTGGGCGCGCTCCTCTTCGGTCGGAGCGGCGATCGGGACAATCTGGTACTGCCTCGCATCCACCGCACTGGTAACGCGGCGGATGCTGCCGCCTTTCCCCGCCGCGTCGTTGCCCTCGAACACCGCGAGCACAGTTATGTATTTAAATTTCGGGTCGCGCGTAAGCATCGCCAGTTTGCCCTGATATTTTTCCAGTTCGGCCTGAAACTTTTTCTTTTCCATTTTCTGGCCAAGCTTCAGGGTTTTCAGGATGTGCAGGTTGTCTATCGAAGGTAGCAGGGGGGGCGCATTCACTTTGGGTATTTTAGTTTTGGACGCATCGAGACGCCTGCGGACAGTTTCGAGGATTACCTTGCCCACCGTCAGGCTGCGGTAGCGCGCATCCTCGCCCTCGACGATGGTCCACGGTGCCTCTGCGGTGCTGGTGTGGCGGATCACGCTTTCGTGTACCGTCTGAAACTTGTCATAAAGTTTGTAGTGATCCCAGTCACGCTTGGTGACGCGCCAGCGTGTTTTGGGGTCTTTCTCTAGCGTCTTGAGCCGTGCTTTCTGCTTGTCCCTCGACAGGTGCAGCCAGAATTTGATAATCAGCGCCCCCTCGTCGGTCAGCATCTTTTCCAGCCTTTTGGCACGTTCCAGGCTTTGATCCAGATCGGCGACCTTGCTCAAGCCATGTACGCGGTTGAGAATCGGCCAGGTGTACCAAGAGCCGAGAAAAACGCCGATCTTGCCCTTGGGTGGCAAGGAACGCCAGAAGCGCCACATCATCGGGCGATCCAACTCTTCGTCGGATGGTTCGCCCATGCCGTGGGTCTGGATATAACGCGGATCCATCCACTCGTTGAGCAGGTTGACAGTTTCGCCGCGCCCCGCGCCATCCACGCCGCCGATCAGGATAATGACGGGAAATCTGGCGTTTTGCGCCAGATCGAACTGCGCATCCAGCAAAGCCTCGCGCAATTTCGGCACCTCCGCCTCATAAGTAGCCTTATCAATTTTATGTCCGAGTTCCGCAGATTCAAACATGCTGGTCTCCTTGACGAGCGTTACAAAAAATCCGGCGTGATGACGAGGCGCAGGCCGACCTGGCAACCGCCTTTGGATGCGCGGCAGGCAAACCACCAAACCGCCCCCTTTTTTATGCTCCAGTAATGCGGCTGGCCGGTCATGAGCAGCGCGGCAACCTCGCCCAATGCGGGTTGGTGCCCGACGATCAGCACGCACCCCTCGCCATCGGGCCAGCCCGCCGCCTTCAGGATGGTTTCGGGCGATGCGCCGGGCGCGATGCCGGGTTCCGTGATGTAGTGCTTGGTGAGTGCCTGTGCCGTCTGTTGCGCGCGCTTCGCCGGACTGACCAGGATGCGCACGTCGTGCGGCAGGCGCACATGCAGAAAATCCGCCATTTTGGCGGCTTGTTTTTCGCCCTTTGCGGTAAGCTGCCGGGCGTTGTCTGGCGCGCCGTCTTCGGCTTCAGCATGACGCCACAGTATGAGTTCCACGAAAAATATCCCGTCACCGTTTCGGTTGTCAGGATATACCGTAGCTGCCGTTTTCGCTATACCCCCAGCAACTGAAGGGGGGTGCGCGCTACGCGCCGTTGCCGCTGGCCGGGAAGCCGTTTAGAGATTCTTGCCGGTCTGGTTTTTCTGCTCTATCGCCCGCCAGCCGATGTCGCGGCGCATCTGGCAACCATCGAAACGGATGGTATCGGCAATTTCGTAAGCCCGCTTCTGCGCCATGATCGCCCTGTCGCCCAGTGCGGTGACGCACAGCACCCGCCCGCCGTTGGTGACAATTTTCCCGTCCCGCAGGGTTGTTCCGGCATGGAATACGTGCGCACCTTCCGGGTTTTTTGGCAGCCCCTCGATGGCATCCCCCTTGCGCGGTGCGTCCGGGTAGTTAGCCGCCGCCATCACCACGCCGAGCGCGGTGCGGCGATCCCATTCCGCCTCCACTTTATCCAGCGTCCCGGCGATGGCGTGTTCCAGCAGCGCCAGCAGATCGCTCTTCAATCGCAGCATGATGGGCTGGGTTTCCGGATCGCCCATGCGGCAATTGAACTCCAGCACCTTGATGGTGTTCTGCGCGCTGATCATCAACCCGGCATACAGGAAACCGGTGTAGGGGTGGCCTTCCTTTTCCATGCCGCGCAACACCGGGTTGATAACCTCGCGCAGCACGCGCGCATGGATTTCCGGCGTGACCACCGGCGCGGGCGAATAAGCGCCCATGCCCCCGGTGTTGGGGCCGTTATCGCCGTCCAGCAGCCGCTTGTGATCCTGGCTGGTAGCCAGCGGCAGAACATGCTTCCCGTCCGCCATGACGATAAAGCTGGCCTCCTCGCCCGCAAGAAACTCCTCGACCACCACCCGCGCACCGGCCCTTCGACTATGCTCAGGACAGGCATCTCCCAGCCCGTTATCGGACAGCATCATGTCTATGGCGTCACAGGCTTCCTGCTCGGTCATGGCGACCACCACGCCCTTGCCCGCAGCGAGGCCATCGGCCTTGACCACGATGGGCGCGCCGCACTTTTTGACATAGGCGCGCGCCGCCGCCGCATCGCTGAAAGTTTCATAAGCGGCGGTGGGAATGTTGTGGCGCACCATGAAGGCCTTGGCGAAATCCTTGGAAGATTCCAACTGCGCCGCCGCTTGGGTGGGGCCAAAAATTTTCAGCCCGGCGGCGCGGAAGGCATCCACGATGCCCGCCGCCAGCGGCGCTTCCGGGCCGACCACGGTGAGATGGATGGCTTCGCGCCGCACGAACTCGATCAAATCGGGGATGGCGGTCAGCGCGACATTCTCCACGCCTTCTTCCAGCGCCGTGCCGGCATTGCCCGGCGCGACATAAACCTTCTGCGCGCGTGCGCCCTGCGCCAGGCGCCAGGCCAGTGCATGCTCGCGACCGCCGGAGCCGATGACCAGAATTTTCATAAGCCTATATACCTTTTTGACAGAGCGCGATTAAGCCGTCGCGAGCGCAGGCAGAACTAGGCGCGAAAGAGGTGAAAAAGGCGGAATGCACTTTTTTGTACATGAGCATTCCGGGCTCTTGAGCAACGCGGTTATGCCAAGCGCAACAGGCTTAATGACGGAAATGGCGGTAACCGGTAAACACCATCGCCAGCCCGTGTTCGTCCGCCGCCGCGATCACTTCCGCATCGCGCATCGAGCCGCCGGGCTGGATCACGGCCCTGGCTCCCGCGTCGGCCAGCACATCCACGCCGTCGCGGAACGGGAAAAAAGCGTCCGAGGCCACCACCGAGCCGGCCAGGTTCAGGCCCGCGTTCTGCGCCTTGATCGCGGCGATGCGCGTGCTATCCACGCGGCTCATTTGCCCGGCACCCACACCCACGGTCTGGCCGTTTTTGCAAAACACGATGGCGTTGGACTTCACATATTTCGCCACGCGCCAGGCAAACAGCAGATCGCGTAATTGCTCCGGTGTCGGCTGCGTTCTGGTCACTACCTTGAGCTGCGCTTCCTGCACGTTGAGGGTGTCCGGCGATTGCACCAGCAGGCCGCCGACGACACGCTTCATGTCGTGCTGGTTGTGCGCGCCGGAGAGCGGCACGGTGAGGACGCGCACGTTCTGCTTTGCCGCCGTGACTTTGAGCGCACCGGCTGATACGCTCGGCGCGATGATGACCTCGACGAACTGGTTGGCGGTGATGGCGCTCGCGGTATCCTCGTCCAGCTCGCGGTTGAAGGCGATGATGCCGCCGAACGCGGAAACGGTGTCGGTGGCATAGGCCAGCCGGTAAGCGTTGAGCGGGGAATCCGCAACCGCCACGCCGCAGGGGTTGGCGTGCTTGACGATGACGCAGGCGGGCTGCTCGAAGGTCTTGACGCATTCCCACGCCGCATCGGCGTCGCCGACGTTGTTGTAGGACAGCTCCTTGCCCTGCACCTGGGTGTAATCGGCGATGCCGCCCGGTACGCGGTTCAGGTCGCGGTAAAACGCGGCGCTCTGGTGCGGGTTTTCGCCGTAACGCATGTCCTGCACTTTGGCGAAATTGAAATTGATCTGCGCCGGGTATTTGCTGCGCTTGCCGTCCGCCTCGATCGCGGTGAGGTAGTTGCTGATCGCGCTGTCGTAAGCGGCGGTGTGCGAAAAAGCTTTCTTCGCCAGGTTGAAACGGGTGGCATCGGAAACCGCGCCGCCGTTCGCCCCCATCTCGGCCAGCAACGCGGCGTAATCCGCCGGGTCGGTGACCACGGCAACGTGCGGGTGGTTTTTTGCCGCCGCGCGCACCATGGTCGGCCCGCCGATGTCTATGTTCTCGATCGCGTCCTCCAGCGAACAATCCGGCTTGGCCACCGTGGCGCCGAACGGATACAGGTTAACCGCTACCAGATCTATGCCGGGGATGTTGTGTTTGGCCAGCGTGGCAACATGTTCCGGGATGTCGCGCCGCGCCAGGATACCCGCGTGGATTTTCGGTTGCAGCGTTTTTACCCTGCCGTCCAGCATTTCCGGGAAGCCGGTGTATTCCGCCACTTCCGTGACCGGAACGCCGTTGTCCGCCAGCAGTTTTGCGGTGCCGCCGGTCGAGAGTATCTTGATGCCGAGCCGGTGCAGGCCGCGCGCAAATTCGAGCGCGCCCGTTTTGTCCGAAACGCTGATGAGTGCTTGCCTGATTGTTGCCATGTTCTGTTTCCGTAAGGTTAGGTTAAGTTGCCGGCGTTACTTGATGCGGTGCTGGCGGATTTTTTTCCGCAGGGTGTTGCGGTTCAGCCCCAGCAGCTCGGCCGCCCGCGTCTGGTTGCCGCCCGCATGGTGAAGCACGATCTCGATCAGCGGTTTTTCCACGCAGTTCATCACCATGTCATACACCGCGCAGGAGGGATCTTCGCCATCCAGATCCTGGAAATAATCGTCCATCGCCTTGCGCACATAGCGCGCGATTTCATTCTCGTTCAGCAAGGAATCGCCTTCTTTTTTCATGCGGCCCGCTCCTCTGCAAAGTGCAGGCCGGCACCGCGCTGCATCTGGTCTTCAAAGAACTCCTGCACGGCTTCCCGTTGCTCCGCGCTGCTGTCCATGCGGTTCATGCGGTGGCGGAACTGCGCCGAGCCATTCAGCCCTTTGGTGTACCAGGAAATGTGTTTGCGCGCCACGCGCAATCCGGTGTGTTCGCCATAAAAATCGTAAAGGTCGCATATATGTTCGAGCGTTATCCGCAGAATCTCGTCAGCCTGCGGGGCGGGCAGGTGTTCGCCGGTGGCGAGGAAGTGCGCGATCTCGCGGAACAGCCACGGGCGGCCCTGCGCCGCGCGGCCCACCATGATGGCATCCGCTCCGGTATGCCGCAAAACGAAGCGCGCCTTTTCCGGGGTGGTGATATCGCCGTTGGCGATAACCGGAATATTCACGGCAGCTTTTACCTCGGCGATGGTGTCGTATTCGGCGTTGCCGCTGTAGGCGCAGGCGCGCGTGCGCCCGTGGATGGCGAGCGCCCGGATGCCGCTGGTTTCGGCTATTTTTGCGATGCGCGCCGCGTTGCGGTTGTGCTTGTCCCAGCCGGTGCGGATTTTCAGCGTCACCGGCACGGGCACCGCTTCCACCACCGCCTCCAGTATTTGCGCCACCCGGCTTTCGTCTTTCATCAGCGCGGAGCCGGCCATGACATTGCAGATTTTTTTTGCCGGGCAACCCATGTTGATGTCTATGATCTGCGCGCCCGCTTCCACGTTATGGCGGGCAGCCTGCGCCAGCATTTTCGGGTCGGCGCCGACGATCTGCACCGAAACCGGCCCGGCCTCGCCATCGTGGTTAGCGCGGCGCCTGGTTTTTTCCGAGCCGTACAGCAAGGAGTTGGACGCGACCATTTCGCTGACCGCCATGCCCGCGCCCATGCGCTTGCACAACACGCGGAATGGCCGGTCGGTCACGCCCGCCATGGGAGCGAGTATCAGGTTGTTTTCGAGCTGGTGGGGGCCGATGCGCATGGCTCGCTTTCCGAGAGGGGGAGGGATTATAAAGCAACGGGTCATGCAGGGAAACATCGGTGTGCTATGATTCTCGGCGTCAAAAAACCCCTCCGGATTTCACCATGTCCAGACCGCTCCTGCTGTTGTTTGCCGCGCTTTACTGTTCTTGTGTTTATGCCGGAGAAGCCACGGTAAAAGATGCGCTGCAAAAAAACTACCCGCAAATCGGCAAGATCGACAAGGTCAACAAGACCAGTATCCTCGGGCTGTACGAGGTGATAACGCGGGACCAACTGCTCTATACCGACGAAAAGGTGCAATACCTTATCAGCGGCAATATCTACGAATTGAAATCCATGCGCAACCTTACCGAAGAGCGGTCGCGCCAGTTGTTTGCCGTAGATTTCAACGCGCTGCCTTTCGAGCTTGCAATAAAAAAAGTGAAAGGCGACGGCCAGCGCAAGATGGCGTATTTCACCGACCCGAATTGCGGCTACTGCAAGAAGCTGGAACAGGAGCTGAAAAACATTGATAACGTCACGCTCTACCTGTTCATGTACCCTTTATTTCAGGGTTCCGACGAGAAAGTCAAAGCCGTCTGGTGCAGTAAGGATCCGATCAAAGCCTGGGACGACCTGATGCTGAACAACGTGCGACCACCGGCTGGCACATGCGATGCACCTTCCGGAAAAGTGTTGGAACTGGGCCGAAAACTCAACGTCAGCGGCACGCCGGCATTGATTTTTGCCGACGGCGTGGTGGTTCCCGGCTATGTGCCTGCCCCGGACCTGGAGAAGGCGTTGAACGGTGCCTCGGTGCGCTGATTGGTCTTGCGCCCGCACACCCGCCAGCCAAAATTTCATGGAGCAGGAACTTAAAATTGGCCTTGTTTCGATCAGCGACCGGGCCAGCAGCGGGGTGTATCAGGATGCGGGCCTGCCGGCGCTGCAGGAATGGTTTACCCGCGCCCTGGCCAGCCCGTGGCAAAGCACCGAGCGCCTGATTCCGGACGAACAGCCGCTGATCGAGTCAACCCTGGTCGAACTCGCTGACCGCGAATGCTGCCACCTGATACTGACCACCGGAGGAACCGGCCCGGCAGTGCGGGACGTGACGCCGGAAGCCACGCTGGCCGTGGCGCATAAGGTGCTGCCGGGGTTTGGCGAGCAAATGCGTGCAGTCAGCTTGCGCTATGTGCCGACTGCCATCCTGTCGCGCCAGGTCGGCGTGGTGCGCGGGCGGTGCCTGATCCTGAATTTGCCCGGCCAGCCGAAAGCCATCAAGGAAACGCTGGACGGAATCTTTGCCGCCGTCCCCTACTGCATAGACCTGATCGGCGGCCCCTATATCGAAACCCATCCGGAAGCAGTTGCCGCCTTCCGCCCCAAATCGGCGCAGCGCCCCTCCTGAAACTTCAGATCAGGAAATGCATGTTCAGTGTTTCCCTCAAATCCCGGAAATCAAGACATCGAACTTGAATGTCATGCGGGTGCCCGCCGCTTCCGCACAGCGAACCCGGTTGGTTGACCCCCTGGAGAAAACAAAAAAATCATGAGTGCGATCCATTCTTCTCAATTGGCTTTTTTTGCCGCACACGTTCCATTTGGCCGCATGGAGCCCGGACATCTGCTCTGGATGCTGGAAAGAATGCGCATGGCATATTACGCCGAAGGCGAAGTGATCATTTCGCCGGAACAAGGCGAGGCCGACCGCTTCATGGTTGTCAAGCAGGGCAGGGTACACGGCGAACAAAGCGTGGCACAAGCCACCGGAACGGATGCCTGGCTGGAGCTGGTGGAAGGGGAATGCTTCCCGCTCGGCGCGTTGCTGGCAAACCGCGCCGTCACCAGTGTCTACCGCGCTGGCAGCGACACATTCTGCTACGAGCTGGCGGCAGCCGATTTTAATACCCTGCTCGGGATGAGCGCCGCTTTCCGCGATTTTTGCACGCGCCGCATCGCCAATCTGCTCGAGCATTCCAAACAGCTGATCCAGGCCCAATACACCCAATCGAGCGCGGAGCAGCAATCGCTGACCAGCCCGCTTTCGGCGATCATCCGCCGCGCACCGGTCACCTGCGCCCCGGACACCAGCGTGCGCAACGCGCTGGCACTCATGCGCGAGCACGGCATCGGCTCCATGGTCGCGGTGGACGAGCGGCGGGGCCCGCTCGGCATTCTCACGCTGCACGATGTGCTGGAGCGCATCGCGTTGCCCCAGATTGATCTCGACCAACCGGTGATCGGCATCATGTCCACGCAATTGAGCGCGCTGCCGCCGCAGGCGCTGGCGCACGAGGCGGCGCTGGCCATGGCCAGACACGGTTTCCGCCACGTGCTGGTAGTCGAAGAAGGGCGGCTGGTCGGACTGGTATCGGAGAAAGATCTGTTCGCCTTGCAACGCGTTGGTTTGCGCCAGATCGGCTCGGCCATACGCAATGCGGGAAGCGTGGAAGTATTGCAGCTTGCCGCCGCCGACATCCGGCGCGTGGCGCACAACATGATGGCGCAGGGCGTGGCGCCGGAGCAGCTCACACAGTTCATTTCCACCTTCAACGATCTGCTCACCGCGCGCGTGATCGAGCTGGAATGCGCCGCCAGCGCCCTGTGCGATACGCCCTTGCTGGCCGGAGTATGCTGGGTGGCGCTGGGCTCGGAAGGCCGTTTCGAGCAAACGCTGAACACCGACCAGGACAACGCGCTGCTATTCGTTGCGCCAGAGGGCATGGCGACAGAGCAGGCGCGCCAGCAGTTGCTGCCGATGGCGGAGCGGATCAATGCGGCGCTCGCCGCATGCGGGTTTCCGCTGTGCAAAGGCAATATGATGGCCTCCAACCCGCAGTGGTGCCTGTCGCTGGATGAATGGAAACAACTGTTCTCCGGCTGGATCATGCACGGGACGCCCGAAGCCTTATTGCACGCCTCGATTTTTTTCGACTTCCGCGCGCTATACGGCGCACGGCATCTGGCCGACGAGTTGCGCGCGTGGCTGGCGCGCACCGCCGCCGATAACCCGCTCTTCCTGCGCCAGATGGCGGAAAACGCCTTGCGCAACCGCCCGCCGCTGGGCGTGGTACGCGATTTCGTGGTGGGCAAGGAGCACACCCTGGACCTCAAGGTAAACGGCATTACGCCGTTCGTGGATGCCGCGCGCATCTTTAGCCTTGCCGCCGGGGTCGCGCACACCAGCACCATCCAGCGGTTGCGCCAGAGCGCGCCCAGGCTGAATATTCAGACCGCCGAAGTTGACGCCTGGATTGATGCGCTGCTGTTCATCCAGGTGCTGCGGCTGCGCCATCATCACGAAGCGGGTGGATGCGAACCCGGCGCTGCGACGCTTGACAACCTGGTTGACCCGGAACGATTGAGCGAGCTGGACCGGCGCATCCTGAAAGAGGCGTTCCGCCAAGCACGCAAGCTGCAAGCGCGCCTGGCCATGGAGCACCGCTTGTGATCGGCCTGCCGGGATGGCTGGCCCGATATTTTGATTCGGGTGTCGAGCTTGCTCCGGAACAAAGGCTGCGCCTCGATTCCTGGCACGCGCTGCCGCAAGCCGATTTGGGCAAACCGTTGGGCAGCTCGCGTTGCGTCGTGGTGGACGTGGAGGCCAGCGGCCTGAACCTGCTGGAAGACCGGCTGATTTCGATCGGCGCAGTGGCGGTGGATACGGGCCGCATCGCGCTGGGAGACAGTTTTTCCGTGGTGCTGCAACAGGAAAAGGCGAGCGGGCGGGACAACATCCTGCTGCACGGCATCGGCGGCAGCGCCCAGATCGAAGGCGTGCCACCGGCGGAAGCGCTGCTGGGTTTTCTCGCGTTTCTCGGCAAGGATCCGCTGGTGGCGTTCCATGCCGTCTTCGACGACACCATGATCCGGCGCGCGATCAAGCGCTATCTCGGGTTCCGCTTCAAGCACCCGTGGCTGGATCTGGCTTACGCGATGCCCGGCCTGAACCCGCCGCTCGCGCAGCGCCTGCGCTCGCTGGACGACTGGTCCAACCATTTCGGCATCCGCAACGATGACCGCCACAATGCGCTGGCCGATGCAATTTCCACCGCGCAGCTCTACCTGGTCGCGGTCGCGCAGGCCAACCGGAAAAATATAAAAACCTACCACGGTATGCAGAGCCTGGAAAAAATGCAGCATTGGCTAAACAGCAGCCGTACATAAGTGGCCCGGAAAATGTCCATCGCCCGCATCGCCCTCGATGTCCCGCTGCCCACACTGTTCGATTATACGGCGGAGAATGTCGCCGTCGGCCAGCGCGTGCTGGTGCCGTTCGGGCGCAAGCAGGTAGTGGGCGTGGTGATGGAGTGCGCGGCGGATAGCGATTTGGCCGCAGAGCGCGTCAAGCCGGTCACGCGGGTGCTGGACGATGCCCCGCCCCTGCCCGCCGAGCTGCTGGCCATGCTGCGATTTTGCAGCGACTATTACCATTACCCGCTCGGCATGACCGTATTGTCGGCGCTGCCATCGCGGCTGCGCTCCGGGCGGCGGGTCGCGTTCAAAGATGCCGCGCAATATATGCTCAGCGCCAGCGGGCGCGCATTAACCCCGGACGACCTGCCGAAGCGCAAAGTGGTGCAGCGCCGTATTGTTGCGGCATTGCAGGCCGGTGCATTAAATTCGGCGCAACTGCGTGCGCTGTCGCCCGGCGCACCTGCCGCGCTCAAGGCGTTGCGGGCAGCGGGATGGGTGGAGCCGGGCGCCGCCCCCGTTGCGGCTGCTGCCTGCGCGTTCGACAACGCGCATACCCTGACCGCCGAACAGCAGCGGGCGGTGGATGCGGTGGCACATGCCAGAGGTTATGCCTGCTTTCTGCTGCACGGTGTCACCGGCAGCGGCAAGACCGAGGTGTACGTGCATCTCATGCACCGCGCGCTGCAACGCGGCGGGCAGGTGCTGCTGCTGGTGCCGGAAATCAATCTCACGCCACAACTGGAAAACTACTTCCGCAGCCGCTTTCCGGATGCCATGCTGGCCAGCTTGCACAGCGGCCTGAACGACGGCGAGCGGGCGCATAACTGGCTGAACGCGCAATCCGGTCGCGCGCGCATCGTGCTGGGCACGCGGCTGGCGGTGTTCGCGCCGTTGCCGCAACTGGCGCTGCTGATCGTGGACGAGGAGCATGACGCCTCGTTC
>VIKH01000137.1 GCA_008080515.1 Gallionellaceae bacterium | reverse complement strand
CGGGGAGGGCGCTCGGGGCGCGGCTGCGCGGCTTGCGCGGCTTGCGCGGCTTGCGCGGGTCTTTCCGCGCGCGGTGCCGCGTCATCGCGTTCGCGTCTCGGCTTGCTGCGCTGGCGGTTGCCATCCGGCCTGCCTCCCTCCGACCGGTTGCTGTCGCGCTCCCGTTCCCGCTCGCGGCGCGGTGCGGCGTCGCTGCGAGGTTTTGCTTCGGCGGTAGCCTTGGTGGCTGGTTGTGCCGCATCCGGTGATTTGAGAAACCCGAACAGTCGGCTGAAAAAAGAAGGCTTTTCGGATGGCTCTGCTGCCGCTTGCGCCGGCTCCCGTACCGGTGCCGGTTGCGCCGGCGTGATGCCCTGTACGACAGCCTGCGGGCGCTGCGCCTTGGCTTCCTGCGCCGCCGTTTCCGCCTTGGTTTCTTCCGGCTTCTCCACCAGTTTGTAGCTGGCTTGCTGGTTTTCTCCGACCAGGTCGTCCTGGCGCAAACGCGCCACGCTGTAGTGAGGAGTTTCCAGATGCGGGTTAGGTACCAGTGTGATGCTGACCCTCAAACGCGACTCGATGCGGTGGATGTCGGTGCGTTTTTCGTTGAGCAGGAAAGTGGCGACATCCACGGGAACCTGCACGTGAATGGCGACGCTGTGCTCTTTCATCGCCTCTTCCTGGATGATGCGCAGGATGTGCAGCGCGGTGGATTCGGTGCCGCGAATGTGGCCGATGCCGTTGCAGCGCGGGCAGGGGGAGTAGCTGGTTTCCTCCAGGCTGGGCCGCAGGCGCTGGCGCGACAGTTCCAGCAGGCCGAAACGCGAGATCTTGCTGGTTTGCACCCGCGCCCGGTCGTAGTGCAGCGCGTCGCGCAGGCGGTTTTCCACGTCGCGCTGGTTGCGGCTGCTTTCCATGTCTATGAAGTCTATTACGATCAGGCCGCCCAGATCGCGCAACCGCATCTGGCGCGCGATCTCGTCGGCGGCTTCCAGGTTGGTGTTGAGCGCGGTGGTTTCGATATCGCCGCCGCGCGTGGCGCGCGCCGAGTTGACGTCTACAGCGGTGAGCGCCTCGGTGTGGTCTATCACGATCGCGCCGCCGGATGGCAGGTTAACCTGGCGCGCGTGCGCCGACTCGATCTGGTGCTCGATCTGGAAGCGCGAGAACAGCGGCACATCATCGTGGTAGCGTTTGATGCGGTTGACGTTGGCCGGCATCACCGTGCCCATGAAGGACTGCGCCTGCTGGAAGATGTCGTCGGTGTCCACCAGAATTTCGCCGATTTCCGGGTGGAAGTAGTCGCGGATGGCGCGCACCACCAGGCTGCTTTCCAGATAGATCAGCGACGGCGCTTTTTCGGATTTGGCCGCGCCTTCAATGGCGTCCCAAAGCTGCTTCAGGTAGTTGAGATCCCATTGCAGTTCTTCCAGGTTGCGCCCGATACCGGCGGTGCGCGCGATGATGCTCATGCCTTGCGGCACTTCCAGTTGCGCCAGCACGTCGCGCAGCTCGTTGCGGTCTTCGCCCTCGATGCGGCGCGACACGCCGCCGCCGCTGGGGTTGTTCGGCATCAGCACGATGTAGCGCCCGGCCAGGCTGATGTAGGTGGTGAGCGCCGCGCCTTTGTTGCCGCGCTCGTCTTTTTCCACCTGCACCAGCAGTTCCTGACCTTCTTTCAGCGCTTCCTTGATGCTTGGCCGGTTGCCGCTGCCGGGCTGGTAATACTGCGGGGAAACTTCCTTGAATGGCAGAAAGCCGTGGCGGGTGCCGCCGTACTCGACAAAGGCGGCTTCCAAACTGGGTTCGACGCGGGTGATGACGGCTTTGTAGATGTTGCTCTTGCGCTGCTCTTTGCCGGCGGATTCAATGTCGAGGTCTATCAGTTTCTGACCGTCAACAATGGCGACACGGAGTTCTTCCGGCTGTGTCGCATTGAATAACATGCGTTTCATTAAGTTTCCTCCCGCGCTCCGACACGGGCAGGACAAGGCTACACGCGGCTACCCGCGCGCGAGAAGGTGAATAAGAGTCGTGCAAACAGTGTGTTGGTTGCGGTTCCGACGGTTGTTCAACATTGTGTTCTCGTTATAGCTTGTCATCTATTTATCAGGTGCCGCCGATCTTGCTGGAATGGGCGACACGAAAAAATTCTACAGGTGCCTTGAGCGCGCAAATCAATTACCATCACTGCTTGTTGTCCGGTGAGTGAGATTAACCGGGCGGGCTGCTGCTTCGTAGGGCGGCCTGACTGCCTGCCTCGCATAGACGGGGGAAAATCTTAACGTTCCGTTTACGAAGGTGCGCACACGCCGGGCGATTATATTCAAAATGAATGAGTTAAGCAAAGAATCTGTAATATTTGTCGAAATTGACGAGGGCAGCGTTGGGCAGCGTATAGACAATTTTCTATGCAGGTGCCTCAAGGGTGTGCCCAAGAGCCACATCTACCGCATCCTGCGCAGCGGCGAAGTGCGCGTCAACAAAAAGCGCGTGGATCAGACCTGCCGCCTGCAAGCGGGCGACCGGGTGCGCATCCCGCCAGTGCGCGTGGCTGAAGCGCCGGAACGCGGCTACGTTCCGGCGCAGGAATTCCCTGTCCTGTATGAAGACGATGCGCTGCTGGTGGTGGACAAACCGTCCGGTGTGGCGGTGCATGGCGGCAGCGGGGTCAGCTTCGGCGTCATCGAGCAACTGCGCAGCGCGCGCCCGCAGGCCAGGTTTCTCGAACTGGTCCACCGCCTGGACCGTGAAACTTCGGGTGTGCTGCTGCTGGCGAAGAAGCGCTCCGCATTGACCGGGCTACACCAGCAGTTGCGCGAGGGTAAAACCGACAAGCGCTACCTGGCGCTGGTGCTGGGGCAGTGGAAAAACGCCAAACAGCACGTCAGGTTGCCGCTGCACAAGTTTGACACGCCGGAAGGCGAAAAGCGCGTGGTGGTGCGCGAGGGCGGCCAGGAGGCGCATACCGTGTTCGCGCTGCAAAAGGCGTGGGGAAACTACTCGCTGCTGGAAGCCCAGCTCAAGACCGGGCGCACCCACCAGATCCGTGTACACCTCGCGCACCTCGGCTTCCCCATTGCGGGCGACGCCAAATACGGCGATTTCGCGCGCAACAAGGAACTGGCGAAGTGCGGGCTGAAGCGCATGTTCCTGCACGCGCACTCGATGGCGATGGCCCATCCGCTCACGGGCGAGCCGCTGCGGGTTACCGCGCCGTTGCCGGAAGAGTTGCGGCGGTTTGTGGAGGGGCTGGAAAAAACCTGAACCGACGCTTTCAGCCGGGCGCGGCGGGGCGGCCGTAGTGGTAGCCCTGCGCGTAATTCACGCCCATTTGCGCCAAGATTTTTGCGGTTTCCCCGTCTTCGACGAACTCGGCCACGGTTTTGAGGCCGAACTCGCTGGCCATCTGGTGGATGTGCTGCACCATGATGCGGTCGCGGTCATCCATCGCGATCTGGCGCACGAAGCTGCCTTCAATTTTCACGTAGTCCACGGCAAGATATTTCAGGTACATGAACGAGGAGAAACCGCTGCCGAAATCGTCCAGCGCGAACGAAATTTTGCTCAACCGCAGCTCGTCTATGATGGCCTTCACCTGGTTCATGTGCGGCAGCGCCTCGCGCTCGGTGATTTCCAGCACCACGTTGTTGCAGGAGAGCCCCTGCTGCCGCACCAGGGCGGGAATGGAGCGCATCCATGCGGAATCGGCAAAGCTGCGCGCAGAAAGGTTGAAGAACATTTTGGTATGCGGGCGGTTTTGCACGATCACCTTGAATAAATTCGCCCGCCGTGATATAGGCGTCCCCGTCGCGGATGCGCGCCAGCGATTCGTATGCCACCACGTCGCCCGTCCGCATTTCCACGATGGGTTGCAGGAACGCTTCGATGCGGTCTTCCCGCATGGCGTTGCGCAGAAAATCGCCTTGCCGGAACACTTCCATCATGGTGCGATCCTGCTCGGAATCCGCGGTCAGCACCTGGTTCTTTCCGCGTTTTTTGGCCTTGTACAGCACCACGTCCATTGACGCATAGATGCTTTCCTTGGTGGTTCCATCTTCGGGGTAGCTGACCAGGCTGAAACTCGCCGTCACCCGAACTTTTCCTACCGGCAGCTCGAACTCCTCCGCACCCAGCGTCTGGTGCAGCTTGTGCGCTACCAGCAAGCCGTTCTCGGCCGTCGTCTGGGGCAGCAGCAGCACGAACTCGTCGCCCCCCAGGCGCGCCAGCACGTCCCCTTTGCGCAGGCAGTCCGCCAGCAGCGCCGACAATTCCTTGAGCAACATGTCGCCGGTCGGGTGGCCGTAGGTGTCGTTGATGAACTTGAAGTTGTCGAGGTCCACCATGATGACCGAGAAGGTGTTCCGGTTGCGCTCCGAGCGGATGATTTCATATTCCACGAACTCCTCGAACTTGCGCCGGTTGTACAGGCCGGTGAGCGGGTCGCGCGTGGACATTTCTTCCAGGCGGCTGTTGTACTCCTGCACCGTACCCAGCAGCCGGTTGAAATAATCCGAGAGGTGATGCAGTTCGGCGATCACGTGGTGGTTGCCCACGCGGTGGCTGAAATCCATTTCGTGGGTGATTTTCTGCATTACCCCGACCAGGTTGATGATCGGCGCCACCACCATCTGGCGCAGCTTGAAGAACAGGATGGCGAACACCAGCACGATGACGAACAGGGCATAGCCGACGATGGAATTGATCACATAGCTGAAAGACACCTTTATATTGTTGGTG
This sequence comes from Gallionellaceae bacterium, assembly GCA_008080515.1. Taxonomy (GTDB): domain Bacteria; phylum Pseudomonadota; class Gammaproteobacteria; order Burkholderiales; family Gallionellaceae; genus VIKH01. Next base: position 2,816 of record VIKH01000137.1, on the reverse strand, counting down.
GGGTAGGTGATGTCTATCACGCCATGTACCGCGCCAACATGGGATTGGGTGTGGCATTCCAGGCATTCCTTTCCGGCCAGCACCGGGTACAGGTAGCGGATGGACTGGCCGTCATCAGGGAACAGCATCGCCTCCTTGCCGTCGCGCAGGGTGACGGCCAGATCCGGGTCGGCGGCGATGGCGGCGCGTTCGCCGGGCATTTCCCCGAACTGGCGCTCGACGATTTCGCCGCGATAGGCGTGGATGGAAAGGCCGGGCATGGTGGAGTTCAGCCGCCCGATCGCTTCTTTGATGTCCTGCTTGCCCCAGCCCTTGCGCATCGCCGAGTTCAGGCTGTGGAACACCAGCATCGAGGTTTGCCGTGCTTCTTCGCGCGCCAGGTCATGCATGGCGCGGTCGCGCACGATGCCGGAAAATGCGAGGATGAGGGCGACGGCGATCACCAGGGAAAGAGCGGACAGCAACAGCAACAGCCGGGCCAGCGTGATCCGTTCGATGAAACCTAGAATTTTAGCACCCACTGCGAACCTCCCCGGTTTATTTTCAATAGCCTGGACACCGGCTTTCGCCGGTGTGACGAATTTTTAGAAGTGCCCAGATTATTATTCGGTATAACCATGCAACAAACTCGGGAACTATACACTTACTGGCTCCGGCCAAACAAGCCCCCTGTCAAGCGCGCTTTGCCGGTCGGGGCGGGGAGGGAGCGCCTACACGTCATCGCTGCCGCGCGCGTAGCCGATCAGGCCGGTCAGCAGGCGCACGATGCCGTAGCTGGCGCGCATCAGCAGGCGTGCCGCCAGCCCGCGCCTGCGCCACGCGATATGCGTGACCAGGCTCGCGCGCAGCGCAATTTCGTGCGACAGGCTCGCGCGCAAGGTTCCGGCAAAGCCCGCATCGCGCACCACCAGATTGGCTTCGCGCCCCAGCCACAGGCTGAACGGGTCAATGTTGGACGAGCCCACGGTGGCCCAGCAGCCGTCCACCACCGCCACCTTGGCGTGCAGGTAGCTGGCCCGGTATTCGTGAATTTCCACGCCCGCCCCCAGCAGCTCGCTGTATAGAGCGAGCATGGCGTAGTGCTGCAAGCGGTATTCCACCTTGCCCTGTAACAGCAGTATCACGCGCACCCCGCGCCGTGCCGCTTGCAGCAGCGCGTGGCGAAAAACGCGCCCCGGCAGGAAGTAGGCGTTGGCGATAACGATCTCGCGCCGCGCTCCGGCGATGGCTTCGAGATAGGCCTGCTCGATGTCGCGGCGGTGGCGCAAGTTATCGCGCAACAGGAAAGCTATTTTTTGCTGCGGGTCGTCGGCGGGTGCGGGCTTCAACTGTTCGCGCTCGCGCTGCCGCCGGAAGTTTGTCCATTGCACCAGCAGCCACAGGCGCCGCACGGCTTGATGGATGCGCTCCGCCGTGTCGCCCCGCACTTCCACCGCATAATCCAGGCGCGGCGCGGCGATGGGGCCTCCGGGAACATCGTCCTCGATATTGATGCCCCCGACAAAAGCGATTTGGCCGTCCACTACCGCCAGCTTGCGGTGCAGGCGGCGCAGGCGGTAGCGCCGCAACTTGAAGCGCGCGATTTCCGGGCGAAACCACAGGACCTCCACGCCCGCCGCGCGCAGATCATCCAGCATCGCCGGCGGCAAAGCGGACGAGCCGAAGCCGTCCAGCAGCAGGCGCACCACTGCGCCCCGTTGTGCCGCGCGCTGCAAAGCTCCCGCTATCAGGTGCCCGGTGGCGTCGCCGGCAAAAATGTAGGTTTCCAGATATACCGAGCGGGCCGCATCGTTTATTGCGGCAACGAGGCGCGGGAAATATTCCTCGCCGTTACGCAACAAGGTCAGGGTTTGGTCGTCAATCTGGTGTGCGGCGCTCATGGCAACACGAGAGTGGTTGACAGCGCGGCGTGATCGGAGATTTTCCTCCAGGCATGCACGTTGCTGTGCTGTATCCCCATGCCGCGCACATAAATGCGGTCCATGCGCAGCAAGGCCATACCGGCCGGATAGCTGAACGCCGGCTTGCCGCGGCTTGCCTCGAACGCCTCGTGCAAGCGCAATTCGTGCGCCAGCAGGCGGCTGGCGTGGTTGTTCCAGTCGTTGAAATCGCCCGCGATCACCAGCGGCGCATCGCCGGGAACCAGCTCCTTGATGCGTTCGGCCAGCGCCCCAAATTGCTGGCCGCGCCAGCGCTTGAACAGGCCGAAATGCACGCAAATGCAATGCAGCGGCAAAGGGGTGTGCGGCAGCGCGATTTCGCAATGCAGCAGGCCGCGGCTTTCGAGGCGGTGCGCGGAAACATCCTGGTTATCCCAGCGGGTGATCGGATAACGGCTCAAGATAGCGTTGCCGTGGTGGCCGTTGTCGTACACCGCATTCTTGCCGTAGATGCAGTGCGGCCAGATTTCGTGCGCCAGAAACTCGTGCTGCGGCTGCTCCGGATAATCTGCATGACGCCGCGCGATAGTGTAGCGCTCCCCCTGCACTTCCTGCAGGAACACGATGTCCGCGTTGAGCTCGCGCAGGCGCTCGCGCAGATCGTGCAGCACCACGCGCCGGTTGAAATGGGAGAGGCCTTTGTGGATGTTGTAAGTGGCGATATGTAGGGTGGCCATGAGGAGGCATTTTACCTATTGATCCGGTCAAGTGAAGTTTGAAGTCCATTCGCCCTGAGGTATCGAAGGGTAATGGGCTTCGATACCTCAGCCCGAACGGAAAACTTCAAACCCTGCCTATCCGGTTTGTTGCCAAAGTTGTTGAGAATGCCAGGAGGCAATATCAGCCTTCGTAGGGCGGATTAGCGTAGCGTAATCC
>VIKH01000136.1 GCA_008080515.1 Gallionellaceae bacterium | reverse complement strand
CCGCATCTGGGTGATATGTCAGCAAGAAATTTTTTCTGCAACACAGCAGTTGGGATGAAATGTGAATTTTTTGAGGTGCCCGTTATTCCTTGACCGCCTCGACCGGGATGATGAGGGTCACTTCATCCCCCACGTAGGGCGCATGCTTTCCGGCATTGAACTCGGAGCGCTTGATCTTGGCGATGGCGTTGGCCCCGCAGGCATCTTTCTTGAGCATGGGATGGGGCATGCAGTGAAACGACGAGACCGTGAGCGCCACCGGTTTGGTCACGCCCTTGATGGTGAGGTCGCCTTCCACGCCAACCAGTTTATCGCCGTCAAATTTCAGGCTTCTGGATTTGTACGTGATGGTGGGAAACATGACCGTATCGAAAAGCTCCGCAGCCTGGATGTGCTCGTTGAAAAGCGTGGAGCCGGTATTGACCGACTTGGCATCTATCGTCACCTCCACCGACCCGGTTTTGGCGGCGCGATCCAGAATGATTTTGCCGCTGGTCTTGTCGAACCGGCTGGACTGGGTGGAATAACCGAGGTGGCTGTATTCGAAGCGCGGCATGGTGTGCTTTTCTTCTATGAGATAGGTCTCGGGCGCAGCGACAGCGGCGGATGACAGCGATGTGGCAAGTACAAATGCAAGATGCTTTTTCATGGTAGCTCTCCTGGGTGGTTGGTAATGGCAGTGCTATTTCTTCGCCGGCGCTGCTGCGGCAGTGATGCGAAACTTGATCTGTATTTCGTTCGCCACCGTGGAGAGATCTGACCAGATGCCCTCGCCGATGGCGTAATCCAGGCGTTTCAGGCTGAATGTTCCGTCAAACACGGCAACCCGGCCTTCCTGTTTGAAAGTGAACGGCGCCACCACATCCAGCACCCGCCCCTTGATGGTGAGTTTGCCGAGCGCCTCGAAGCGGTTGTTGCCCAGCGCTTTGACGCCGCCGGAAACAAATTGCGCCACCGGGAACGCTTTGGTGTTGAACCACAGCTTGCCTGCAACCTCATCATCGGATTCGCTGAAGCCGGTATCGATGCTGGCGAGGTCAACCTCGATCCTGGCCTGGGCGGACTGAATCCGCTCCGGGTCGAACGCGATGCTGGCGGAAAACTTGCCGAACTTGCCTTCCATCGGCACATTCATCTGCTTGTAGGCGAAAGCGACCATGCTCCCGGCGGGCTGAACCGTGTTGAACTCGACCGCCTGCGCGCCGTGTGCCAGCAGCAGGAACAGCGGCAAGGAATAATGGCTAATTCTCATGGTTCCCCCTTTTGCCGAAGGGCAGCATGCGCAGCAGCGTGGTGTCTTTGTCAATAAAGTGATGCTTGAGGGCGGCGGCCACGTGCATGCCAACCAGCCCCATCAGCCCGAAATTCAGCATCTCGTGTATGCCTTCCAGCATCTCGCCCAGCGCCTTGTCCTTGCCCACCAGATCGGGTAGTTGCACCATCCCGAGGTAGACCACCGGCACGCCCTTGGCGGAACTCATCAGCCAGCCGGAAAGCGGGATGACCAGCAACAGCACATAAAGCAGGTGGTGCAAGCCTTGCGCGGCGCGCTGCTGCCAGGCGGGGATGGTATCCGGCAAGGGCGGCGGAGCGTGGCCCAGCCGCCATGCCAGGCGCGCCAGCGCCAGCAGAAAAATCGTGACGCCCAGCCACTTGTGGTAGCTGACCAGTTGCAGCTTGAACGGGGAAAGCGCCAGCCCGTGCATGTAAAGTCCGAGCGGGAAGGTGGCTGCGATGAGCAGCGCGGTCAACCAGTGCAGCGCAATGGCGGTGGCAGTGTAGCGGGTCGCGGGAGTCACGGGAATTCCTCCCCGGTCGTGCGCGCCGCTACAAAGGCCTCGCGCAAGCGGCGCATGCCGGCCGCAATCGCCGCTATTTCAGCCGGTGATAGCGCGGCAAATGCCCGTTGCATGTAGGCGATATGCGCCGGAAAAACGCGGGCAAACAGCTTTTTCCCCGCGCGGGTCAAACGGATGATCTGGCTGCGCCCATCGCTGGGAGAGGCGACCCGGCTCACCAGGCCCTTGTCCGCCAGGCGGTCAACCACTCCGGTCAGCGTGCCTTTGGTGATAAGGGTTTTTTCGCCCAGTTCCTTGGGCGTCATGCCGGGTGTATTGCCCAGGGTGGCGACAATGTCGAATTGCGGCGGCGTCAGGTTTAGGGTGCGGATATGGGCTGACGAATAAAACTCGAAGGCCTGGTAAGTACCGGCCAGCTCGCGCAACATCGGAAGAAAAACAGAGGGCGACATAATGGGGCCTGTTGGTTCTATTTAGAACAACTATAGTTCTAATCAGAACCAGAAGTCAAGCGCCAGCGATGCGGCCGGCTGGCATCGCGCTTATTGGATGCCTTCTGCGCTTGTTTCGCGCAGGTGGAGTTTCAGTTCCTGCTTGATCTCGCGCAATTTATTCTTAATGGGGTTCGCGCTCGCACCGCCTATCCGCATCAGGATGCGCTGGCCGATGGAACGTTCTTCGAGGGCGGGGTCGGCAAACAGGTAAAGCACCTTGGGGCGAACCAGTTTGACCGGCTCCTTGAGCTCTGGTGCGGCCAGCAGGTCATCGAGCGCCACGAGCAACCGGTCGTTGAAATATTGCTTCGGGTAGCCGAGATCCTCGTAGGCCTGCTGAAACAGCGGGTAGAGCCGGACATATAGTTCGACCAGTTTTCTGGCGTCAATCGCCTCGGCAATTCTCAAGTAGGAAGCGTAACGCGCCGCGTTCTTCTGACCGATGGCGGGCTCGTTTTCCGTGCCTGCCACAAGAAACAAACCTGGAGCAGGATGAACCGGCATCGCGTTTATCGGGGTGCGATCGCGCGGCAGATTGTCTATGGTGACGACGATGTTGCGGATGATTTTTTCGGGGCGGAAGAGCTTGATCAGTGCCTCATTGCCGATCAAACCGGTGAGAGCGTTGAGCATGAAACGGTCGCTCTCGCCCAGCACCGGCAGCGGGGACGATGCCGGAGAAGCCTCGATAACCTGGCGCGGTACCGGCTTGGGAGGGGCAGCCTGTACGGTTACCGGCTCCGGTGGCGGCGCGGGCCGCAAGAGGAAGTAAGCGGCAAGACTCCCGCCGACAAGGGCTGTTGCAGCGACAACCGGGAATAGCCTCTTCATGGTTTGGCCCCCTCGACGGATTACGCCACCGTTACGCTGTTTGCCGCATATACGTCCTGAATCGCATTCAGTAAAGCCACGCCTTCCGGCATCGGTTTCTGGAACGCCTTGCGCCCGGAAATCAGGCCCATGCCTCCCGCGCGCTTGTTGATGACGGCGGTGCGCACGGCTTGTTGCAAATCGTTCTTGCCGGATTCGCCGCCGGAATTGATCATGCCGACGCGCCCCATGTAGCAGTTCGCCACCTGGTAACGCACCAGGTCAATGGGGTGATCGCTGGTCAGGTCGCTATATACCTTCGGGCTGGTCTTGCCGAACTTGATGGCGTTGTAGCCGCCGTTGTTTTCGGCCATTTTCTGTTTGACGATATCGGCGTTGATAGTGACGGCGAGATGGTTGGCCTGCCCGGTGAGGTCGGCTGACACGTGGTAATCCTTGTCGGCAGCCTTGAACGCCGGATTGCGCAGGTACGCCCACAGGATGGTGGCCATGCCAAGGCTATGCGCGCGCTCGAACGCTTCGGAGATTTCCTGTATCTGGCGGCGCGATTCCGGCGAGCCGTAGAATACTGTCGCGCCAACCGCCACCGCTCCCATGTCGAAGGCCTGATCCACGCTGGCAAATAGTGTCTGGTCAAATTCGTTGGGATAGGTGAGCAGCTCGTTGTGGTTGATCTTCACGACGAACGGGATTTTGTGCGCATAGCGGCGCGCCACCGCACCCAGCACGCCGAGCGTGGATGCCACGCCGTTGCAGCCGCCCTCGATGGCGAGCCTGAC
>VIKH01000135.1:2446-10739 GCA_008080515.1 Gallionellaceae bacterium | reverse complement strand
GGCATCGGCGTGACGCTGTTCGTCAACTGGGGCGTGAAGCCCTTCTCGATGGCTTTTCTCGGCTGGCTGTTCATCCGTCAGGTATTCGCCGATTACCTGCCGCCGGACCAGCTCGACAGCTATATCGCCGGGCTGATCCTGCTGGCCGCCGCGCCCTGCACTGCGATGGTGTTCGTGTGGAGCAATCTGGTAAAAGGTGACCCCTATTTTACGCTGTCGCAGGTGGCGCTCAACGACACCATCATGATCTTTGCCTTCGCGCCGCTGGTGGCGCTGCTGCTCGGTATCGCCAGCATTTCCGTGCCGTGGGATACGCTGCTCTTCTCGGTGGTGTTCTACATCGTGATCCCGGTCATCGTCGCGCAACTGCTGCGCGGGCGCTTGCTGGCGAAGGGCGAGGTGGTTTTCCGGCGGGCGATGGAGCATATCGCGCCCTATTCGATGGGCGCATTGCTGGTGACGCTGGTGCTGCTGTTCGCCCTGCAGGGCAACGCCATCGTCGCGCAGCCGCTGGTGATCGCCATGCTGGCCGTGCCGATCCTGATCCAGGTGTTGCTCAACTCCGGTTTGGCGTATTGGCTGAACCGCCGCCTGGGCGTGGCGCACTGTGTCGCCGCTCCCTCGGCGCTGATCGGTGCGAGCAACTTCTTCGAGCTGGCGGTTGCCACCGCCATCAGCTTGTTCGGCTTTCAATCCGGCGCGGCACTGGCAACGGTGGTCGGCGTGCTGATCGAGGTGCCGGTGATGCTGCTGGTGGTGAAAGTCGCCAATGCCACGCAGGGCTGGTACGGGCGGCAAGGCGGGGTTCGAGCAGCGCTCGGCAAAAAACCCTGAAGGCTTCCGTTCCGGCTACAGCCGCCGCTTATTCGCACACGCTCAACATTTCCTGCGCAGCGACATGCGTCTCATCAAACCGTCCTTCAAGATGAACTGGTGCATGAGGGCGCCAAGTATGTGTACGATCACCACGGCAATCAGCACGTTCATCAGTATTTCATGGGCCAGATGCGGGAACGCGGCGGGGCCGGTATATTTCAGCGGCAACAAACTCGCATCAGCTTTCAGCAAAGCCGGCCCCACGCCGCTCGTCAGCGCGGTCATGAATCCGGTTATTGCCAGCAGCACCAGCAACACATAAAGAGCGTGGTGGACGCCTCTTGCCGCCAGATCCATCAGCGTATGGCCCGCTGGCGGAGCTCCGTCCACGCTGCGAAAAGTCCAGCGCAGCAGCGTCAGCGCCAGCACGGTACCGCCTACCAGCGCGTGCGCGTAGTATCCGGCCAGCGTTGCGCCGTTCCCATTTCTGGCATCAGCCAGCATATCGCCCAGATACCAGCCCACGATCAAGAGCAGCACGGTCAGCCAATGAATGATTACGATGCGTTTGCTGTACGGTTCCGAAATTTTTTCATCGAATTCTGCGCTCTGCCCGCTCTTCCTTTGCTCTTTCAGGATAGCCCACAGATTTCGGATGGAAAAAATACTGTAATAGATGCCGGCGGCAACCAGCGCGGCCAGCAAAAAAATCCAATACCATGCTTCAATAATATTGTTAACCATTTAACCTGGCCTCCTGTTCAAAGCAAATGCAGCTGCAGAACGTAAGCCGCACGGAAGAATAGCTCCATTTTGCTTGAGGATGGAAACTTGTGCCGCAAGCGTATGCCCGTCCCGGAAAAGCCAGCAAAGGGGGGCTTCGTTTACAATTATGGTGCGTCCGGCGCAGATAAACCGAAAAACTGAAACATATTTCAAACAGGAGACTTGAAATGGGCAAGCCAGCAAAGCATGTATTCGTCTGCACGCAATCCCGCCCGCCAGAACACCCGCGTGGTTCCTGCGCGGCGAATGGCAGCGCGGACGTGTTGCAGGAATTCAAGCAGCAATTTGAACAAAGGCAGTTGTGGGGGCGCTTCGCATTGACTGGCTGCGGTTGCCTCGGCACCTGCGGCACTGGCCCCAGCGTGCTGATTTACCCGGAAAGCGTGATGTACGGCGGCGTGAAAAAGGGTGACGTGACCGCCATCATCGAAGAACACCTGTTGGGCGGGAATCCGGTGGAGAGGCTGCAATTGCCTCCGGAAATCTGGGGCTGACACAGCTCTGCTGTATCAGAGAGGGATTTCCTCTCGCCTACCTGCCAGTAACGCATCTGCCAATATTTCCGGGCATCCAGGTAAACCCACAGACAAAGGCCATCACCACTGTGGAGTTTGCGGGTGCCCGCACCATTGCCGGTAGCGTTCTTCATTCTGCAGCAGAACAGGTTGGTGACCATCGCGGTAACTCCTGACCGTGGTAATTTGTTACCACGAAAGTTACCACTGTTTAAGCGCGGATGTAATGGGACGCACACTGCCCAAGACTATCCTGCCGCTCTAACGCTGCGTACTTACTTGGTTTTCTGTACGCTACCGAACGAGTTTGGATGTTGGGTTGGAGGCGGGGGTCGGAATCGAACCGGCGTCTACGGATTTGCAATCCGCTGCATAACCATTTTGCTACCCCGCCGTACTGAAAATCACCGAAAGCGATCGACGGCTTAAAGAAAGCAAAAGCCTCCCCTGAAATCTGGAGCGGGAAACGAGACTCGGACCTATACCTTGGCAAGGTATCGCTCTACCAACTGAGCTATTCCCGCAAAAAACGAAGCACGAATTATAGGGATATTGCTTCCGGTGTCAAGAAAATACTCGAGCTATCTACGTTTGCAGCAGGTCGAGAATTTCGCGGAGTTCGCGGCGCAATCCGGACAGGTTGACAGAAAGTTGCGGACGTCCGATATCCTGTGGCTGCTCCTGCGGCGCAGTCGCTTCGCTGGGGAGATACTGATCCAGGCGACCGCGTGCGCCGTTGATGGTGAACCCTTCCTCGTACAGCAACTGGCGGATGCGGCGGATCAGTACGACTTCGTGGTGCTGGTAGTAACGCCGGTTGCCCCGGCGCTTGACCGGCTTGAGCTGGGTAAACTCCTGCTCCCAGTAACGCAGTACATGCGCTTTCACGCCGCACAACTCGCTTACCTCGCCGATGGTGAAGTAGCGTTTTGCCGGGATCGCCGGCAATTCAGAACTATGACCAGCGGCCAAGCGAGTGCTGTTTACCCGCCTGGTCAGATGGCCGGTCGTTTCGTCATGCGTGTGGTTTTCCATGCGCCTGGGTTACGCCGAAGGAATAGCTTTTCTCCACCATACTCTTGAGTTTCTGGCTGGGATGGAATGTCACCACGCGCCGCGCGGTGATGGGAATCTCTTCGCCGGTTTTTGGGTTGCGACCGGGGCGTTGCGGTTTGTCGCGCAACTGAAAGTTGCCGAAACCGGACAGCTTGACGCTCTCGCCGCGTTCAAGCTGCGCGCGAATTTCCTCGAAAAAATCCTCCACCACATCCTTGGCTTCGCGCTTGTTCAGGCCGACTTTTTCAAACAGCAAATCCGCCAGTTCAGCTTTGGTCAACGTCATGATCCCCCCTCATGTACGCAATTGCGCACCGTGCTGTTGCAGCACAGCAACCAGGCGCGCAATGCTTTGGTCAACTTCATTATCCGTCAATGTTTTTTGAGTATCTTGCAATAACACGCGGAAAGCAAGGCTTTTTTTACCCTCTTCCACCCCTTTGCCGCGATACAGGTCAAACAGCGCGATTTCGCATACGCTGGCGGCCTGTGCGCCCCGCATGGCCTCCAGCAGGGACTGGGCGGCCAAGCCCTCATCCACGACCACCGCTATATCCCGGCGCACCGGCGGGAATCTCGATATTCCGCCTGCAACGGGCACTTCGGCCCGCATCAGCGCGGCCAGGTCAACTTCGAACCACACCATCGGCTGCGATATGTCATAGCGCTGCATCCATTGCGGGTGCAGCTCGCCGATCCAGCCCACCGCAGAGCCATTGGACAGGATTTGTGCCGAGCGACCGGGATGCGAGGCGGGGTGCGGGGCCGCCATGAAGTTCAGGGGAGCGGGAGAAAACAATGCTTCCACATCTGCCTTCGCGTCGAAAAAATCGGCGTTGCACGCCGCAACGCCCCATTGTTCGGCAAACTGCGCGCCATAACACAGGCCCGCCAGGCGCTCCTGCTGGGTATAATTCTGACCGGTAAAACACGCCCCGATTTCAAACAGGCGCACGCGCGCCTGCTTGCGCGCGAGGTTGGTGCGCAATGCGCCGATCAGTCCGCCCAGCAGGCTGCTGCGCATCACCGCCAACTGGCTGGCAATGGGGTTCCGCAATGCCACCGGCGCCGTGTTACCGCATAGCTCGCGCTCGGTCTGTTCATCGAGAAAGGCGTAGCTGACCGTTTCCTGATAGTCGCGCGCCACCATGATCTGGCGCAGGCGCGCTACCGGCCTTTGTGTTTCGGTTTGCGGCAGCATGATCGCCGCAGCCACGGGCGGTTGTGCCGGAATAGCGTCGTAACCGTGTATGCGCGCCAGCTCTTCGATCAGATCGGCCTCGATGGTCAGATCAAAACGGTAGCTGGGCGGCACCACCCCAAAATCGTTGCCATGCCGCACAAACGCGAACTGCAAGCGTTGCAGCAAAGCGGCAATTTGCGTGTTGTCCAACGGCATGCCCAGCACACGCCCCACGCGGCTGGCGCGCAGCAATATGGGTTCACGCGACGGCAAAGTGGCGCGCGCTTCGCTGATCGCTCCCGCCTGCCCGCCGCAAACCTCCAGCAACAGTTGCGTGGCGCGCTCCAGCGCCGCACGCGTCGCGGCAAAGTCCACGCCGCGCTCGAAGCGGTGCGAGGAATCGGTGGCAAGCGCCAGCCTGCGCCCCTTCCCGGCTATCGCATCGGGCGCAAAAAAAGCGCTTTCCAGAAACACATCCTTTGTTTCCGTCTCCACGCCGCTTCCCGCGCCACCCATGATGCCAGCCAAGGCCAGCGCGCGCGTGGCATCGGCGATCACCAGCATGTCGCCTTGCAGTTCTATCGTTTGCCCGTTCAGCAGCGCCAATTGTTCGCCGCTCCTCGCGTAGCGCACCGTAATGCCGCCAGAAAGCCGGGAAAGATCGAAGGCGTGCATGGGCTGGCCGAGTTCCAGCATGACATAATTGGTGATGTCCACCACCGCGCTGATGCTGCGCAGCCCGCTCCGCTCCAGGCGGCGCACCATCCATGCAGGAGTTGCGGCGGCAGCATTGACGCCGCGCACGATGCAACCGCAATACAGCGGGCAGGCCTCGGGAGCTTCAACATTGATCGCCAGAGTTTCAGTCGCACTGGCCGCAACTGGTGCGACTTGCATCGCATCCACCTTGCCGCCTGCAATCGCCGCCACCTCGCGCGCCACCCCCGCCACACTCAAACAGTCGCTGCGGTTGGGTGTGAGTTTCAAGGTAAACAGGGTATCGTCCAGCTCCAGATACCCGCGCAAGCTCTCGCCGACCGGCGCATCGTCAGGCAGCAACCATAAACCTTGGCTCTCCTCGGCCAGACCGAGCTCTTTGGCGGAACACAACATGCCGAAGGATTCCACGTTGCGCACCTTGGCCTGCCTGATGGCAAAATCGCCCGGCAGCACCGCCCCGATGCGCGCGCACGGCACTTTCGCGCCAGCCGCAACATTGGCGGCACCGCACACGATGGTCAGCGGCTGCACCTCTCCCACGTTAACCCGACATACGTTCAGCCGGTCGGCATTGGGGTGTTTCGCCACTTCCAGCACTTGCGCGACCACCACGTTGGTGAACATGGGCGCAACCGGTTCCAGCACTTCCACTTCCAGCCCGGCCATGGTGAGCGCATGCGCCAGCTCCTCGCTGGAAAGCGCCGGATTGATCCAGGTTCTCAACCAGGTTTCAGAAAACTTCATATCAGTTGAATTGCTTCAGGAAACGCAAATCGCCTTCATAGAACAGGCGCAGGTCGCTCACGCCGTAGCGCAGCATGGCGAGCCGTTCGACGCCCAGACCGAAGGCAAAACCCAAATACTTTTCGCTATCTATGTTGACGTGTTTCAGCACGTTGGGATGCACCATGCCACTGCCCAGCACTTCCAGCCAGCCGCTGTGGCTGCATACGCGGCAGCCTTTGCCACCGCACATCACGCAGGCGATATCCATCTCGGCAGACGGCTCGGTAAACGGGAAAAACGAAGGGCGAAAGCGCACTCGCAGATCGTCGCGCTCGAAGAAGCGCTGCATGAAATCCGCCAGCACCCCCTTGAGCGCCGCAAAACTCACATCTTCGGAAATCCACAACCCTTCGACCTGGTGGAACATGGGTGAGTGCGTCACATCCGAGTCGCAGCGGTATACCCTTCCTGGAGCGATGATTTTCAGCGGAGGCGCATGGTTCTCCATATAGCGGATTTGTACCGGCGAAGTGTGCGTGCGCAACACGTGCTGTCCATCTATGTAGAAAGTGTCGTGCATGGCGCGCGCCGGGTGGTTTTCCGGAATGTTGAGCGCGGTAAAGTTGTAAAAATCGCTTTCGATTTCCGGCCCGGAAGCGACGGCGAAGCCGATTGAACAAAACCTCCAGCGTGCGGGTCACCGGATGCAAACCGCCGCACCCCAACCCTCTGCCGGGCAGCGTGACATCCAGCGCTTCCGCCGCCAGCTTTTGCTGCAACGCGCGCTGCTGGAGCGCGTCGCGCCGCACCTGCAAAGCGCTCTCGATGGATTGCTTGACCAGATTGATGCGCGCGCCGGCAGCCGGACGCTGTTCGGCGGGCAGCCTGCCCAGACCCTTTAGCAGTTCGGTCAAACGCCCTTCCTTGCCAAGATACCGCGCCTTGACCTGCTCCAGCTCCGCCGCATGGTCAATCGAAGCAAACTGCTTCAGCGCTTCATCGAGGATTTGTTCGAGTTCTTGCATTTCCTGCACCAAACAAAAAAGGAGGCGTTACGCCTCCTTTTTCATGCACTGTAAAAATTACACGCCGAGGCTGGCTTTGGCCTGTCCGACAATTTGCGCGAACGCGGCCTTGTCGAACACCGCCAGGTCAGCCAACACCTTGCGATCAATTTCAATCGCGGCTTTCTTCAGGCCGTTCATGAACACGCTATAGCTTAATCCTTGCTCGCGCACAGCCGCATTGATGCGCGCGATCCACAGGGTGCGGAACTGGCGCTTGCGCTGGCGGCGGTCGCGGTAGGCGTATTGCCCGGCCTTCATCACCGCTTCTTTGGCGACGCGGTAAACGTTGCCCCGGCGACCACGGTACCCCTTGGCCAACTTGATGATTTTCTTGTGGCGCGCGCGCGCCGTTACTCCGCGTTTGACTCTTGCCATGTTCTGCTCCTTACGATGCGTAAGGCATCATGGCGCGCACGGATGCCTGGTTGGTTGCATGAACACCCGTGGTACCGCGCAACTGGCGCTTGTTCTTGGTGGTTTTCTTGGTGAGGATGTGGCGCTTGAACGCCTGCGAGCGCTTAATGCTGCCGCCAGCGCGCATCTTGAAGCGCTTGGCCGCACCGCTCTTGGTTTTCATTTTTGGCATGACTACTCCTTTATTTGATGGCGGCAGGTGGTTCCCGGCAGGAACGCTTGACAACCTGACACCACTTGTTCGGGGCTTCCAGCTAACTCGTACCGGGCGGCCCCTCGCCCGATTCGAAACTCCAACCGCTACGGCTGCTTTTTCTTCGGCTTGGGTGCCAGCACCATCACCATCTGACGCCCTTCCATTTTTGGGAACTGCTCGACCGTGCCGTGCTCCTCAAGATCGGCCCTGACCCGCTCCAGCAACCGCATGCCGAGACTTTGATGCGCTATCTCGCGCCCCCGGAAACGCAAAGTAACCTTGGTCTTATCGCCCTCTTGCAGAAAACGGATCAGGTTGCGCAACTTAATGCTGTAATCGCCCTCATCCGTGCCGGGGCGAAACTTGACCTCCTTGATCTGAATCTGCTTCTGCTTGAGCTTGGCCTCGTGCTGTTTCTTGCTCTCGGCATACTTGAACTTGCCGATATCCATGATGCGGCACACCGGCGGCTCCGCCATGGGCGCGATTTCTACCAGATCCAGATCGGCCTCGCCAGCCAAACGCAGTGCATCCGCAACCGCCCCGATACCGAGTGGCTCCCCTTTTGCACCAACCAGCCGCACCTGAGGTGCGGTTATCTGTTCGTTGATGCGCTGTGCTTTTTCTTGAGCTATTGTCGTTTCTCCGTAAAAAATTAAACCGCGCTGCCCGCTTGCAGTTCCGAGAGAAGACGCTGCAACAGCGCCTCCACCGGCATCTGCCCAAGGTCTTCACCTTTGCGGGTTCGCACGGCAATCAAACCGGCAGCCACTTCCTTGTCGCCCACGATCAGCTGATAAGGCAATTTCTGCAA
>VIKH01000135.1:814-2438 GCA_008080515.1 Gallionellaceae bacterium | reverse complement strand
AGCTGATAAGGCAATTTCTGCAAGCTATGTTCGCGTATTTTATAAGTAATCTTCTCGTTGCGCAAATCGGCGAAAACGCGCAACCCGGCACCCCGCAACGTTTCGGCAATCCGGCCCGCATATTCATCCTGCGCCTGCGAGATATTCATCACCACCGCCTGCACCGGTGCCAACCACAACGGGAAAGCGCCGGCGTGGTGTTCGATGAGGATGCCGATAAAGCGCTCCAGCGAGCCGAGGATGGCTCGATGCAACATCACCGGCGCTTTGCGAATGTTGTCCTCGTCCACATATTCCGCACCCAGGCGCACCGGCAGATTGAAATCTAATTGGATAGTGCCGCACTGCCACACTCGCCCTAGCGTATCCTTCAGCGAGAACTCGATCTTGGGGCCGTAGAACGCCCCTTCCCCCGGCTGCAACCCGTATGCCAGGCCGTTCTGCTTGAGCGCTGCCGCCAGCGCCGCTTCCGCCTTATCCCAAGTCTCGTCCGAACCCACGCGCTTTTCCGGGCGTGTGGACAACTTCACCAGCACATCGTTGAAGCCGAAATCCGCATAAATTTTCTGCAGCATGGCGATGAAATCTGCCACCTCGCTTTCGATCTGCCGCTCGGCGCAAAAAATATGGGCGTCATCCTGGACAAAGCCACGTACGCGCATCAGGCCGTGCAACGAGCCGGATGGCTCGTTGCGGTGGCAGGAACCGAATTCGGCCAAGCGCATCGGCAGATCGCGGTAGCTGTGCAGCCCGTGGTTGAAAATCTGCACATGTCCTGGGCAGTTCATCGGCTTCACCGCATAGTCGCGCGCTTCCGAATGAGTGGTAAACATGTTGTCGCGGTAGTTTTCCCAGTGCCCCGACTTTTCCCACAGCGCACGATCCAGTATGGTCGGCGTACGCACTTCACGGTAGCCGTATTCGCGAAACTTGGCGCGCATGTACTGCTCAACCTCCTGCCAGATGGTCCAGCCATTGGGGTGCCAGAACACCATGCCGGGGGCGTCGTCCTGCATATGGAACAAATCGAGCTGCTTTGCCAGCTTGCGGTGGTCACGTTTTTCCGCTTCCTCCAAGCGGTGCAGGTGGGCGTCGAGATCCTCCTTTTTCGCCCAGGCCGTGCCGTAGATGCGCTGCAACATGGCATTGCGCTGGTCGCCGCGCCAGTAGGCGCCGGCCACGCTCATCAGCTTGAACGCCTTGAGCCTGCCGGTAGAGGGCACGTGCGGGCCGCGACACAGGTCGGTAAACTCGCCCTCGCTGTACAGCGAAACATCCTGGTCGGCGGGGATGGACTCGATGATCTCGGCCTTGTAGTGCTCGCCGATATGCTTGAAATAGGCTACCGCTTCATCGCGCGGCAGCACGCGGCGCACGACGGGCAAATCCAGCTTTGCCAGTTCGGCCATGCGCTTCTCAATCGCGGTCAAGTCTTCTGGCGTAAACGGGCGCGCATATGAAAAATCGTAATAGAAACCGTTCTCGATCACCGGCCCGATGGTCACCTGCGCCTCGGGGAACAGCTCCTTCACTGCATAGGCCAGCAGATGCGCGGCGGAATGGCGGATCAGTTCCAGCCCGTCAGCGTCTTTGTCGGTAACAATAGCCAAGGCCGCATTGCCGG
>VIKH01000135.1:0-802 GCA_008080515.1 Gallionellaceae bacterium | reverse complement strand
ATTGCCGGAAATCGTGTAAGAGGTATCAACCAGTTGGCCATCCACCTTTCCAGCCAGCGCTGCGCGTGCCAGACCCGCGCCGATGCTCTGCGCGATTTCGGCAACGGTGACAGGCTGCGCAAAACTGCGCTGCGAACCATCGGGCAAGGTGATAACGGGCATGATTTTTTCTCTTTCAAACCTGCAACCGGGCAAACCAAACTATAGAAAAACAAAGTGCGGCATCGCCGCACTCCAAATATCCGACAAACGAGGAGCCAGATAAACCGGATCCAAAGTGCGCGCAGTATATCCCACCCGCCTTCAGCCGGTCAAAAACAAGCGCCGCATTGCTTGCAGAAAAAACTAAGGGCTAGGAGATCAATCCTAACCCTTAAGGTTCAGACTTGGTAGGTGCTGACGGGATCGAACCGCCGACATTCGCCTTGTAAGGGCGACGCTCTACCAGCTGAGCTAAGCACCCGCAAAAATTAATTGATGGCGTCTTTCAGGCCCTTGCCGGAGCGGAACTTCGGAACTTTTGCAGCCTTGATCTTGATCGTTGCGCCAGTGCGTGGGTTACGACCATTACGTGCGGCGCGCTTGCCCACATAGAATGTGCCAAAACCAACCAAGGTGACCAGATCACCCTTTTTCAGAGCCTTCTTTACGGTGTCTACGGTGGCGTCCAGCGCACGGCCCGCAGCAGCCTTGGAAATGTCGGCAGATTTTGCGATTGCATCAATCAGTTCAGATTTGTTCATATAAACGTCCCCTTTTAATGGTTGGTCGAGTTTGACAGGAAAGCCCTGCAACGGCTTTA
>VIKH01000134.1 GCA_008080515.1 Gallionellaceae bacterium | reverse complement strand
CAGCGCGATGGCTTCCATCGCGGCGAGCGCCTCGCCGCTGGACACGCCCGGCGCGGTCGCTCCGGATATTTTCATCGCCGCCAGGCCGTTGTAACGGTCGAGCTTGGTCGCTCCCGCCACCCATCGGGTGCTGACGAACTCCGACAGGCGCACCATGCGCCCGGAACTGTTGCGCACCGCCGTGCGCATCAGGTCGGCCTCGCTCCTGCGCGTCGCATCCTCGGCCTGCATCTGCACGCGCAGCACCCGCCCCTGGCGCACGAAGTCGTTGATATAGGACACGCCAAACAGCGATTGCAGGGTATCGTTGAGGTCGGTGGCGTTGACTCCCAGCGTCTCCGCCTTGTCGCGGTCGATGTCGAGGAAAAGCTGCGGCGCGGGTTCCTGGCCCTCGGGGCGCACCGCGGCGAGGCGCTTGTCGCCCATCGCCATGCCCAGCACCTGGTTGCGCGCATCGAGCAGCTTTTCGCGCCCGACCCCGCCGCGATCCTGCAGGCGGAAATCGAAGCCGCCGGCCGAGGCGAGCTCCGGTATCGGCGGCGGATTGATCGCGAACAGCATCGCCTGCTTCATGCGGAAGAACTCCATGTTGGCGCGCTTGATCAGGGCCTGCGACGAATTTTCCTTGCCCGGCCGGTCATCCCAGTCCTTGAGTTTGATGAAGGCGAGCGCCATGTTCTGGCCGCGGCCGAAGAAGGAAAAGCCCAGCACGCCGACCACCTTGTCCACCTGCGGCTGCTTCAGGAAGAACTGCTCGACCGATTCCAGCACGGCCCGCGATCTTTCTTGCGTGGCCGCGGGCGGCAACTGGATCGCGGTGACGATGTAGCCCTGGTCTTCTTCAGGCAGGAAGCTGCCCGGCAGTTTCATGTAGGTCCAGGCGGCGATTACGACGATCACGGCGTAAATCGCGAGCGAGCGCAGCAGCCTGCGCGTGGCGTGATTGACCCCGCCGACGTAGCTCGTCGTCACGCGCCCGAAGAAACGGTTGAAGCGGCCATGAAAGCCGCGCTCCAGGTTTTCCGGGTCGTGCTTGAGTAGGCTCGCGCACAGGGCCGGCGTCAGCGACAGCGCGAGGAAGGCAGAGAACGCCATGGTCACCACCAGCGTGACGGCGAACTGGCGGTAAATTGCGCCGGTGGAGCCGCCGAAGAACGCCATCGGCACGAATACCGCCATCAGCACCAGCGTGATGGCGACGATGGCGCCGGTAATTTCGCCCATCGCCACGCGCGTCGCTTCGCGCGGCGGCAGATGCCTGGTGCGCATGTTGCGCTCGACGTTTTCCACCACCACGATGGCATCGTCCACCACGATGCCGATCGCCAGCACCATCGCAAACAACGTCAGCACGTTGATCGAAAACCCGAAAATATACAGCCCCAGCAACCCGCCCATCAGCGACACCGGCACGACGATGGCGGGAACCAGCGTGGTGCGCCAACTGCCGAGGAACACGAACATCACCAGCACCACCAGCGCCGCCGCTTCCAGCAGGGTGATGGCCACTTCGCGGATGGACAGCTCGATGAAGCGCGTAGTGTCGTAGGGCACCACCCAATCCACTCCCTGCGGGAAATAGCGCGACAAATCCTGCATTTTGGCGCGCACGCCCTGCGCGGTTGCCAGTGCGTTCGCCCCCGGCGTGATGCGGATCGCCATACCGGCGATGGGCTGGCCGTTGAGGCGCGCAGAGCGGTTGTAGTCCTGCGCGCCCAGCTCGATACGGGCGATGTCCTTGAGCCGCACCGAGGAGCCGTCAGGGTTGGCGCGCACCACGATGTTGCCGAACTCCTCCGGCGTGGCGAGGCGCCCGCGGCTGCCGAGCACGGCGTTGATCTCCTGACCCGGCGCGGCGGGCAGTTGCCCGACTTCACCCAGCGGCAGCAGCGCGTTTTGTGCGCGCACCGCGCGTCCGACATCGGCGGGCGACAGCGCATAGGATTCCAGCCGGTCGGGCTTGAGCCAGATGCGCATCGAGTATTCGGTGCCGAACAGCAGCACCTCGCCCACACCTTGCACGCGCAACAGCGGTTCCATCACGCTGGCGGTGGCGTAACTGCCGAGATCCACCGCGTTCAGGCGGCCATCCGGCGAAACCAGCGCCACCACCATGATAAAGTTGCGCCCGGCGCGGGTCACCGTCACGCCCAGCCGCCGCACATCGTCCGGCAGGCGCGCTTCCACGCGCTTGATGCGGTTCTGCGCCTCAACCGAGGCAAACTGGATGTCGGTGCCGGGCTTGAAGGTGAGCGTCACCTGGCCGGAACCGACCTGCGAGCTGGAATCCATGTAGAGCAGGTTTTCGATGCCGTTCATTTCCTGCTCGATCAACTGCACCGCGCTTTGCTCGACCACCTGCGCCGATGCGCCGGGATAGGTGACGGCAATGTCCAGCGCGGGCGGCGCCACCGACGGGTACTGCGACACCGGCAACGCGCGCAGCGCCAGTATCCCGGCAAAGGTGATGAGGATGGCGATGACCCAAGCGAAGATCGGGCGGTCAATAAAGAACTTGGCGAACATGTAGGTGTTTGCGGGTTAGGGTTTGCCGCCGTTGGTGGCGGGTGCGGTTTTCCCGCCATCCGCCTGCGGTTTATTGTCGCCTGCCAGCGGCACCGCTTTTACCGTTGTGCCGGGACGCGCTTTCTGCAAGCCGTTGACGATGACCTGCTCCCCGCCCTTCAAGCCGCTGCTGACAACAAAGTCCGGCCCCGCCATGCCGCCGGTTTTGACCGGCAACGGCGCCGCCTTGCCGTCTGCTGCCACGATCATCACGAACTGTCCTTGCGGCCCGGCCTGCACCGCGCGTTGCGGCACGCGGATGGCGTTGTCCGCCATCGCTTCCGGGAAGCGGACGCGCGCGAACATGCCGGGCAGCAACTCGCGCTGCGGGTTGGGAAACTCGGCGCGCAGGCTGACCGCGCCGGTGGACGGATCAACCGCCATGTCGGTGAAGAATATCCTGCCAAACTGCGGATAGGCGCTGCCGTCTTCCAGCAACAACTCCACCCTGGCGGATTCTGCGCGCCTGAGCTTGCCGTGCTTGATCGCCTGGCGCAGGCGCAGCAGATCCGCGCCGGGCTGGGTGAAATTGACGTAGATCGGATCGAGCTGTTCGATGGTTGCCAGCAAGGTGGCTTCACCCCGGCCCACCAGCGCCCCTTCCGTTACTTGGGCACGCCCGATGCGCCCGGCGATGGGTGCAGGCACGCGGGTATTTTCCAGATCGAGCTGCGCCCGGGACAAAGCGGCCTCGGCCTGTTTGAGCTTGGCCTCGGCCAGATCGTATTCCTGCTGGCTGATCGCTTTCGCCTCGACGATGGATTTGTAGCGCTCCACCGTCTGCCGCGCGACGGCCACATCGGCCTTGGCGGAGCTGTAGGCAGCCTGGTAGTTGCGCGCGTCAATCTGGAACAGCGTATCCCCCGCCTTCACGTCGCTGCCCTCGGCAAACAGGCGCTGCTCGACGATGCCCTCCACCCTCGCCCGCACCTGCGCGCTGCGGCGCGCCTGAAGACGCCCCGGAAGATCCTGCGTCAGAACCACCGAACCGGCGGCAACCGTCACCACTTCGACCTCCGGCGGAGGAGGAGCGGGTGCAGCGGCAGACGGGCCCGGCGGTTGCTGTCCTTCGCTGCGGCCACACCCGGAAAGTAGTGCCGGAACAAACAGTAGCGCAAATAAAAATTCCCGTTTCATCTCGACTCTCCAGTCAAATTTACCGCTGTACCACCGTATTGCCCCACGCTGATGAATGCACAGGAAATCACCGCCGTCGCATCCGTCAGATGCGGTTTCCGAATACTAAAGATAATGAGGATGGAGTGCATTCAACCCCAAGAAATGACAGCAGGGCTTGAAAAGTACGCTGATCGGCATAGCTGTGCGAGTGGCGCTTCCCACCATCGCCATGGCGTGCCATCGAACCGCTGACCTCTTGCATGCCATGCAAGCGCTCTCCCAGCTGAGCTATACCCCCAAAAAGAGCGCGCATTATAATGACCACATTTACCCTTGTAAAGCCGAAGCCAACATTGCTGCGCCGCGTAACGGAATCCCGGCAACGCTCGCCTATCCCGAATTGTCGGCCAGGAGAAAGCGGTTCAGCCGTCGCCCGCACCGGGGCGGGCGAACAATCCGCTGGCCGCAAACGCGAGTTGGGCCACGAACGCGATGAGTGCCGCCATCGCCAGCAACAGACCGCCGCGCCAGCCCAGCCCCAGCAGGATACCGCCCGCGAAGAACAGCGCCCCCCGGAGGCCGCCGCCCCACCCGAGTTTGAGCCGGGTTTTCGCGTGCCATGCGGTTTGCGGGCCGGGGCGCGCCCATACCGGGAAAAGCTGGCTTACTGCGCCGGTGACCAGCGGGAAAAGAAACGCGAAAATAAAAGCGTGAGCGGTGCCCGTCGCGCCCAACATCCCGCCCCCATGCAGCACACCGAACAGCAGTGCAGCGACAAATCCGGCCAGCGCTGCGGCGAGCGAAGGTGCGGCACCGTGGAACCGCCAGATTTCGCTGGGGTAAAGGGCGAGCCACGCCTTGCCCATCCGCGCCAGCGGCACCGCCCATATCAGCGCCCCCAGCCAGGACAACGGCTTGAGCCATGCTGCGCCAGATGCGACCAGCAGCGTGCCGCCCAGCGCCCACTTCAGGTCGCCGCGCAAGCGGGTTGCGGCCTGCGGGTCGAAGCGCCCAACTACCGTGGGCAACAGCACTTGCAGGGTGGCAATTGCAGTCAGGCCGACGAAGCCCAGCGCGTTGAGGTGCGAGTGCAGGTTCTTGAGCGCCTGGCGCTGCTCCGGCCACAGCGCCATGGCAGCCACGGCGGCCAGCGCCAGCATCAGGCAGGCAACTGCGGCGAGATACCAGTACAAACAGGGGTGAGGTTTGTTCAGGGGATTCGCGGTACGGCGCAGGATCCAGCCGGAAAAAGCCGCTGCTGCAGCGAGCGCGAGGAGCGCCGCAAAATAATAAATCCCGCTTGCGGCAGCAAAGGAATAAACCGCCAGCGTACCCGACGACAGCATGAATGCGGGAACGGGCTGAATCCTGCCGGATGGGGATTTGCTGCGCGTCAGCACCGGCACAAAATGCATCATCGCCCCGAAGATCAGCGGCATGACGCCCATCGCCAGCGCGAGATGGATATGCGTGGCCGGAAGCAGCGGGAACGCCCAGGGCAGGGTAATAGCGGCGGCAAAGCTCAACACCGCGATCACTACCAGCGCGATCAGCATGGCAAGAAATATTGCATATCCCAGAGGAACTCTGATGAAGGCGCAACACTGGTCACCAGCAGATGGTCGCGCGCGCGGGTGCAGGCGACATAGAGCAGATGGCGTTCTGTGTCATAAACTTCTTGCAGATCAGCGTCGTCGCCGATCGTCTCGATGCGTTCCTGCAAAGGAATGATCTCATCGTCACATGCCATCACGACCACAGCTCGGAATTCCAGGCCCTTGGCGAGATGCATGGTGCTGATCGAGACGTGGCCGCTGAAGGTCTCGACGTGTTCATCGAGAATCTTGAATGATAATCCCGCTGCCTTCACTGCTGCCTGCGCCCGTTCCAGTTGCGCTTCGGAGCGGACAAACACACCAAACTCGTGCGGCAACACGCCTGCTTTTACATTCTCCGCCATCCAGTTGCCGACGGTCTTGATTTCTTCGCCTTCGTCTTTGAATGTATGAATTATCGGTGGCGGGCCGTTGAACACCGATACGGTATCGCTGCGATCCTCGGTGTTGCCATCCACGTCGGTGACCGTCGGGCCAAGCAGGCGGTCTGCCTGCGTGCGAATTTGGTGCGAGGTGCGGTAATTGACGCGCAAGGTGCGCGACCGCCCCCGAATGTCCACGCCGATACCCTTCCATGAGAATGGCTGTTGGAATATGCGCTGCCCGAGGTCACCGGCGAAAAATAGTGCATTGGCCCGACTGCCGCCCAAGGCGGCAAAGAAGCGGAGATGGGCGACGCTGATGTCCTGCGCCTCGTCCACCACGGCAAAGTCGAACACCACATTCTTGCTGGCGACAAGTGCTGCGGCCAGTGCGGTGAATAGTTGCGCGTGCGTAATCAGCTTGCGTTCCTGCAACCCGACACGCACGCGCTCGAAGACCGACCATAAGACTACACGCTGCGCTTCCGGCAACCGGGTTTTTCTGCCGAGGCGCGCCACATCGCGATACGCATCCCAGTTTTCCAGTTGCCAGGCATCCACCACCTGTTCCCATTCGGTAAGCAGAAAATGCAGGCCAAATTTGTGTCCACCCACGGCACCGGCAGATTGCTTCAGCAATTCGCGGATAACCTCGCGGCTGGCAATCGTCGCCTGCCCGATGTGCGCCTTGTAGAGCCGCAGGCCGATGGCATCGAGCGAATGAACATCTATGCGTTCCGCGAGGCGCGGCTCATTGCCCAACAGCCGCTTCAGTTTGGTGTGCAGCGCACTCGCCAGCGTGTCGGAAAAAGTTGTCAACAAGACGCGAGCTTCGGGATGAGTGCGAGCCAGATAAGCGGCACGGTGCAAGGCAACAATGGTCTTGCCCGTACCGGCTGAACCGGAGACGCGTGCCGGGCCGGTGTAATCGCGCTCCACCCATTGCCGCTGTTCGGGGTGCAGGAAGACCGTCCACTTTTCCCACGGAAAATCGAGCGCGCGCTGCAACTCCTCCACATTGGTCATCACGCGGAAGCGGCGCTGGGCATCGGGATGATCGAATGGATTCGCTGTTGCCACAACAGGTTGGGGAATACGGGGCTTGCCACCCGTCGCCAGTTCCAACAGCGCCTCTGATGCCTCGGCAGGCAGGTGGTCACACAAGGCCAGCAGTGTGTCCTCGGTCGCGTTCTTCACGTCGTCCAGCCACTCGGCAGGTACACCGTAACCGAGCAGCTCATCATCGGTTCTACCAAGGAATAGCGGTTTCAGTGCGGGCGCAGGTTTCGGCGCCAGAACAATTTCCGTCCGCACATAAACCGGGACAACGATTTCCTGCACCGTCTCGCGTATCTCGACCAACTGTGCGGCGCCGGTTTGCGGATGGGTTTCCAGCTTGCGCCGTTCCGCCCAGTCATACGCCTTGTCGTGGTGATCCACATAGCACAGCAACAGACTGGCATCGGTCTTGTGGACGATCAAACGAATGTCGCTGCTCACCCGCACTGACCAGAAATTCTTGTCCCGCGCCTTGTCCAACTTGTGGAAGCTTAAGCCCGGATTGGAAGGATTAACCTGCAAGTCGAACGCAGTCGTTTTGACGGATTTCTGCTCATCGCCGGTGAGTTTGGCGAGGCTGTCGGTGAAGGTATCGGCGATGAGGAAGTTCATCAGTCTTTTTTCTCCGGCGTTCTGCTGGGCAACTGCTTCACCATGCGGTCAAAGTCCGACTCGAAGCGCTGGTCATCCAACACCCGGAATTTATCGAACTGCTGTTCAGCGTGAGCCTTGGCCAGTTCAGCCGATACCTTGCCTGCACCATGCAAAATCTCGCGGTCGTTCAGCGTCAAGAAGCCTTCCAGTTTGCTGATCCAGTCCTGCATGGTCATGGCAATACGCCGCGCCGCCTGACCTTCG
>VIKH01000005.1:53511-63832 GCA_008080515.1 Gallionellaceae bacterium | reverse complement strand
AAGGAACTGCATAGCCCCCTTTGGAAAAGGGGGCGGCGAACGAAGTGAGCGGGGGATTTATGCAACCCTACGACAACAAGTTGAAACGGCTTTCCAGGGCGCTGCGCTCGAACATGACGGACGCCGAGCAGCGGTTGTGGCAGCGCCTGAAAAACAGGCAACTTAGCGGAATGTAGTTTTACCGGCAGAAACCCTTGCTGTCGTTCATCGTGGATTTCTATTGCCCAAAGGCGAGGCTGGTGGTTGAGCTGGATGGCAGCCAGCATTTTGAAGCAGTGCATCAAGCCAAGGATAGCGAAAGGGATGCGCAACTTGCGGGCATTGGCTTAAAGGTGTTGCGGTTTGATGACCGGCAAGTGTTGACCGAGGTGGATGCGGTGATGGCGGTAATCTTCCGGGTGGTAGAGGAACGGATAAAGCGGTAAATCCCCCCTACCCCCCTTTTGCAAAGGGGGGAACTGCGCAGCCTCTTCTCCAAAGGGGAATTGCGTAGTCTCTTTTGCAAAGGAGGGAAGGAACTGCATAGCCCCCTTTGGAAAAGGGGGCGGCGAACGAAGTGAGCGGGGGATTTTCGCCCCCCAATGCTCCAAACTGAAGGAACTGGAATGCAGGACAAAGTGATCTCCATCGCATATGACCACCCGCATGACGGTGCTGCTTGCAGCACCGAACAGGCCTGGGCAAGCAAGCCGCGCGAGCCGGATGCGGCAGAAAAGGCCGAGCTGACCGCACGCATCAAGCGCTTGCTGCAAGAGCAGGATGCGGTGCTGGTGGCACATTACTACGTCCACCCTGACTTGCAGGACCTGGCCGAAGCGACCGGCGGCATAGTGTCCGACTCGCTGGACATGGCCAACTTCGGCCACCAGCATCCGGCAAAAACAATCGTAGTAGCCGGGGTGCGCTTCATGGGCGAGACCGCGAAAATTCTCAACCCGGAAAAGCGCGTGCTGATACCCGATCTGGAGGCGGAATGCTCGCTCGATCTGGGCTGCCCGGCAGACGAGTTTGCCGCTTTCTGCGACGCGCATCCGGACCGTACCGTGGTGGTGTACGCCAACACCAGCGCGGCGGTGAAGGCGCGCGCCGGCTGGATGGTGACCAGCTCCATCGCGCTGCCCATCGTCAAACACTTGAAGGAGCGCGGCGAGAAAATCCTGTGGGCGCCGGACCGTCATCTCGGCACGTATGTACAGGAGCAGACCGGCGCGGACATGCTGTTGTGGCAGGGTTCCTGCGTGGTGCATGACGAATTCAAAATACAGGAGCTGATCGAGCTCAAGGCGCAGCACCCGCACGCCAAGGTGCTGGTACACCCCGAATCTCCGCGCGCAATCATCCAGCTTGCCGATGTGGTCGGCTCCACCACGCAGCTCATCAAGGCCACGCAAACCCTGGATGCGAAGGAATTCATCGTCGCCACCGACAACGGCATCCTGCACAAGATGCGCATGCTATCGCCGGGCAAGATTTTCCTCGAAGCGCCCACCGCCGGTTACGGCGCGACCTGCACCAGTTGCAACCACTGCCCGTGGATGGCGATGAATGGCCTGTTCGGCCTGGCCGACGTGCTGGAATCCGGCAGAAACGAAATCCATGTTGACCCGGCGATTGGCCGCCGTGCCAAGGTATCCATCGAGCGCATGCTGGATTTTGCGCGGCAGATGAATTTGCCGACGCGGGGGATCGGGAACGCGTAGCCAGTCCGTGCAGCCCGGCCTGCAAGTACAGTTGTGATTGCCGCCGCTATCCACTATCCTCACCGCTTTCCGACTTTCGTAACCGCCATGGCAGTCACCATCAAAACCCCGGAAGAAATCTCAAAAATGCGCGTTGCGGGGCGCTTGGCCAGCGAGGTGCTGGACTACATCGCCCCTTTCGTGTGCGCGGGTGTTACTACCGGCGAAATTGACCGGCTGTGCCACGACTATATGGTGGGGGTGCAGCAGTGCGTTCCCGCCCCGCTCAATTACGCGCCGCGCGGGCATGCGCCCTACCCGAAATCCATCTGCACTTCGATCAACCATCAGGTGTGCCACGGCGTGCCGGGCGACAAGAAGCTCAAGAACGGCGACATCCTGAACATAGACATCACCACCATCAAGGACGGCTACCACGGTGATACCAGCCGCATGTTCACCATCGGCGAAACCTCCATCCAGGCGCGGCGCCTGTGCGAAAACACTTTCCTCGCGATGTGGCGCGGCATCCGCGCCGTCAGGCCGGGCGCGCATCTGGGGGACATCGGGCACGCCATCCAGAGCATGGTCGAAGCGCAGGGCTACAGCGTGGTGCGCGAATTCTGCGGCCACGGCATCGGCAAGCAGTTTCACGAAGAACCGCAGGTGCTGCACTACGGCAAGCCGGGAAGCGGCCTGAAGCTGGAGGCCGGCATGGTGTTCACCATCGAGCCGATGATCAATGCGGGCAAAGCCGCCATCAAGCAACTGGGGGATGGATGGACTATCGTGACCAGCGACCACAGCCTGTCGGCGCAGTGGGAGCACACCGTGGCGGTAACCGCCACCGGCTACGAAGTGCTGACCCTGTCCGCCGGTTCCCCGCCGCCACCCCCTTTTTAAGCATCATGCAAAGCCCGGCTGAAATCCGGTTCAGCCTGCGTGCGGGCCGCCAGTCTCTGCAACAGGGCTATGCGGGCAACGCGCGGCCCGCGCATCTGTTGCGCGCCCACACCCGGCTGGTTGACGAACACTTGCGCGCCGCGTGGCAACTGCTGTCCATGCCGCCAGAACTGGCGCTGGTGGCAGTGGGCGGTTACGGGCGCGGCGAGCTTTACCCCAAATCCGACATTGACCTGCTGATTCTGCTGGACCGCGAACCGGACGCGCCATTGCAGCACCGCTTGCAGGAGCTGGTCGGCCTGCTGTGGGATATCGGGCTGGAGGTCGGCCACAGCATCCGCACCGTGGCCCAATGCCTGGCGGAATCCGCCGATATCACGGTGCGTACCAACTTGCTGGAAGCGCGCCTGATCGTCGGCGCGCGCCCGCTGTTCGCGGAAATGCGCGAGGCGCTGGCGCAGAGCATGGATCGCCGCGCGTATTTTCTCGCCAAGCAAAACGAGCTGGAGCTGCGCCACGCGCGATTTCTCGAAGCCGGCAACAATCTTGAACCCAACCTGAAAGAAAGCCCGGGCGGGCTGCGCGACCTGCATGCCGTGTTGTGGATCAGCCGCGCCGCCGACCTCGGCAACTCGTGGCGCGAGCTGGCCGCATCCGGCCTGATTACCGCGCAGGAGGCGCGCGCCATCGCGCGCCACGAGTTCCTGCTGCAAACCTTGCGCATCCGCCTGCACTTTCTGGCGGGCCGCCGCGAAGACCGCATGCTGTTCGACTACCAGGCCGCCGTAGCGGAGCAGATACGCATCGGTGCCGCCAAAGAAAAAAGTGCGCGCCGCGCCAGCGAGCACCTGATGAAACGCTTCTACCGTACCCGGCAAGCGGTGGTGCTGCTCAATGCCGTGCTGTTGCAAAACCTGCGCGCCCGCCTGTTTCCGGAGTCCGGGGCAACGCAGCCGCTCAACGCGCGCTTCGTGACGCGCGACACCCTGCTGGAAGCGCGCGACGAGGAGCTGTTCGAGCGCGAGCCCGCAGCAATTCTGGAATGCTTCCTGTTGCTGGAGCAACATCCCCGGCTGACCGGCTTTACCGCGTCCACCCTGCGGGCGCTATGGCGCGCCCACGGCAAAATGGGCGCGGCGTTTCGCGGCGATGCGCGCAACCGCGCGCTGTTCGCGGAGATACTGCGGCAGCCCCAAGGCATTACGCACGCGCTGCGGCGCATGAACCAGATCGGCATCCTGGGGCGCTACCTGCCCGCCTTCGGACGCATCGTCGGGCAGATGCAATACGACCTGTTCCATGTCTATACCGTAGACGAGCACATCCTGATGGTGGTGCGCAACCTGCGCCGCTTCGGCATCGCCGAACACGCGCACGAGCATCCTTTATGCAGCAAGCTGATCCGCGATTTCGCGCGCCACGAGGTGCTGTATATCGCCGGCTTGTTCCACGACATCGCCAAGGGGCGCGGCGGCGACCATTCGCTGCTGGGCCGGGCGGATGCGGCCCGTTTCTGCAAACAGCATGGCCTGACGCGGGAGGATGCCGATCTCGTGGTGTGGCTGGTGGCGCACCACCTCACCCTGTCGGCCACGGCACAAAAACAGGATCTCTCCGACCAGGATGTGATCGCCGCCTTTTCCGCGAAGGTTTTGAACGACCGCTACCTCGTGGCGCTGTACCTGCTCACCGTGGCGGATATTTGCGGCACCAGCCCGAAAGTCTGGAACGCGTGGAAAGCCAAGCTGCTCGAAGACTTGTTCCGGGCCGCGCGCAGCTACATGATGGGCGGCAAAACCGCCGACCGGGTGGGCGACATCCGCGCGCGCGCGCAGGAAATCCTCAACCTGCACGCGGTCGGCCCGGAAACCCACGAAATGCTGTGGGCGCAGCTCGACGCCGAATACTTCCTGCGCCACGAACCGGATGAAATCGCCTGGCATACCCGGTTGCTGGCCCGCCGCGCCAACGGCGTGGCGCCGGTCGTCAAAGTGCGCTTGAGCCGCATCGGAGACGGCCTGCAAGTGCTGGTGTACTGCCCGGATCAGCCCAATTTATTCGCGCGCATCTGCGCGTTTTTTGCGCGGCTCCACTACAACATCGTGGAAGCCAAGGTACACACCACGCAACACGGCTACGCGCTGGACAGCTTCATGGTGATGGGCGCGGGCGACAGCGAGATGGCCTACCGCGACGTGATGAACTTCATCGAATACGAGCTGGCGCAAAAACTGGCCAGCCAGGAGGCATTGCCCGCCCCGCAATCCGGCAGGATCAGCCGCCAGCTCAAGCATTTTCCCATCGCGCCGGAAGTGCGGGTCGAAAGCGACGAGAAAGGCGCCCGGCCTGCTGGCGCGCATCGCCTACGTGCTGGCGCGCCACCACATCAACCTGCGCAGCGCAAAAATCAACACGCTGGGAGCGCGCGCCGAAGATACGTTCCACATAGACGGCACCGCGCTTTCCCAGCCGAGCGCCGTCGCCTCGCTACGCGAAGACCTGCTGCGGCAAATCGCCTGACAGCGTGGCGCGGGGGACCGGCTTGCGCTTCTTCACTCTTGCCTTGTCCCCGCCCCCCCATCCATTGGAAAGGCTTGCAGGCTGGTAGCGAGCTTCAGCCCCTGCCAGGCGGTTGCTCCTTCTTCCGGCGCCCCGCTCCCGGCCTGATCGGCTGGCGCGGCGGCAACCACCGTCCCGGCAGCAACGGCAGCCAGTTGCCCTGCCGCCAGCGCCCGGGCATCGCCCGCCTCCAGCTTGGAGAAGTTTGGCGCAAAAGGTGACAGCATCGCAAAACCGAACAGCAGCGACGCCAGCAAGGAGGCCTGATACAGCGTGTTGCGCCGCTCGGTTTTGCGCAATCTGCGCAACAGCTGCTCCGCATCGGCTTCCGCGCTGGCATGCAGAATCTCCTCCCGCAAATCCGCCGTTACGCGCTGGTGGAGCGCTTCTCGCTCGCGCAGCGCCGATGCAACTTCTTTTTGCATCCGCGTTTTTTCCTGCAAAGCCGCCGCCGCCCGCTGCTGCGCCAGCCTCTTTTCCTCTGCCGCCAGGCTGGCGTTTCGCTCGGTTAGCTCAAGGTCGCGCATTGCCGCCGCCATTTTTTCTTCGGCGGCGATGCGCGTTTCAATTTCCGCCCTGGCTCGCAGCTCCTGATCGAGGCGGGACTGTTGCATCTCGCGCAAACGTGTTTCTGCAGCGCATTTTTCCTGCGCGCTGTCCAGTTGC
This sequence comes from Gallionellaceae bacterium, assembly GCA_008080515.1. GTDB lineage: Bacteria > Pseudomonadota > Gammaproteobacteria > Burkholderiales > Gallionellaceae > VIKH01. Next base: position 58,025 of record VIKH01000005.1, on the reverse strand, counting down.
TGACGCTCGATGCGGGCGCTCTCCTCCGCCAGTTGCCCGGCCTGCTGGCGCGCATCGCCTACGTGCTGGCGCGGCGCTGGCGCGCCAGCGCCGTGGCGCGCCCCTCGGCTTGCAGTTTCGCCTGCTCTGCCCGCGCGGCCTGCGCCTCGGTGTCGGCGCGCAACCTGGTCATGTTCGCGGCACGGATTGCGGCATCCTCTTTTTCTCTGGCAGAGGACAGGGATTGCTCTGCCAGCTTGAACTCTGTTTCCGCAGCTTCCTTCGCACGAATCTCTGAAGCAATGCGCGCGTTATCCGCTTCGATCAACTTCATTTCGACGGCCATGCGCGCCTCGACTTCGGCCAGCGCGCGATATTCTATTTCGGCGCGCACCCGCTCCACACGCGCCGCTTCCTCGCTCGTTTCGCTGCGCGCTTGCGCCACGCGCGCGGCTTCTTCGCTTGCCGCAGTGCGTAGCAGGGCGGCAGCGGCGGCCCTCTGCTCGGCGGCGAGGCTTACGCGGGCAGCAGCGATGGCGGCGTTTTCCGCCTCCAGCTTCTCGTCTTCCGCTTTGCGCGCGGTGGCGGCCAGCAGGGCGCGCTGTTGCGCGACCTGCGCCTGGCAGCGTTCGGCCAAAATCCGATCTTGAATCTCCTTGGCCTCCAGCCGGTCGGCGGTCACAGCTCGCGCTCGAGGCGCGCTTTATCGCTGGCGGCCTGCCTGGCTTTTGTGGCCATTTCAGCGCACCGGTTGGCTTCCGCTTCCGCTTCCGTTTCCGCCTCCAGTTGGGTTTCCATGCAGCGGGCGGAAAGCATTTCCGCCTCGGCGCGCTGCTGCGCCAGCACGATGAGATCCCGTTCCGCCGCCAGCTTGCATTGCGCGGCCTGCCTGGCCTGCATTTCCGCCTCCAGCCGCTCGCGCGCTTCCTGTTCGGCCTGCCGCAACAGGGCGTTGGCCTCTTTCCGCTCGCGCTCGGCCTGCAGCTCTATTTCTTTTCTGGCAACCAGCCATTCCCGCGCTTCCTGTTCTGCGCGTCGGCTCTGTTCGGTGGCGTTTCTGCTTTGCGCTTCTTTTTCCGCACAAATTTTGCGGCACGCCTCTGCCGCTTCGATAGCGCGGGCTTCCTCTGCCGCACATGCGTCCGCCCGCTCTTTTGTCTGCTGCTCCGACGCGATGCGCTGCCGCACCAGATCGGCTGCGAGGCGATCCGCATCGGCGCGCGCCAGCGCGACCCGCTCGGCTTCCAGCTCGATCACCGCCCGCGCTTCGCTTTCCTCCATGGCGGCGGTTTCGGCGCGCAGCCTGGCACGCATCGCCTCGGTGGCCGCCTGCTCGGCTCTGGCTTTGGCGCCAGCCTGCGCCAAAGCAGCCTTTTCGGCCCGGATCTGCTCCTCCATCGCCTTGGCGATGAAGTCTTCGGCATGCGCCTTTTCCTGCGCCAGCGCAGCCGTTTCCTGCTCCAGCCTGGCACGGTTTTCCGCCGCGGCGCGCGCCTGCTGTTCGGCGGCCATGCGGCGCTCCAGCGCTTGCTGAGCTTCCTGTTCCGAATGCAACCTGTCGCGGGTTTCTCCGGCCAAACGCGTTTCCTCTCGCAGCTTGGCCTGCGCCATCTCCGCCAGCTTGCGCTCGACCTCCACGCGCGACTGCGCTTCCTCTGTCAGCCGGATTTCAGCGCGGTTTTTTTCTTCGATCTGCTCTGCCAGCTCGCTTTCGTAGCGCACTTTTGCCTGGGCGATCGCGCGCGCGTGCGCTTCCGCCCGCATCCGCGCCTGCAATGCAAGCTGCGCCTCGATTTCCGCTTCGATGCGGGCGTGCGCTTCCTGGATGGCCGCCGCTTCGGCGGGATCGTCCTCGGGCTGACCGGTAACCAGGCGGATTCTGTTTTGATGTGCTGACATGACTTGCCCCATTCGCGTTTTTGTGCCGGACGGATTGGCACGACGCTACGATAGCAATTCAGCCCGCCGGACAAGCCGGGAATAGAGGCGGGAAACGGCGTCATTTAGCCGAAAAGCCGCCGCCATGCCGCAGCGGGTTTATGAGATAGGGCTCGCGGCCAGCTCGAAGCACACCGCTCCTTCGGTGTTCTCGCGCAACACCAGCCGGTAACCGAGCTGCTGCGACCAGCGCGCGGCCTGATAAAGGCCGATACCGAGACCGTTTTCGGACGACACTACGGTCTGCAGCAACTGGTGCGCCAGTGGCTCCGGGATGGCGCTGCCGCCATCGCCCACGCTGAAGGAGAACGGCTGCTCGCACAGGGTGACGCGAATGGGAATGCCCGGCTGATGCAGGCGCTTGTTGGCGGCGTTATCTATCAGGTTGTCGGCCACGCAATCGAACAGCGGGGCCGGAATATTCCTGTCGCCCGGCGCGACGGCGCATTCCCAGACAATCGCCTGGTGCTGGTGGCGCTGGCGCAAATTCTCCCACCACGCCGCGAGCGGCTGCGAAGCCGCCCCGTCTTCCTGCTGCGGAGCCTTGAGTTTGGACAGGATCAGCTCGATGCGCTGCGACAGCGCCGGCAACTGCCGCCACAGCAAAGGCAGGGCGTTCTGCTCGCGGCTTTGCGCGATGGCGGTCAGCGCCAGCAGGGATTGCAGCATGTTCTTGAGGTCGTGCGTCAGGCGCGCCCCGGTCTCGTACACCGTTTGCAGGCGGGTCACCTCGCGCAGGCGCTGCTCGCGCCGTTTGGCCTGATAGAAATGGCCCAGCAACTCGGTCAGCAAGTGGATATGCAGCAGCATCGAGGGCGCGATGGTTTGCTTGCTGTACAGCGTCAACCGCAAGTCCTGCACTTCGACTTCGATGGAGTGCTGGCTGGATTTCCCCAGGCTGCCGGTATCCTTGTCCACCCGCCAGGTTACGCCGGAGAGCCACGGCAAAGCGGCCAGATCCACCGTGGCCTGCGCCAGAAAAGCCGCCGGGCTTTGCTCGCGCTGGGCGGTTTCTGCCAACTGCCTGAGCCAGCTTTCGAACGGCGTGCCGACGTTCAGCACATAGCGCGAAAATAACGGCTGCAATCCGGTGAAACCGAAACGGGGGTTCCACAGCCAGGCAAGCGCGAACAGCACCAGCGCCATCAGGAACAGGGTACGCAGCAGCGCTTCCAGATAGCCCGTGTGCGCCAGTGTCATGAAAGCCAGGCTACCCAGCACCAGCAGCGTGAGCAGCATGAACAGCAGCAGGCTGTAGATAAAGTCCACCGCGTGAGTCGCTTCCGCCTGCTCGCTCGCCACCGGCACGAACAGCACCCCGGCCAGAAAAAACAGCAGCATCCCGCTCACGATGCTGCGCGCGCCCCCGCCCATACTGTCCAGATGCAGGATCGCATCGCCGAGATGCGCGCCCTGCGCCGCAAACAGGTAGGGTGCCACCCACAACAACAGCGCCGCCAGCAAATAGGCCATCACCGCCAGATACAAAATTCTCAACCAGCGCGCCTGGAAAGCGAAAACCCGCCCGCCCACCAGCGCGAACAGCCCGGCCAGCCAGAACGCCAGCATCCACCAGTTGAGCCATAGCACGATCATTGCGCTGGCGCCCGCGATAAACGCCACGCCGCCGAAATTCAGCTCGCGTTCGCCGCGCCACAGCGGCTGCCACAGCAGAAAGAAACCCAGATGGCTGAGCAGGATCGGGCGCGCCCAAATGTTATCCACCCCCAGCCAGAGCGCGAGATGCAGCGACACCAGCATGGCGAGCAGCAGCCAGCGGTTGGAAAGCAGCAATTTCCTGGGCAATACTGTCAGCATGCCGTCATCTTTCTGTCTGAATTCCGTCAGTCAGCGAACCACGCTCCTGAACGGCACCGTGCAGCCTGGCTGGACACGGCTACTGGCGCGGGTTTCAAGGGTATTCCCGCGCTTGGCACGGTCATTGCTTATTGGCGGTTGCAGCATAACAAATTTACTTCGGGAGAACGAAACCATGAAACGCAACCAATCCGGCTTTACTTTAATCGAAATCGCCATCGTGCTGGTAATTATTGGCCTGTTGCTCGGCGGCGTGCTGAAGGGCCAGGAGCTCATCAACAGCGCCAAGGTGAAAAACCTGGCGACCGACTTCAAAAACGTCCCGGTATTCATCTACGGCTACCAGGACAAGTTCAAGGCGTTGCCGGGGGATGATGCGGGCCTTGCCAATCACGTCACCGGCGGCACACCGTGCACGGGCGCACCCACCGCAAACGCCGGACATTGTGTGGTTGGCAACGGCGTGATCGAGGGCGCGTGGAGTGCGACCACCGCCGCCGACGAAAGCTATGTGTTCTGGCAACATGTGCGTTTGGCCGGTTTGGCACCCGGCTCTACCGATACCGCAACAGCAGGAACCTATCTGCCGACCAACGCAGCGGGGGGCACCATCGGTATCCAGAGCGGCACCACCGTTGCCGCCAATTCGCCGCTCAACGCCTCTGCCGGCCCAGCCAACCCGATCCGAGGCTCCTATGTCATCTGCTCGTCCGGCATCCTCGGTAAATATGTCAAGCAACTGGATACGCAGATGGATGACGGCAACACAGCGACCGGTT
>VIKH01000005.1:1697-53440 GCA_008080515.1 Gallionellaceae bacterium | reverse complement strand
TCGCCACTGCGACCGCATCCATTGACGACGCAACCACCTACACCGTCTGCTACGGCGTCTAACCCGCACCACCTCCAACAGCAAGCCCGCTCCGGCGGGCTTGCCGCCGGTGACGGAAGCACAAAACCGCAACGCGACGAGGCACTCATGAAATCTACCACCCTGACTCTCCGGCTCCCCGTGGAAATAAGGGATAGGCTGGACTACCTGGCGGAAACCACGCAGCGCACGCGATCCGCCCTGGCATGCGAGGCGATCAGCCGCTACCTCGACCTGGAATCCGGGGAAACCACAGCGATCAGGCAACCCGGCGCGGCAACCGGTAACGCCGATTTCGCGGATGGCTACGCAGCGAAGAAGTGTGCGGCTTAAGTGGTCGCAGGGTTGATAAAGCGCAACGCGCGTATCCGCCTTCACCATCGGTGGATACGGCCACTGGCCTTTATCCACCCCACAAGCCTTTTCATCCCTCACGCAGCCTTTTTTCTGCCGCCAGCAGCGCTAGTTGCTGGCCGAGCAGCACCAGCACGTCGCCGCCGCGCAACACCATGTCGCCCGCAGGCTGGGTGCCGCGCACGTTGTGGCGGCGTACCGAGTTCACTTCTACTTCCATTTCAGCCAAGCCGACCTCGTCCAGCGTCTTGCCCACGCCAAAATCGCTTTCTCCCAGCAACACGCTGAAAAAACGCGGCTGCAGGCTTTCTGTAGCCTCGACCACGGTTTCTGCCGGAATGCTGAAAAAACCGCTGAACACCCGGTAGCGCTGCGCGCGGTTTTCCTGGATGCGGCGGATGACGCGGTTGAGTGGCACGCCAGACATCAGCAGCGCCTGCGAAGCGAGCATCACGCTGCCTTCCAGCACTTCCGCCACCACCTCTGCCGCCCCGGCCTGCTTGAGCGCCTCGACGTGGGTTTCGTCGGCGGCGCGCACGATCACCGGCAATCCGGGGTGCAGCTCGTTTACGTGGTGCAGGATTTTGAGCGCGGAATGCTTGTCGTCATAAGTGATAACCAGCGTCTTGGCGCGCATCAGGCCGGCCGCCAGCAACACTTCGCGCTTGCCCGCGTCGCCGTACACCACGCCTTCGCCCGCCGCCGCCGCCTCGCGCACCCGGCGCGAATCGAGGTCCAGAGCAATAAAATGGACGTTCTCCTGATCCATGAAGCGCGCCAGCGCCTGGCCGCTGCGCCCGTAGCCGCAAATGATGATGTGCGCGTCGGCAGCCATGCTTTTCACCGCGATCTGGTGCAACTGCATGGCGCGGTTCATCCATTCCGCCGGGGAAACGCGGCGCACGATGACCTCGGCGTGCTGGATCAGGAACGGCGCGAGCACCATGGAGATCAGCATGGCCGCCAGCACATTCTGCATCACCTCGGGCGGCAGCAGGTTCACCGCCCCCGTCAGGGTCAGCAGCACAAAACCGAACTCGCCCGCCTGTGCCAGCCCCATGCCGCTGCGGATCGCCGCGCCCCAATCACCGGAAAACCAGCGCGCCAGCAGCGCGACCACCAGCGCCTTGAACGGCAGCAGGATAAGCAGCACCAGCACGATCCAGCCGAACCCCGAAACCACGCTACCCAGGTCGAGCCGCATGCCGATGGTGACAAAAAACAGGCCGAGCAACACGTCGCGGAACGGCTTGATATCCTCTTCCACCTGGTAGCGGTATTCGGTTTCGGAAATCAGCATACCGGCGACAAATGCGCCCAGCGCCATGGAAAGACCGGAAAGATCGGTTATCCACGCCAGCCCCAGAGTAAACAACAGCACGTTGAGCATGAACAGCTCGGAAGATTTCTGCTGTGCCACCAGGTGGAACCACGGGCGCAACAGCCGCTGCCCGAAAATCAGCAACGCAGCCAGCACCAGCGAGGCCTTGAGCATGGCGAGCGCGATGGTGGCGGGCAGGTCGCCCGCGCTGCTGGCCAGCGCCGGGATGACGATGATGAGCGGCACCACGGCAAGATCCTGAAACAGCAGCACCCCCATGATGTTCTGGCCGTGCGGCGTGTTCAGCTCGGCGCGCTCGACCAGCATCTTGCTGACAATCGCGGTGGAAGACATCGCCAGCACACCGCCCAGCGCCAGCCCGGCCTGCCATCCCAGACCGAAAAACAGCGAAGCGAGCATGACCAGCACCATGGTGGCCAGCACCTGCGCCGTGCCCAGCCCAAACACCGTGCGCTGCATGATGCGCAGCCGCGCCAGGCTGAATTCCAGCCCGATGCTGAACATCAGGAACACTACGCCGAATTCGGCCAGATGGCGCGTTTCCGGGGTATCGGGGATCCAGCCCAGCGCGTGCGGGCCGATCAGGATGCCGACGATAAGATAGCCCAGCATCGCCGACAAATGGAGGGTGCGACACAGCACCACCACCCCGACGGCGACGGCGAGCAGAATCAGCAACAGTTGGAGGGAGTTCGTCATATATGTTTACCGGCTATGGCGATAATGCCTCAAGTCGCCCATCCTTTCAAAATTTCTGTACGTTGTGGCGCTCCGCGCCGCGAACCTGAAAGCGCAGAACATCGGCAAATACCATTCCCGCTCATTGTTCGACATGCAATTCGTGCAGCGAAACACCCCTCTCTCCCAGCGCAGCGGAAACACCAAATTATCGGGCTGGAACAGAATGGCTCGAATTCGCGCTCGACCAAATAGTCAGATGCGTTACAGGTGGCCCCAGCGTATTCCGGATGTTTCCCAATCATCCTGTGGGATAATTGCGCCATGAATTCTCCCCTGCTTTCCGGCCTCAATCCCGAGCAGCTTGCCGCCGTCACCCTCCCCGAACAATCCGCCCTGATCCTCGCCGGTGCAGGCAGCGGCAAGACGCGCGTGCTAACCACGCGCATCGCTTACCTCGTCAGCACCGGGCAGGCCAGCCCGCACAACATTCTCGCGGTGACCTTCACCAACAAGGCGGCGAAGGAAATGCTGGTGCGCCTGTCGGCGATGCTGCCCATCAATATGCGCGGTTTATGGATCGGCACTTTCCACGGGCTGTGCAACCGCATGCTGCGCGCGCACCACCGCGAAGCCAATTTGCCGCAGACATTCCAGATACTGGATAGCGGCGACCAGCTTTCCGCCATCAAGCGCCTGATGAAAGCAATGAACGTGGATGACGAGAAGTTCCCGCCGCGCGAAGTGCAGAATTTCATCAGCTCCAGCAAGGAGCAGGGGTTGCGCGCGACCGAGGTGGAGGCCTTCGATCCCTACACGCGGCGCAAGGCCGAAATCTTCGCCGAATACGACAAGCAGTGCCAGCGCGAGGGCGTGGTGGATTTTTCCGAGCTGCTATTGCGCTGCCATGAGCTGCTGTCGCGCAACCAGCCACTGCGCGAGCATTACCAGGAGCGCTTCCGGCACATTCTGGTGGACGAATTCCAGGACACCAACCCGCTGCAATACCGCTGGCTGAAATTGCTGGCCGGGAAAGAAAATTCGCTGTTCGCGGTGGGTGATGACGACCAGTCCATCTACGCCTTTCGCGGCGCAAATGTCGGCAATATGCAGGAGCTGCTGCGCGATTTCCATGTCGGCAGCGTCATCAAGCTGGAGCAGAACTACCGCTCGCACGGCAATATTTTGGGGGCGGCCAACGCGCTGATCCAGCACAACCGCAACCGCCTCGGCAAGAATCTGTGGACGTCTGAAAACGGCGGTGAGCCGCTGCGCGTCTATGAAGCCGGAACCGATGTGGACGAGGCCGCTTTCATTACCGGGGAAATCAAACAGCTTGCGCGCGAGGGGGTGAAGCTCTCAGAGATTGCGCTGCTGTACCGCTCCAACGCCCAGTCGCGCGCGCTGGAGCACGCGCTGGTGTCCGCCGGGTTGTCGTACCGCGTCTATGGCGGGCTGCGCTTCTTCGAGCGGCAGGAAATCAAGCACGCGCTGGCCTATCTGCGGCTGATGGAAAATAACGGCGACGACAATGCTCTGCTGCGCATCATCAACTTCCCGGCGCGCGGCATCGGCGCACGCGGCATCGAACAATTGCAGGAAGCGGCGAAGCAATTCAACGGCTCGCTGTTCGATGCGGCGGCAAGAGCGGGCGGCAAGGCCACCGCTTTTGTTGGGCTGATCGAGTCGCTGCGCGGCGCGACGCGCGAGCTGCCCCTGCCGGAAATCATTGACCACGTACTGCAGCACAGCGGCTTGATCGCGCATTACGAAAGCGAAAAATCCTCACCGTCAAAAAAGCGCGAAGCGGAAGAGCGGCTGGACAACCTCAACGAGCTGATCAACGCGGCGACATTGTTCGTGCACGAAAACGAAGATGACAGCCTCGCCGCCTTCCTCGCCCACGCCTCGCTGGAGGCGGGCGAGCACCAGGCGGGTAGCGGCGAGGACGCGCTGCACCTGATGACCGTGCATGCCGCCAAGGGGCTGGAATTCCACTCCGTGTTCATCACCGGGCTGGAAGAAGGGCTGTTCCCGCACCAGAACAGCATCAACAGCGGGGAACTGGATGAAGAGCGCCGCCTGATGTACGTGGCGATCACCCGCGCACGCCGCAGGTTGTACCTCACTTTCGCGCAGAGCCGCATGTTGCACGGCCAGGTGAACTACAGCCTGGTGTCCAGCTTCCTGCGCGAGCTGCCGGATGAGCTGTTGCGCTGGATCACACCGCGACTGGAAGCGCGCGCCCCGCGAACTTTTTCCCAAGCAAAACCGTTTTCGCCGCAAATACGGGAGACCGCCCTTCCCGTTTCCCGCCCGGAGACCAGCTCGCCTTGGCGCATCGGCCAGTCGGTACATCACGCCAAATTCGGCGATGGGGTCATCCTTAACACCGAGGGCAGGGGTGCGGACATGCGGGTGCAGGTGAATTTCCGCAAGGCCGGCGCCAAATGGCTGTCGCTGGAGTATGCCAAGCTGAGTCCGCTCTGAAAAAACTGCCCGCCACCGATGAACACGGATTGGCACAGATAAAACCACTTGTTGCGCGAGCGCTTCAACTACCCGTAATACGACTCGCCTTCCGATGTAACCTCCAGATTATCCTTGCATATCCGTGCTCATCCGTAGCTGAACCGCATCTAACCCCAGCGCAGTATGTCAATTTCCGGAAGTGGTAGAATGCGCGCCTCGCATTCCGCATCATGGAGTTCCCCGTGCAACTCGTTTGTCTCGACCTCGAAGGCGTGCTCATCCCGGAAATCTGGATCGAGTTTTCCAGGCGCACCGGCATTCCCGAACTGCGGCGCACCACGCGCGATGAGCCCGACTACGACAAGCTGATGAAATACCGCTTGGCCATCCTGGCGCAGCACAAGCTTGGTCTGCCGGACATCCAGGAGGTGATCGCGGCGATGGGGCCGCTGGCAGGCGCCAAGGATTTCCTCGACGATCTGCGCCAGCGCTTCCAGGTCATCATTCTTTCCGATACCTTCTACGAGTTCGCCATGCCGCTGATGCGGCAACTGGGCATGCCCGCGCTGTTCTGCCACAAGCTGGAAGCCGATGCCGGCGGCATGCTGGTCAATTACCACCTGCGCATGCCGGACCAGAAACGCGAGGCGGTGAAACGCTTCAAGGAACTGAACTTCAAGACTATCGCCGTCGGCGATTCGTACAATGACACGGCGATGCTCGGCGAAGCGCATGCCGGCATCCTGTTCCATCCGCCGGAAAATGTGATCCGCGAATTCCCGCAGTTCCCCGTCACCCTGAACTACGCAGAACTCGATACGGAAGTCCGCAAAGCGGGCGCGAGAATCTGAAACTGCTCTGCAAACGCCGGGCTCCCGCCTTATCTCGTTTTAGCGCCCTGCCCTGACAGGCATAACCGGAGGTTTCTTTGCGTATTCTGCATACCATGTTGCGCGTGGGCGATCTGGAAAAGTCGCTCGCCTTCTATACCGGTATACTCGGCATGAAATTACTGCGCCGCACCGACTACCCGGATGGAAAATTTACCCTGGCCTTTGTCGGTTTTGGCGACGAAGCCAGCAGCGCGGTCATCGAACTGACGCATAACTGGGGCGTGGAAAAATACGATCTCGGCAGCGCCTTCGGCCACATCGCCATCGAAGTGGAAGATGCCTATGCCGCCTGTGAAAGAATAAAACAGCGCGGCGGGAAAGTGGTGCGCGAGGCCGGGCCGATGAAGCACGGCAGCACGGTGATCGCTTTCGTGGAAGACCCGGACGGATACCGGTTGGAGCTGATTCAGAAGAAGGGGTGATACCGGGATCGGGCCAACCCGATTCCGCGCATTTGCGGTTCAGCGGGGCTGGTTATCGGGTGTGGGCGCAGTCGCATCGCCTGCCACCGCTTCGGGCTGCATGGGAAACAGGTCGCGGTAGGTGGCATACATCGAGGTGATCACGACGGGCATCAGCACCAGCCAGCCCAGCATTATCGGCAGCGAAGCCACATACGCGAACGGCAGCAGCATCACGCCATATACGGTGATCGGCATGATGTTGCGCAGAAAAGCTCGAAAGCTGACCCGCATCGCCGCCACCGGCAGCATCTTGCCGAACACCACCAGCATCGGCGCAAACTGCATCGCCATCATCAGCAGGCTGAACAGGATCAGGCCAACCGGCAACGCCATCCCGGCGCTTTCCACCGCCCGCAGCAGCACGGTCGGATCTTCCACCTGCTTGCCGCTCGTCAGGATGTCTACCAGCTCCGCGCCGCCGGTCATTTTCATCACTCCCAGTATCAGCAGCTTGATGACCAGGTTGATGCCGCCCAGCGTAACCAGTTGCTGCGCATTCTGCCGGAACCCCGCAAACAGGTGGGCCAGCTCCAGCTCTTCGCCCTGCGCCAGCGCGTGGCAGCCGAGCATGTAACCCGCCAGCAATACCGGAAACAGCAACGTGGCGAGCGGGTCGCCAACCACCGGCACGGAGGCGAGCCCGAGCATCCCGATGATGCCGATGGCCGTCAGCGATACCCACAGCAAGGGGCTTTTCCGGAACAGCCAGAAGCCCTGCTTGATCCACAGCCAGCCGTTGATGGCGCTTACTTTGCGAGCTTCCATAGCCGTCGCCTGCGCGGGGAACCCGCCATCAGAAGTTGCGGATGATCCAGCGCGGCGGGCGCACCCCGGAATCCATGCTTTCCTGGCGCGAAAACTTGCCGTCGCCCAGGTCGTCCACGAGGTAGTAGGGGCTGCCTATTTTCGGGGTGATTTTAATCATGTAGAGCCTGCCGCCCATACGGTATTCTTCCACCGTCTGCTCGGTGTGCTTGGTGATGGTAACCTGCGGCTCCAGATCGCCATCCGAAGAGTTTGCACCGAGTTGCGGCGGCGGCGGTAAAACAGCCGGTTGCGGTTCTGCCGCAAAGGCGTGGCCGCACAGGCAGAATAACGACAAAATAATAATCAGGCGCATCGCATTTCCCGGTGAGTGTTACAGGTTGAACTGCATTTCGCGCTCCGCATCGGAAAGCTCGAAGCCGCGCGTTTCGTAGTGCTTGAAGATGGCGTCCACCACCGCTTCCGGCTCGTCTATGAGCTGGATCAGATCCATGTCTTCCGGGTTGATCATGCCTTCGGCAAGCAAGGTCTGCCGGAACCAGTCCACCATGCCGCGCCAGTAATCGCTGCTTACCAGAATGATGGGGATGCGGCGGATCTTGCCGGTCTGCACCAGGGTGAGCGCTTCCATCAGTTCGTCCAGCGTGCCGAATCCGCCGGGCATAACCACGTAGGCGCTGGCGAATTTCACGAACATCACCTTGCGCGCAAAGAAATGCTGGAAGGTCTGACTGATGTTCTGGTAAGCGTTGTTGTGCTGCTCGTGGGGAAGCTGGATGTTCAGCCCGACGCTCGGCGACTTGCCGAAGAACGCGCCCTTGTTGGCCGCCTCCATAATGCCCGGACCGCCTCCGGAAATAACCGAAAACCCCGCGTCCGACAGCAGCCGCGCGATGTGCTCGGTAAGCTTGTAATAAGGATGATCCGGCAGGGTGCGGGCGCTGCCGAAAAAACTGACAGCCGGTTTGATGGCGTTGAGGCGTTCGGTGGCAGACACGAATTCTGACATAATGCCGAACACGCGCCAGGCCTCTTTGGAGTTCCAGAGCTCCGGCAATTGCGAGGAGGGTATTTTGGGTTGGCTGCTCATGCTGGGTGAACCATTACACGAAAAATGAATCCGGGTTCCGATCGTACATTGCTGCTGGTTGATGGCTCATCTTACCTGTATCGCGCCTTTCATGCGCTGCCGGATTTGCGCAGCCCGCAAGGCGAACCCACCGGCGCGATCTACGGCGTGCTCAACATGCTGCGCAAATTGCGCGGCGACTACCCGGCGGATTATAACGCCTGCGTGTTTGACGCAAAAGGTAAAACCTTCCGCGACGAGTGGTATCCCGATTACAAGGCGCACCGCCCGCCGATGCCGGATGAGCTCGCGGCGCAGATCGCACCGCTGCACCAGGCGGTCACCGCTTCCGGCTGGAACCTGCTGATGGTGGAGGGCGTGGAAGCGGATGACGTGATCGGCACCCTGGCGCAGCAGGCGGCACGGGGCGGCGCGCGCTGCATCATTTCCACCGGCGATAAGGATCTCGCACAACTGGTCAACCGCCGGGTGCAACTGGTCAACACCATGAACAACGAAACGCTGGACGAGGCGGGGGTGCTGGCCAAGTTCGGCGTGTTACCGGAACGTATCGCGGACTATCTGGCGCTGATCGGCGACAGCAGCGACAACGTGCCGGGGGTAAACAAGTGCGGCCCCAAGACCGCCGTCAAGTGGCTGGCGCAATACGGCACGCTGGACAACCTGATCGCACATGCCGGCGAAATCGGCGGCGCGACCGGCGACCATCTCCGCGCCGCATTGGATTGGCTGCCGCAAGGCCACAGGCTGGTCACGGTGAAATGCGATGTGGAATTGCCCGCACATTTCGACCAGCTTGCAGCTCCCCCGCAGAACATGGAGCAACTGCGCGCGCTGCTGGAAAAATTTGGGTTCAGAAGCTGGCTGCGCGAGGTCAACGGCGAAGCCGTTGGGCACCACGCGGCGTCCTCCTTGCGAGGGCTGCGCGAGTTTAAACTTTCCTCTCCCTCCGGAAGAGGGATTGCGGGTGAGGGACAAATTGACAGCTTGCATTCTCTTCAACCGCCCCTCACCCTGGCCCCCTCCCGCCAGCGGGAGGGGGAGCTGGAGCGACCGCCCTCCAGCGACCTATCCGCCGCTGCCGGCCATTACGAAACCATCCTCACCGAACATCAGCTCGACGCCTGGCTGGAAAAAATTCTGCAAGCCGACATTGTCTGCCTCGATACCGAAACCACCGGCCTCGATGCGATGAACGCGCAGCTGGTCGGCATTTCGTTCGCCATCGAGCCGCGCCGCGCCACCTACCTGCCGCTGGCGCACCGCCACCCCGGCACACCGGATCAGCTCGACCGCGACCACGCGCTGCGCATGCTGAAACCCTGGCTGGAGAGCGCCATCCACAAGAAGCTCGGGCAAAACATCAAATTCGACCAGCACATTTTCGCCAACCACGGCATCCGGCTGGCGGGCATACACGACGACACGCTGCTGCAATCCTATGTGCTGGAATCACACAAGCCGCACGATCTGGAAAACCTGGTGTTGCGCCACTTGGAGCTGAAAACCATCCCTTACGCCGAGGTGGTGGGCAAAGGCGCAAAGCAGATCTGTTTTGATCAGGTGGACATCGAGACAGCCACACGCTATTCCGCCGAGGATGCCGACATCACCCTGCAACTGCACCGGTATTTTGCGCCGCAACTGTGCGGCAAACTGGCAGAGGTTTACCGCGATATCGAGATGCCGGTGCGCGAGGTATTGTTCGAGATGGAGCGCAACGGCGTGCTGCTAGACTGCACCATGCTGGCGCAGCAGAGCCGCGAACTGGGCGAAAAACTTCTCGAAATCGAGGCGCAGGCATTCGCGGCTGCGGGACAGCCGTTCAACTTGAGCTCACCCAAGCAATTGCAGGAAATCCTGTTCGACAAACTCGGCATTCCAGCCAAGAAAAAAACTGCAACTGGCGCACGCTCCACCGACGAGGAGGTGTTGCAGGAGCTCGCCCTCGATTACCCGCTGCCGAAAATCCTGCTGGAGCACCGCAGCCTGGCCAAGCTCAAATCCACCTACACCGACAAGCTGCCGCAGATGGTGAACCGCCGCACCGGGCGCGTGCACACCAGCTACTCGCAGGCGGTGGCCGTGACCGGGCGGCTTTCCTCCAGCGACCCCAACCTGCAAAACATCCCGATCCGCACCCCGGAGGGCCGTCGCATCCGCGAAGCCTTTATCGCGCCGCCCGGCAGCCATATCGTGTCGGCCGACTATTCCCAAATCGAATTGCGCATCATGGCGCATCTTTCCGGCGATGAAGGGCTACTGCGCGCGTTTGCCAACAATGAGGACATCCACCGCGCCACCGCCGCCGAAGTGTTCGGCGTCGCGGCGGACGCCGTCACTTCAGAGCAGCGCCGCTACGCCAAGGTCATCAATTTCGGCCTGATCTACGGCATGTCGTCCCACGGGCTGGCCAAACAGCTCGGCATCGACCGCGCCGCCGCACAGCAATACATGGAGTTATATTTTGCGCGTTACCCCGGCGTGAAGCGCTACATGGACAGCACCCGCGAGCAAGCCAAACGGCAGGGTTTTGTCGAAACCGTATTCGGCAGAAGGCTGTGGCTACCGGAAATCAACGGCGGCAACGGCATGCGCAGGCAGGCCGCCGAACGCGCCGCCATCAATGCCCCGATGCAAGGCACGGCGGCGGATCTAATCAAGCTCGCCATGATTGCGGTCCAGGGCTGGCTGGGCAATAGCAAGCTGCAAACCCGCCTCATCATGCAGGTGCATGACGAACTGGTGCTGGAGGTGCCGGAGCGCGAGCTGGCACAAGTTCAAGACAACTTACACGGCCTGATGTGCGGCGTCGCCGAACTCGATGCGCCGCTGGAAGTGGGATTGGGGGCAGGAGCTAATTGGGATGAGGCGCATTAGCGGGGCGTTCTCCGAAAATTACCGCCACCCGCATTCTCAAAAACGAGAAAAACAGGGTGGCGTAACGACGTAAACGAGGAAATTTTTACCGGAATAGTTGGCCGCATTCAGCCTGCCGCCGTAGGTGGCAACCTCAAACCATCGTGTAATTATTTGATTTGTATTAAATCATTCCATTCGGAGCGCTATATGCCAGAAACCGGCCTCGGTGGCGGCACAAAACTTGCGGGCAACACTAAAACCCTGCGGCAATTTTTTTCGTACCTGTACTTGAGTACAATAGCAATTGTTTGGGATATTTAGTATGCTTGGCCGCGAAATGAGACAAGCTTAATAAATATCCAGATGTTCCACGGTGTTACGGAGGTTAATGTGAAAACCAGAATTTTAGCAGCCGCTCTCTTGACCGGATTAACCTGGGGTCAAGCATCGGCGCAGACCGTAGTAAATTACGTCTACGATGCATCGGGGCCGGTAGCGGTGGACATCGTCCCCACTTCAACGCTGGATCCTTCAACCCAGTATTACACGGAAATGGCCGGGATGGGGCTGGGCAGTATTATCGTCACGACAGGCGGAGGTAACGAAGCAAATGCGGGGGTTACGACAGGCCGCAACGACGACGGCTTCAGCGGCCCTATCGCCTTAAACTTCTCCACCCCTTTTTCTTTCTTTGGCAACACCTATACCGCGCTTTATGCCAACAACAACGGCAATGTCACCTTCGGCGGCGGAAATGCCAGCTACACGCCCTCCGACCTGCTGCCAGGGGGAGCATCTATGCCTGTCATTTCCCCGTTCTTTGCGGACGTTGATACACGGCTCGCCCCGAGCGGGGTGATGTACCTGAACCAGACTGTCGCCAACCAGACCATCGTAACCTGGGATCAGGTGGGCTATTACAACCAGCAAACGGGCCTGCTCAACTCCTTCCAACTGGTGATACGCGGTGCTGGCTATGCTGTTCCCACGAACGAAGGGATGGTTGGCTTCTTCTGGAAAACCATGCAATGGGAGGTCGGCGCGAAGAGCGGTGGTGCTGTCGCTGCTGTGGGATTTGGCGACGGATTGGGGTCGGGGCTGATGCTGGAAGACTCGACAGTCGCCGGCGTTGCCGGTCTGGTGCAAGACCACCACATCTGGTTCAACATCGCCACCGCCTCGCCACCGCCCCCGCCCGTCCCCGAACCGGAGACTTACGCCATGCTGCTGGCTGGCTTGGGATTGCTGGGCTTTACCGCGCGCCGCAGGAAACAGCCCAACGTTTGAGTTTGGATTCCACTTTGCTCCCGCAACCCCGCTCCCGCAGCGGGGTTTGCTTTTGGGCAGCCCGGAACCGGATACCGGCGCTCGTGCAGGATTTGAAATGCCGCCCGACAATCCGGGGTCAATCCGGCAAGGCGATCTTGTTATCGGTGCTGAACTGGTAATCGTGAAAAATATGTTCGGCGTTGAGCACCTGATAGCTGCCATCCGCCAATCGGCGCGTGGTGTCCTTGAGGCGGTAGGTGGTGTGCCCGCATGTCCAGCATTTGAAGTTGCGCATGTGGGTACACAAGCAGGTTTTGTCCATCACGGAAATATTTTTCGCGTCCGGGCACGCCGCAATCTCGCGGTTATACGCATCAATGTAAGAACAGTTGCCGCTGGCGTCGAGCAAGTAGCCGTAGGATTCGCAGCCGGGGCGGATACCGGAACCGATGGCGGGGGTGTTTTTCAACATGCGCATCGGATAGCCGGTCGGCGAAATGGTATTGACCACGATGTCGCCTTCCCCCGCCTTGAAATATTCCTGCATCACATCTTTCGGCAAACCGCACTCGCGCGCCACGGTGAAGCGCGTCGCCACCTGAACTGCCGCCGCGCCCTGCTCCAGAAACGACACGGCATCGCTGCCGGTAAAAATGCCACCCGCAGGGATCAGCGGAATATCGAGTTTCTCGGCCAGCAGGTAGTCCCGGATTTCGTTCACGATGGTGCGCAGATCGTATTGGGCCCAATCCATGCCGAAACCGAGATGCCCGCCCGCCAAAGGCCCTTCCACCACGACGAAATCCGGCAGACGGCTGGTTCTGGCATTCTTGCGCAGGAACAGTTGCAGCGCGCGCAACGATGACACGATGATGCCCAGCTTGGCATCGCGGAAACGCGGGTGGTCTTCCATCAAGGCAAACGAGCCGAGGTGGAGACCGGCCGCCAGCGTGATTCCGTCTATCCCCGCATCCAGCGCGCCGCGCAGACGCACCGCCAGCGTTTCGCGCGGCGCGTTCATGGTGAGTTTTTCCATGCAGTTGATGAAGATCATGCCCGCACCGCGCTTATTCCGCATGGTGTGTTCCACGTGCAGGCGCGTGGCTTCGGCAACCTGCCCGAGATCAAACTTCACCGCCGACTTGTTGGAGTTGTCCAGGTTGGACTTGTACTGCTGGAGTTTTTCTTTGACAAAATCGGTGTCGTAACGCCGGTCGGTCACGGTAGGCAGCATGGCGTCGGAAATATGTCCGACCCCGCCCAAGCGCGCCGCCTCCAGCGCCAGATCCGCAGTGGAAATGTCCACACCCATGCCGCCGATCACGATGGGCACCAGTTCCTGCTTGCCAAAACGCAAGCGGAAATCATCCGCGCATTTCATTGCTATCCTTGATTAAAACAGGTCGCTATATTACCTTGGAATAGCGGGCGTGCTGTTGTTTCGTGCGCAGATACTTGTCGAAGACCATGCAGATGTTGCGGATCAACATGCGCCCTTTTGGCGTGACGCCGATCCATTCAGGGGTAAGCTTGAGAAGCCCTTCGCGCTGGTACTCGCGCAGCTCGTCGAGCTCGGTGGCGAAGTAGCGATCAAAGTCTATCAGGTAGGCAATATTGAACGATTCCTTGGAAAGCTCGAAGTGGCACATCAAAGCCTGGATGATGGCGCGGCGCACCAGGTCGTCGGCATCCAGCTCCATGCCACGCATGATGGGCAACTCGTCGCGGTCCAGAGCATCGTAGTATTCCTCCAGCTCCCGGTAGTTCTGGCTGTAGGTCGGGCCGATCTTGCCGATTGCGCTCACGCCCAGTGCCACCAGATCACAGTCCGAATGGGTGGAATACCCCTGAAAATTACGGTGCAGCCTGCCCTGGCGCTGCGCTACCGCCAGCTCGTCATCCGGTTTGGCAAAGTGATCCATGCCGATATAGATATAACCGGCGTCGGTCAGGGTTTTCACCGCAAGGCTCAAAATGTCCAGCTTGACCTGCGGTGCAGGCAGCTCTTCTTCGTGGATACGGCGCTGCGGTTTGAAAATGGTGGGCATGTGCGCGTAGTTGTAGATGGACAGGCGATCCGGATCCGCAGCGATCACCTTGTCCAGCGTGGCCTTGAAACCGGTCAAACTCTGCTTCGGCAGACCGTAAATAAGATCTATGCTGATAGATTTGAAGCCGTTGGCGCGCGCGGCACGGATAACCTGGAGCGTTTCCTCCTCGCTCTGAATACGGTTGACCGCGCGCTGCACTTGCGGGTCAAAGTCCTGCACGCCCAGACTGATACGGTTGAAACCCATTTCGGCAAGCAGCACTACGGTCTGGTCGCTGACCTTGCGCGGATCAATTTCGATGGAATACTCGCCGTTTTCCACCATCTTGAAATGCTGGCGTGTCGCATCCATCAGCTTGCGCATCAAGTCGTCGTTGAGAAACGTCGGCGTACCGCCACCCCAATGCAGTTGCTCGACGCGCTGCCCCTCGCCCAGCAAGGCCGCTTGCATGGACAACTCTTTGACCAGATAGCGGACATAATCTTCAGCCTTGCTGCGATCCTTGGTGATAATCTTGTTGCACGCGCAATAAAAACAAAGCGTATTGCAAAAAGGAATGTGGAAATACAACGATAGCGGGCGGCTGATGCCGCCGATTTCGCGCTTGGCTACCCAACTGCGGTAGCTTTCCGCGTTGAACTCCTCGACAAAGCGGTCAGCGGTGGGATACGAGGTGTAACGTGGGCCATTTTTGTCCAGCCTGCGGATCAAATCCAAGTCTACTTCCAGCTCTGATGTTGCTTTTATGCTCGACGGCATGGTGGCTCCATTTATTTCAAAACGTCACGAATTATGCTTGTGCGCCATAGAGCGCGTTTGATGTAAATCAAATCCCATGCCATAATCGAGCCGTTAATCAACAGACGAGCAAAGACGTGCAAAAACCCGTCACTCTTGCGCCGCTCAGGGTCGCGTGTTCCGGTTGCAACCTGCGCGAGTTGTGCATGCCCATGGATCTCAGCGACCTGGACATGGAGCAACTGGATGACCTGACCTGCATCAAGCACGCCTACCAGCGCGGCGGCTTCCTCTACCGTAGCGGCGCAAAATTCCAGTCTCTGTACGCTATTCGCACCGGATTCTTCAAGACTCAAGTGCTGCATGAAGACGGGCGCGAACAGGTCACCGGCTTCCAGATGGCAGGGGAAATCATCGGCATGGACGCCATCAGCAGCGACGCGCACGCCTGCGACGCCATCGCTCTGGAAGACAGCGAGGTATGCGAAATCCCTTTCAGCCGCATGGAAGAACTCAGCCGCAAGCTTCCTACACTTCAACGTCACCTGCACCGCATCCTCAGCCGCGAAATCGTGCGCGATCAGGGCATCATGCTGCTGCTCGGCTCGATGCGCGCGGAAGAGCGTCTGGCCGCCTTCCTGCTCAACCTGTCGCAACGCTTTGCGGCACGGGGCTACTCGCCCACCTCGTTCTACCTGCGCATGACCCGCCAGGAAATCGGCAGCTATCTCGGCATGAAACTGGAAACGGTCAGCCGCACACTCTCGAACTTTCAGGGTGCGGGCCTGATCACCATACGCAACAAGTCGGTGGAAATCCATAACCTGCAAAAGCTGCAACGATTTGTCGGCCCGCCACAAGAATGCGTCTGATGATTTTGCGAGTCTGGTCGGGTTGATGTCAACGAAAACCCGGGAGAGCCGTTTTAACCACTAACCGCAATTTATTTCAGTTTTTTCAGGTTGCGGCCAAAGACGCAATGGTGATGAGTTTGGTAATGCCGCCCGCCATTTGAGCGGCTTGTCCTTAAGAAGTATGCTGGTACTGTCGCCCCGCCTAAATTTGATTTACATCAAACGGCACAGGGTGGTTCTGACACAGAATACCGGCGGCTGAAATTAGGCTGCCGTGACTGTAAAACGTTGTAATTATTAACCCAACAGGAGAGTAATGAAATGAAAAAAGCCTTGATTATCGCTGGAATCGCCGCCTGCTGCTTGAGCGCCCCCGTATTCGCCGACCCTGCTGCCGATGCCAAAAAAGCAGGCTGCATGAACTGCCACGCGGTGGACAAGAAAGTCGTCGGCCCCAGCTTTAAAGATATTTCCGCCAAATACAAGGGCGACGCTGGCGCCGTGGACAAGATGATCGCCAAGGTCAATGCGGGCGGCTCCGGCTCTTTCGGCCCGATGCCGATGCCGGCACAGAAAGGCAGATTGCCCGATGCTGAAATGAAAGCGGTTGTAACTTGGGCGCTGGCACAATAAGGTTCAGGCCACAAGAGTAGCATCTGCATTATTGGTTTTTCAACCCAAGTAGCGGCGCGCCGTGCTAAACATGGCGCGCCGCTGTTTTTTGCGAGCCGGAATTCGGCCTCCTGTTCCGGCGGCACCGCACCTGTGCATAATGCCCAGCTTCCGTTAATCTCAAGATCCCCCCTTAACTGTCGAGAAGCAATAAATTATGGGATATCTCTACTACACCCTGATCGGCATCGGTCTCTATTTTATGTCGGACTGGTTGCTGAACCGCCTCGAGGATATGTACGGCACCCGGTTCAAATACCGCAGCCTGATTTTCTTCGCCATCATCACGTCACTGGCGATGATTACCGTACAAATCGCTTCAGTTTACGGCTAGCCCCATTTCCGTTTTACCCATGATGCCTCGTAGGATTCCGTGCTCGCTCCCGCCGGGGTTCATCACCCTTTATGACTGACGGCAACCGCACACTCCACGTTCTGATAGCGCTCACTTTCACCCTGATGGTGGCGGTCGTGATGTTGAGCGCCTACATGCGGCTTTCCGCTACCGGGCTGGGTTGCGATAACTGGCCTGACTGTTATGGCCGCATTCTGGCCGGACATGCTCCGCACAGACCGGAATGGATAAACATCGCGCACCGCATCGCGGCGAGCGCCATGGGTCTCGCCGCACTTGCCATCGCCACGCTCGCCTGGCGGCTCCGCCGCACGGCACACCGCAATTTCCCGCTGGCGCTCGCACTGTTCGGTTTGACCGCCTTCCTTGCCGCACTCGGTAAATGGACCCACGATGCGCGCCTGCCCGCAGTTGCGCTCGGAAACCTGCTGGGCGGCCTCGGGATGCTGCTGTTGCTGTGGCGCATGCACCTCGGATACTCGCCACAAACCGCCGCGCCTTCCGGTTTGCGTGGCTGGATAAGGATCGGCCTAATGCTGGTGGCGGCGCAAGCCGCGCTGGGTGGCATGACCAGTGCGAATTTTGCCGTCTCCAGTTGCGCTGGTCTAAACGGTTGCGAAGGATGGTTGCAACATGCCACACTGGCTGCGTTCAACCCGTTTCATTACTTGGGTGTAACGCAAGAGGGCAGTTTTGTGCCAGGCGCAACGCAGCAAACCTTGCACATGGCGCACCGGCTCCTGGCGTTGCCGGTTGTTGCTTACCTCGTCTGGCTGGGAATTGGTCTGTTCCGGGAAAAGTGGCGGCGTAGCGGCCAGTTGCTGATCGCGGTCGCCGCACTCCAGGTTGCGCTGGGAATCGGTGCCGCCACCGGCAACCCGCCACTTTTTCTGGTGTTGCTGCATAACGCTGCGGCGGCGTTCCTGTTGCTTGCCCTGCTTACCTTCAGCTACCGCCCGCGCGATCCGACCTAGCAGCCTGTCGGACTTGAAGAATCGAAGCGAAAATCCGGCTGGGCGAGGGCAGATTTTGACGATTTTGCAGGTCAATAGTCGTTCTATTGACCAAAAAAGCGGCGAAAGTATGCACCGGCCAGGTGGATTTGCAGCCGATTTCCTTTAGGCTGCTAGAGTTCCCGCTCTTCTCCGAATGATTCGCGCGGCATTTGCGAGATTCGCGCCCGTAGCGCGGAAAGCGCGGTGTGCACCCGTTTCTTATCCAGCGGCCCCGCCCAACATGTCTCGATGCGCTGGAGCGGAACGCGCTGGCGCAACTTTGGCTCGCGCTCACGCGCCAAGCGCTGCTCGGTCCATTGTATGCCTAACCGGTACTGGCAATCGCATTCGCGGCAACCTGCGATCAGCACGCCGTCAGCGCGCGCATCGCGCAACGCATAGTCTGTGAACGCCGGGGGCAACATCCCGATGCACGGCAGCGACAGTGCCGCCACCTCGTCCGACTGCAATGCGCGCACATCATAAGCGCGGTCGCAACCGAACACCATGACGCGCGCATTCCCTCGCAACCCGTCCAGCGCGTGATCGGTATCGGCGCGCTGCACCCGCAATAGCTTATCGGGCAATTCGATACCGCTGACCAACTCCTGATGCCGGAACGGCATCGAGGACGGGCAGGCACCGACGCAAATGCCGCAACTCGCACACAATTTTGGATCCACCACCGGTTGCAGCAAGTATGGCCTGCCATCCTCACGCGGTTGCATCAAGATGGCCGAATAGGGGCAGTCGTTAAAGCAGCGCTCGCACCCGTTGCAATTGTCCAGATGAACTTCAGCCACCGGAGTGCGGGTGCGCGGCTTCAGAAGCCAAGGTACCGCGAGCAACAGCAGGGTGATCCCGCCAACCAGAGCCCACACCGCACCCGGCGACCAGGCATAAATCAGCGGATACGGCCCCAGATAGAACCAGTCGAGCCGGATGGTTTCCGGCACTAACGATAAGTCGGCTTTCGCGTGGCTCAACGCCGGTTTGATCAGCGACAGCACCAGCAGCGCCAGCAACGTGCCCACAGCGAGACTCTGCGGCGGATAGGTTTCCGCGTTGTTCATGCGCTTGGTATGCACCCACATGAACAGCAGCAAGACGAGCGGAAGCGTAATGTGGATAAACGACAGCATGTTGATGAAGCGGTCGCTGACATTGCCCTGGAAAAGAAAATTGCGCGCCAGCGGCTCGCTGAAAAGCGGCAACCAATCAAACCATTCCGTGGTGGCCACCGCGACAAATTGCGCCATCCTGTCCCACACCATCCAGTAGCCGTTGATGCCGCAAATGTAAACCAGCCAGATCAGCAACACCCCGGTGACCCAGGAAAACCAGCGGAATCCGTGGAATCGCCCGTATATGAAATTGCGCAACATGTGCAACAGCATCGCCACCACGATGCCGTCAGAGGCGTAGCGATGCAGGCTGCGCATCACGCCGCCGGCATACGGCTGATCGTGGGTCAGCTCCTCGACAGTCTGGTACGCCTCATTGACTCCGGTGCGATAAAAAATATAGAGGTAAATGCCGCTGACCACCACGACCCAGAACAGAAAATAGATGACAGCCCCAAGGTGGTACCAGGGATTCAATGCTTGGCCGAACGGGGCATTGAAAAGGTTTTCCAAGCGCCGCCAGGAATTCTGGAAAGGGTTCATCCCGGGAAATGAAGTTGGCGAAGTTGTAAGTGCGAGCTCATGCGCGCGGCGGCTATCCTAATTAGATAGTACGAGGCCGTCGCGCGGTTGTCTGTGAGGAAAGTCACAATACATTTCGCTGCATTGCAGGGCTATGGAATGTCCGGCCCGGTCAACCGCGAACCAAGATTCGCACGCCGCACGCGAAACCTCTCGGCCAAAGGCCTATGGAGATACTACCTCGTACCGCCAGTACCCCGTTCCTTCAAGGCGCGATATATCACCACCAGAAACATGATGCCACCAACCACCGCGATCAGGCCGCCGACACCCATCAGCCCCATGCCGGCAATCTGCGAAAAGCTTTGCAACCCTTGATCCGCTCCCGCCACCTTGCGCTGCACGCCATACCCACCCGACCATAGCAGCCCGATGATATGCATCAGCTGACCCACGCAATATACATAGGGCATCCAGAGGGCGAGCTTGAAGTTGACTACCTTGTACCCCAGCTTGTGCAACAACACCAAAGACATCCCCATAAAGGACAGGCTCACTCCCCCGCCGGTGCCGTGGTAGTGCGCGGTAATAATGGTGTTGCTGTCCTTAATCAAAAAGCTGATGCCGCCGCCCACCGCAAACAATATCAGGGAAGAGATCAAGTGCCCGAACAGCGGCCCCATTTCCGGGTCAGGGTAACCGTGCTTCCACATGGCGACCATCACGGCCAATCCGACTGGCACGACAGCCAGGCCGCCGCCAGCTTTCATCATGGTAATAAACATTTCCATGTTGGCACTGGTGTTGGTCTCGTAGCTGGAATAAATCAGCGGCGTAAGCAGAACTGGCGCGACGCCGAGAGCAAACATGGCCAAAGCAATGCGCGGGGTCATGGTAATTCGCGCCCCATACTCGGCTGCCAGCCACAGCCAGCCCACCATCATCAGCAGCGTATAGGAAAACTGCATGACGTGGCCGCCACCCCAGAACAGCGCCTCGAAATAAGGCAACCCCTTTACAAAAAACGGTATGGTGGCAAAGGCCCAGGCAAAAGCAACCAGCGCCATGACTGTCGCAAATGCGGCGGTAGCCAACCCGAAGCACAGCACCCCGCCCTCTCTACCCGGCCCAAACCCGGTAAGCGGAACAGTCAGCAAACCGCGCAAAGCGAGCAGCCCTACACTGCAACCAAACAGGAACAGCCCGGTGAGAAACATCTTGTTTTCCAGCACCGGGATGTAGTTGTTCATGATCGGGCCACCGGCACCGACAAAAGGCGAAAGCATCACGACCAGAATGCCCGCCACCGCGAGCAGCAACGCAATCCAGCCGAGCGGCATCAGCTTCGGCGGAGAGGCCGCGCTCCACAAGACACCAGCAAACGCAAAAAACCACACCAGCACCGATAGATCTACATGCACCACCAGCGCGCTACGAAAAAAATCCACCGTGGGAAACAGATCGGACACATAGGGCGTGCGCGCCAGCACGACAAACAACGCAAACAACCCCGCCCCCACCAGCGCGGCAAAACTCAACCACAGCCATCCTGCAGCCAGCTTCTGGTTGTCCGGATGGGGTGTTGGCAACACGAAAGGCCCACCCGCATCGGGCGATGCGCCAGCATAATTTCTCGCTTCATCAATATCGGCCATGGCTTGCTATTTTTTAAACATGAAACCGGGGGCACCCGGAACGTCCGCCTTGAAATCAATCACCAGCGCTCGCCCGGCAACAAGGTCAACATTTTCTTCGTGCATAAAATCAAAATCTCCGTCCATCTTGTCTTTGAGGCGCGCCACAAACCGGTGCATCCCGGCGGGAACCTGCAAGCGGCGATAGATGGATGCGGCACCATCGTGGGCGAGGCCCGGTGGTGGCAGCACGACGTGATAAATCTGCTTGCCATCCATTTCCAGCTCCACCACCACATCGGCCCGCTCGCGCGGGCAATCATTGCGTACACGCATATTGGGTTTGAGCTTCGCCAACTCCTCGTCGGTACGCTCGCGGCACGCACCCTTGCGTTGCGCAGCATGGCTAAAACTCAACTTGACCAGCGCTTGACCTGGTGGAATGTGTTCGTATTCTGGAGAAGAGGAAAAATAACCCAGCACTACGGCAAACAGCGCGTAGGCTACCCCCTGCCCCAGATAATTTATAGGCTTCATTACTGCACCTCCCCGGCAGGTTGCTCCGCTTTAGGCGCTGATAGGGTAAAAGCGTCAGAGAAGCACGCATCTTCCGGCAAGCCTTGAGCCAAGAAAGTTGGGCGTGCCGCCTGCACCATCTGCAAAGAGCCGCATGCGTATATCTGGAAGCCGCTCAAGTCCGCATGATCCTGCAAGATGGCTTCGTGCACCATGCCGACACGTCCCTGCCAGCCGTCTGCCACACCAGCCTCCGACAACACCGGGACAAAAGTAAAGTTATCATGCTCCCGCTGCCAGCGCTCGACCAAGTCAGCCATGTATAAGTCTTCGCGTTTCTTCGCCCCCCAGTACAATATCAAGCGGCGCTCGCTTCCAATATGAAAGGCGTGTTCCAACATGCTCTTCACCGGTGCAAAACCGGTTGCACCCGCCACAAAAATAACCGGCATGTCGCTGTCATCACGCAAGTAGAAGCTGCCCAGCGGGCCTTCGAAATTCACCTCATCGCCTTCTTTCATTTGCTCAAACACATGCGTAGTGAATCTGCCGCCTGGAATATGGCGAATATGCAACTGGATTAACTCATTGTCGTGCGGGGCATTGGCAAACGAAAAACTTCTCCGCGCCCCATCTTCCAGCAGGATGTCAATGTATTGACCGGCAATAAATTGCAGCTTGCTGCCTTGCGGCAATTTCAGATACAGCACCATTACTTCTGGTGCGGCGCGCACCATCTTATGCACGGTACACTTTATGCGCTGGATCGGAATATGTTTCAGATTCTCGTCTTCGCAATATTCTATTTCAAGGTCTGACAGAGGTTTGGCGCAGCAGAACAATGCCTTTCCCGCCTGCTTTTCCTGCTCGCTCAAGGCGCTTTCCTGATAAACACCGTAATCTACTGTGCCGCTCAAAACAGTGCCCTTGCAGTTGCCGCACGCGCCGTCACGGCAGGTGTAAGGTAAGCGCACATCCTGGCGCAATGCTGCTTCCAGCACGGTTTCCCCCGGCTTGGCCATGATTTTGTGCATGGTGGGCGCAGTCGCAATCTGAAAACCTGCGCTGCGCTTTGCCCGTGTAAACAATGGCAACAATAGCAATATTGCCATGACACCCCCGGCCAAACCCCATAGCTGGCTGTGCGGCCATGTATATATCATCGGGTAGGCCGCCATGTAAAACCAGTCCAACTGAACTTGTGTGGTAGCCGCGCCCAAGTCGGCCGGCCCTTGGCTCAAAGCAGGTTTGACCAGCGACAATATCAGCAGCGTGAGGCCAAAACCGTAGGCAATTTGAGTAGATGGAAAAGTTTTGGCACCGCTCACGCGCTGGGTATGAACCATGATAAAAATCAGCATCACCAGCGGAATGCCAATATGTGCAAAGGCGAGCATTGAAAAGAAACGGTCGTTGACGCTATCCGGAGTAAGAAAATTTCTTACGAGCGGAGAGGCAAAAATCGGTAGCCAATCAAGAAACTCGGTGCTGGCTATTGCCACAAACTGCGCAAGCCGATCCCACACCAGCCAATAGCCGTTTATTCCCGAAATAAACAACAGCAGAAGAAGCACGATGCCGGTAATCCAGGAAAAAGCCCTGAACCCGCTCAACCGGTTCATCGAAAAATTGCGCGCCATGTGTACCAGAACGAGCACAACCATGGCATCCGATGCGTACCGATGCAGGCTGCGCATGATCCCGCCCAGGTACCATTGTTCGTGGGTAATTTTCTCGATCGAGGAATACGCTTCGTTTATTCCGGTTCGATAAAAGGCGTATATATAGAACCCGGCACCCAACTGGTACATAGGGTTCAGTTCTGCCCCAAAAACGGAGTTAAACCCTTTCTCTACCCGCAGAAATAGTGCCTGCCCAATACGCTGCAATAGCTTGATCACATCTGCTCCACGCTAACTCGTCAAATTCTTCCGCACCAAAACCTCTCGGCACCAAGTTTAAATTGTATCTTATATGCAGATTATGGCAGCTCGCTGGCTTACTGACAATTCTTTTCGTCACCCGTAAATCGTCATCAGATGGCCCGCTATCAAACAGGGCGTAGCTCGCCATCAGGCCACGAACCAAGCTCTGAAGCGCAGCGCGGCATTCGTGCCGACCAAGAAGAGCGCAAAATTACTGCGATTTCTTGTTGTCGTTAGCCTGGTGATCCGGAGCATTGCGCCATGCTCGGACGAGCCAGGCAACAAAGAAATAAATCAGGATTACGCTGATAAACATGCCGACAAAAAACGAGTAATCGGTCACATAAGTTTGAGTTTTCGCGTCATACACAGTGCAGAACAAACGGATGCGGTTGCGCAATCCCTCCCATCCCGGATACTGGGTCTCCACATTACCCACCAGTTTCTTCAGCGGTTCTCCCATCGACGGGAGCTCGAATCTATCCCCATAAACTTGGCTATAAATCTTGCCGTTCTGATCTATCAGGGTAAGAAGGGAGATATGGTTAAAACCCGCGACCGAGTATTCGTAACTGAAGCCGAGATTGCGGGTCAGGTTTCGCATCGTTGCCGCGTCTGCGCTCGCAAATTCCCAGTTTGGCAAATTGATATTTTGCCGCCGGGCAAAATCGCGCATCATCATCGGAGAATCGAATGGCGCGTTGAACCCCAGCGTGAGCACGGCAAAGCTGTCCGCCCCGAGCGCGGCCTGCATGTATTTCACCGCTTTAGCGAGGTATTGGGTGGTGGCAGGGCAGATTTCCGAGCAACTGGTGTAGATGAAGCTGACCAGCAGAGGTTTGCCGCGGTAGTCGGAAATCTTGAAAGGCTTGCCGTTACGGTCGAGCAAGGTGTAGTCGCCCACCTGCTGGCCGACCACACTTTCGCTGAATTTCAGCGCGGCTTCATTGCTGAAATTGGTTGGAGCTGCTGCTTGTCCGTTTTCTTCAAAGGCAAACGCAGCCCCAAAACCAAACAGCAAGGCAAGAAGCAACAATAGGCGCATCAACAAACTTATAGCGATGCATCCAGCATGGCGGAAGTCAACAGCAAAGTCAGTTGCATCAGCGATGCATGAAAGCACGACATGGCTGTTGCGCGGCTTGGAGCAAGCGCCAGCTTGGCGCTCTTCGCCAAGAAATAGGCACCGCCAATCGCCGCACCGGCAAAGTACACCCAGCCCATGCCGAAAAATATCGGTGTCAGCGAGGTTGCCACCAGCAGAACGGTGCTGCTAAAAATTATTTTTGCCGCACGCTCGTCCCCAACCACCACCGGCAACATGGGAACCTTGGCAGCATCGTAATCCTTGTGGTAGGCAATCGCCAAACTCCAGAAATGCGGGGGTGTCCACAAAAACAGGATGGTAGCCAATACCAGTGCTTGCGAGCTCAACTCCGGATTGACCGCTGCCGCGCCCGCCAAAACCGCAAAGCTGCCCGCCAACCCGCCGATTACGATGTTCATCCAGGTGCGTCGCTTCAGCCATACCGTATAAACCACGGCATAGAAAAACGCCCCAAGGAACACAAATAGCGCAGAGGTTACATTGAGCGCCACAGCCGCTACCGATACCGATCCAACCAGCATGGTCAGAATAACGCATAGCCAGAATGGCCCATGCTGCAGGGTGCCAGTGACAAATGGCCGCTTCCGAGTGCGCGCCATGCGCACATCTATGTCCCGCTCCACATATTGGTTAAACGCACCAGCGCTGGCTGAAGATACCAAGACCGCCAAGCCCAGCAACGCAATTTTCCAACCGTCCAGCGTGCCTGGCGTTACCGCCACACCAGCTAGAGCAGTAAAGCTGATGACAATACCGATTCTCAGCTTGAACAAATCGGTAACTTGTTTGATAGCTGCTCCCATATTACGAACCCCAAGTGGTTGGGCGTGAAATGCACCACGCCTTTGCCGTTAACTCCAGAACAGCGGGGAGGTGTTAAGCCTCCCCGCGTGTTTGGTACCTCTCAGGTCAACTCGCCATCAATTCATTGGCCACAGGGTAGCCAGATACTTGAAGTTGACGAAGTAGTACAGCACCAAGCAAACAAACAGCGTCAGAGCCAAGACAAACGTGCCGGGAGCTTCGAGGCCACCCATGCCGATTTTCTTGTGCCCGCCCGCGTCAGCAGGAGGCGCCACGATGCACTTGGCATTTGCCGGAACCGGTTCGCCCATCAGGATGGAACCAACCACAACCAGGATGAAGATCGCACCGCCGACCACCGACACTACACCGCCGATTTCGCCGACAGCCATCAACAGCTGGTTCATGCCGCCGTAGTCATATGACAAAGCTTGGCCGGCAAAGGTCATGTCCTGGTGACGGCGCGGCACGCCCAGCGTACCAGCACCCATCAGGGCGACCCCAAATACTGTCATGCCGCCGCCAAACAGCCAAGGCTGGATAGCCGCCAAAGGCTTCATGATAAGCTGGCGCTGAAACAACACCGGGATCAGGTAGTAAGTCAAGCCCATGAATGCCAGTGTAGTGCCCCCAGCCACCGTTGCATGAAAATGCCCAGGCACGTAGATGGTGTTGTGGATGATCATGTTGATCTGTTCCACGCTCATCACCACGCCGCTGATCCCGCCGATGAAGCCAAAAATGATGATGGACAGGATCGTGGAGGAGAACACCGGGTTACCCCACGGGCATTTGCGCAGCCACTCGAACAAACCGTTGTTCAGGCCGTTCCTGCGTTGCGCAACCTCGATCGAGCCGGGAACTGTCAGGCCGTGGATCAGGCTGGCCAGCACTGCCAGATACATCATGTAGCTGGTGTTCACTATCTTCCACGATGCGCTCAAACCCGGGTCGGACAGCAGGTGGTGAGTCGAACCCAGTTGCAGGAAGCAGATATACAGCAGGAAAGCCGTACGACTGACTTTTTCCGACATCGGCTTGGCACCGAAAGCAAGTCCAGCAACGGTGTACCAGATCGTGATATGGGCCACCACGTTGATTTGTTGCGAAGAGTGGCCGAACCCCCAGAAAATCACGCGATACATCATCGGATCCACGCTCTTGATCAGACCCAGCGACCACAGAAATGCCGGAATCAAAATAATAGCGCCCGTAGCGAGCGTGAATACCGCGATTACCACCGCGATCATGCAGCCATATACGGTCAGCGGCAAAGATCCTTCATATGTCTTTTCTTCCTTGGCGATCACCAGCGTGCCCCAAAATACGAAGCAGCCGATCAATGCGCCCACCGCAAACAGGATGATGCCAAGATAAAAATGCGGTGCTGCGGCCAAGGGAACATATGCCGAAAACATCACGCTGGACTCACCCTGCAACACCGCAACGGTGGTGATGGCGGTGCCGATAGTCATCAGCACAACCTGCGCCCACGCCCATTTTGGAGCAGCCAACCGACAACTGAGCAGGGATGTGGCACAGAAATAAATAACCGCCATTTCAAAAAAGACGATCCAAACCACCAGCGCCACCAAACCGTGAGCGGTCAGCGCCATATAAAACAGATCGGCCGGGAGCAGGTGTACTGCCGGCCAGCGGGTCAAGGCGACCAGCAAGCCTGCAAGGCCTCCCACCAACAGGAATACGACCGCTAGCACCGCATTGGTTTTTACCAATGCCTGCGCCGCGAGGTCAATGCGCAGACCGGTCAGCGGGTCCGTGCGGAACGGGGATTGAGCAGTTGTTATGGCCATTGTTTTACTCCTTTACGTAAATTCTGCCGAGCATGGTATGGTGGCCGAGACCGCAATAATCATTGCACACGATCCCGTAGGTGCCGGCCTTGTTGGGGGTCACCGTAATCACCTGCTCGTATCCGGGGTAAGCCTGGAAGTTAATGTTTTCCGGCTGTAGCGAGAAACCGTGAACATAGTCCAGCGACGAAATATGAAGGCGATAGCTTTTGCCTTTCTGGAGCTCCAGTACCGGACGCCACTGGAATATGCTGCCCGCGATATACACGTCGCTACCCGGAGGTGGTGCCACCACCGGCAAACTGGGATCGCTTGCGTCCTGGCGCACGGTGTATTGTTTGGTGAAATCCTCAGTCTTTTTAGCGTAGACATCCGGAAAGGTTTTATATGCTTCGGTGTTCATGTTCTGATTGCCGATCCAGTGCCACGCGATCATCCAGCAAAACATGAAAAGGCACCACGAACCCGCAATGACGATCCACAAAATTTCCGTTCTTTCAATCGGCTCTCTTGCCCAGTTCTTGTCTGGTACCGTGAATGAATATCCCATTGAAACCCCCTCTTAAAAAATTAAATTATCCCGAACGCCAGAATTATCTTGCCAGCGGAAGAGAAGCTACTTCCATAACTCCCCACAGCGTATAAAGCACCGTCGGTATCACCAACCCCAGCATCATTATGAAATTGATGTCATCAAGGACGCGCTGTAATACAGTTTGTTGCTCAATCGGCTCATTCGACATAAAAACCTCCCAAAGTTACGATAACGAAAAACCAAACTCAAAAAAACCCGCGCTACAAAATTACCTTGACAATACCCCAAACCACATAAAAAGCGGTGAGCGCCATTACGCCTGTAAGTATCACTCGGGGCTTGGACATTTGCATCTTTTGCCCAGCGATTGATGCAACCCCATCCTGCTGCTTTAAGGCAACCATACCGGATCTCCATTTCATGTTTTAACTAAATAAGTATTTAAAAAACACCTATTCACCATGCCCGACGATTTTCGTTTCCCAGACCCGAAACTTCTTTGATGTATATCAACCTTCGTCAAAATGAGCCCGGTAGAAAAAACCATGTGGAGCAAGTGGTGAAGCCGTTTGCAAGCTCATGGACGCTTTGCGGTAACCCGCACTTCCCCGATGCCCAATATTGACAATAAACGCCCCCTGCAAACTGCCACCGCAACGCATTGGCGGCGCTGCCGCGTGGGCCTGCTCTTGTGTGCGTGCTCCATACCCGCCGCCGGCGCTGTTACGCCTGCGCAACCTGCCAGCAAGTGGCAGATATCGCCTGCGCCTCCCGGTGATGACTCCTTGTCCCTGTCGCTCAAGGCAGAAAAGGAGGTAAAAGGCTGGATGAAATCGGCGGTGCCCACGCTGACTGTTCAATGCGGCAAAAAGAAAGCCGCCGTTTACGTCGAAACCTGGCTGCCACTGGAGGTTACCCAGGTTGACAAGCAAATCGTACGCATCCAGCTTGACAACGGCAGACCCATCCCGCAGCGCTGGCAGGAAATCACCAATGCGTCCATGGGGGCTTCGGCCCGGGATTCAATGTTGCTGGTGAGGCAGTTTACCCAATCAAAAAAATTCGTGCTCGAATTTACCCCTTTCAACAGCCCGCCCGTGCGGGCCGAATTTGACGTCACCGGGCTGGAAGCCCTCATGCCACAACTCACCCGCACCTGCTGGGAATAAACCTGACCGCCCGGCAAGACGGGCTTCACAAGCGGCGTTAGCCCCTCACGTCTGGCGCCTCCGCACCTTTCGGCAGCAGACCCCTATCCGTCTTTAAAAATTGTGCGGCGGCGATCCTCTTTGATTATTGCCGCCACCCTGGCTTGCGTTACCCCCGCACGGACATAGAGTGTTTTGGAAAGCGCCTGAACTGGCGTATATTTGCGGGTTATCCCGCTTACCAGCACGGCTCTTGATGGAACAGATAAAAATTCGCGGCGCGCGCACGCACAACCTGAAGAATATCAACCTGGATCTGCCGCGCAACCGGCTCGTGGTCATCACCGGCTTGTCCGGCTCCGGCAAGTCTTCGCTCGCTTTCGACACCTTGTACGCCGAGGGGCAGCGGCGCTATGTGGAATCGCTTTCCGCCTACGCCCGCCAGTTCTTGCAATTGATGGAAAAACCCGACGTGGACTTGATCGAGGGTTTGTCGCCAGCCATCGCCATCGAGCAGAAAGCGGCCTCGCACAATCCGCGCTCCACTGTCGGCACCGTCACAGAAATCCACGATTACCTGCGCCTGCTGTTCGCGCGCGCGGGCGACCCCTACTGCCCGCAACACGACCTGGTTTTGCAGGCGCAAAGCGTGGGGCAGATGGTGGATCACGTCCTGCAATTACCGGAAGGCACGCGCGTGATGATACTTTCGCCTCTGGTCGTGGAACGCAAGGGGGAACAGCTTGAGCTTTTCGATGAGCTGCGTGCGCAAGGCTTTGTGCGCCTGCGCGTGAACGGATCAACCCACGAAATTGACAGGCTGCCCAAGCTGAACAAGAATCAGAAGCACACCATCGAGATCGTGGTGGACCGTCTCAAGGTCGGCGCGGACGCCAAGCAGCGGCTGGCAGAATCGTTCGAGACCGCGTTGCGCCACGCTGACGGACGCGCGCTGGCAATGGAAATGGACTCGGGCAAGGAGCACCTGTTCTCCGCCAGGTTTGCCTGCCCGATCTGCAACTACTCGCTGCCGGAACTGGAACCGCGCCTGTTTTCATTCAACAACCCGATGGGTGCCTGCCCCAGATGCGACGGGCTGGGCAACATCAGCTTTTTCGACCCCAAACGCATCGTCGCTTTCCCGCAGTTAAGCTTGAGCGGGGGCGCGATCAAAGGCTGGGATCGGCGCAACCAGTTTTATTACCAGATGTTGGACAGTTTGGCCAAACATTACGACTTTGATCTGGAGCGCCCCTTTGAGAGCCTGCCAGAGAAAATCCAGCAGGTTGTCCTATATGGCAGCGGCAAGGAGGCGGTCGCCTTCCGCTACCTCAACGAGCGCGGCAAACCCGCACTGCGCGAACATCCCTTCGAGGGCATCGTCCACAATCTGGAGCGGCGCTACCAGGAATCCACCTCACCCACCGTGCGCGAGGAGCTGGCCAAATACCTTAACACCTGTCTCTGCCCGGAATGCAAGGGGACGCGGCTGCGCCTGGAAGCGCGTCATGTGCGCGTCGCGGGGCACACCCTGCACCAGCTCAGCACGCTGCCGCTGAAACAGGCGCTGGCTTTTTTCCAGCAAGCGAAACTGGATGGGCACAAGCAGGCCATCGCGGACAGGATCGTGCAGGAAATCATCAGCCGCCTCATGTTCCTCAATAACGTCGGGCTGGACTACCTGTCACTGGAACGCTCGGCGGAAACCCTGTCCGGCGGCGAATCACAACGCATCCGCCTGGCCTCGCAGATCGGCTCCGGTTTGACCGGCGTGATGTACGTACTGGACGAACCCTCCATCGGCCTGCACCAACGCGACAACGACCGGTTGCTCGCCACGCTGAAACGCCTGCGCGACATGGGCAACAGCCTGATCGTGGTGGAACACGACGAAGAGGCCATCCGCTCCAGCGACCACGTGGTGGACATGGGGCCGGGGGCGGGCGAGCATGGCGGCAGCGTGGTCGCGCAGGGCGCGCCCGAGGAAATTTGCGCCAACAGGCAATCGCTCACCGGCGATTACCTGGCCGGTCGCCGCAGCATCGCCACACCGAAAAAAACCCGCGCGCCCGACCCGGAGCGCGCGCTGCAAATCAAAGGGGCGTGCGGCAACAACCTGAAAAACGTCACGCTGGATCTACCGGTCGGCCTGCTGGTATGCGTCACCGGCGTGTCAGGCTCGGGCAAGTCCACCCTCATCAACGACACGCTGCACCATGCCGTGGCCCAACACCTGTACGGCAGCACCGCCGAGCCCGCGCCATTCGCGGAAATTGGCGGCCTGGAATTCTTCGACAAAGTGATCGCGGTAGATCAGTCGCCCATCGGTCGCACCCCGCGCTCCAACCCGGCCACCTACACCGGCCTGTTCACGCCCATCCGCGACCTGTTTTCCGGTGTGCCGCAAGCGCGCGAGCGCGGCTACGGGCCGGGGCGCTTCTCGTTCAACGTCAAGGGCGGGCGCTGCGAAGCGTGCCAGGGCGATGGCGTCACCAAGGTGGAAATGCACTTCCTGCCGGACGTCTACGTGCAATGCGACGTATGCCACGGCATGCGCTACAACCGCGAAACGCTGGAGGTGCAGTACAAAGGCAAAAACGTCTACCAGGTGCTGCAAATGACAGTGGAACAGGCGCGCGAATTTTTTGCGCCGGTGCCGATCGTCGCACGCAAGCTGCAAACCTTGCTGGATGTTGGCCTGGGCTACATCACGCTGGGTCAAAGCGCCACCACGCTCTCCGGCGGCGAAGCGCAGCGCGTGAAGCTCTCTCTCGAATTATCCAAACGGGACACCGGGCGCACGCTCTACATCCTGGACGAACCCACCACCGGGCTGCATTTTCACGACATCGCGCTGCTGCTGAAAGTTATCCACCAATTACGCGACCAGGGCAACACCGTCGTGGTGATCGAGCACAATCTGGACGTCATCAAGACCGCCGACTGGATAATTGACCTTGGGCCTGAAGGCGGCGAGGGCGGCGGGCGCATCATCGCGCAAGGCTCGCCGAGGGAAATCGCAGACAACCCGGCCAGCGTGACTGGCGAATATTTGAAACAAGCGTTGAGCCGGGGGCGCCCATGAGGTGTTGGGGGCAGAACTGGCCGGCGGCGGGCACGAAATCGGCTCGTACAGCATGAGGCACTGCCTGATGCCGGAATGCGATGCCCGCGCACTTGCTTATGAGGCAGGCGAGTCCCGCCGTATACTGCAAACATGGCTCGGCCTGCCCATCGAATCGTTTTTCTACCCGAACGGCAACACCGACGCGCGCACCGCGCACGCTGTCGCCCAGGCGGGCTACCGGCGCAGGCGGTGACCACTGCTTGGGGCAGCAATGGGCACGACGCGGACAGCTTCCGGCTGCGCCGCTGCGACATGATCGCCGAACACGTGCGCAGGTCGGGTGGAAAACTCGCGCCCGCCACCCTCGCGTTCAGGATGAGCGGGCATTATCCCGGTTTGAGATAGGAGCTTTTCGTGCCAGTCCAGTCCAAACGTGAAACACGCAGCCTCGTTCGCCAATCTTGGCAGCGTACTGCAGCTCTATCTTCTGCGCGAACCCCGCCCAGGCAGCGCGGCGCGGCATTGATGGTGGTACTGGTTGTTGTGATCGTAGGCTCTGCGGGACTCCTGGTCAGCTCGATCAACCGTTCCTGGATACAGGCCGAGCATGACAAGAAATCATTTGAAGCATTGGCACGGGCAAAAGAAGCTTTGGTCGGCTACGCTGTTGCAGTAAACCTTACCGGGGCATGCGCAAACACCGCCTCGATCACATGCCGTCGCCCGGGTGACCTTCCTTGCCCGGACTCCAATAATGACGGTACCGCCGACACTCCTTGCAGCGGCAATGCCTTGGGGCGGTTACCCTGG
The DNA here is from genome assembly GCA_008080515.1 of Gallionellaceae bacterium. GTDB lineage: Bacteria > Pseudomonadota > Gammaproteobacteria > Burkholderiales > Gallionellaceae > VIKH01. Next base: position 20,540 of record VIKH01000005.1, on the reverse strand, counting down.
AAAACGCTGGGTTTGCCCGACCTGCGCGATGGCAGCGACGAGCGCCTGTGGTATGCCGTCTCCGCCAGATTCAAAAACAACCCGCGCACCATCTGCACCAATTCCGTACAGACCAGTTGTTTGAACAGCGACACTCCCGGCTCCATCACGATACGCGCTAATGATGGCACCATTATCAACGACGGCGGCAACGGCACGGGCGTGGTGGCAACCCTCTTCGCACCCGGTAATGTCCTGCAGCGACAGGATGGCACACAACAAGTCCGCAGCGGCCTCGGCATCAATACCGCCGGCAACTATCTGGATATTGCCACGGTTGGCGGCACTACCGAGGATAATGCCAACTTCACCGATGGCTCCTCCACGAACGGCTTCATTCAGGGCGGCCTCAAGGACAGCGACGGAAATGCCATCGTAAACGACCAGCTGCTCGCCATCACGCAGGACAACATCATGCAAGTCACGCAAAAGCGCGTGGCGGCCGAGGTGAAGAATTGCCTCGTCGAATATGCCGCCATGCCACAGAACCAGGGACTGCCGCCAAACCTCGGCTACTACCCGTGGGCAACCTTGCGCACCGCCGGCCCTCCGGTTGTCTATAATGACTCTGACCGCCGGGAGTTTGGCCGCATCCCGGATCTGCTTTTCGAGGAAACCTGTGATGATACCGGGGGCAGCAACTGCGATGCGACACAGAGCGGCGGCATGAGCAACCAATGGGGTCCCACCTGCACGCTCGCGAACTCAAACTGGTGGGTCAACTGGAAAGAATTGGTTTTTTATGGCTTCGCGCATGGCTTTCGCCCCCACGACTTGACCCATAACCACGCCTGCTCGAACAGCGCATGCTTGGTGGTCAACCCCCCCTCTTCCGCAGCAGACAAGAGCTTTGTTATCATCGTGGCGGGGAAGCAAATCGGCACCCAGGTACGCTCCAGTAATACAGATAAAAGCAATTTTGCGAATTATCTGGAAGGACAGAACAGCGACGGCCTTACGCCTTTTGAGAAATCCCCGCTATCCGCGACATTCAACGATTGGGTAGTTTTTTACTAATGCGCCACAAAAGACATCATCAGCCTGAATCCGGCTTCTCGCTGGTCGAGATGGCCATCGTACTCGCCATCGTGGCATTGCTGCTGGCCGGCTTGCTCCCTACACTTTCCAGCCAGATCGAGCAGCAACGCAGGAATGAAACCCGCAAGCAACTGGAAGACATACAGCAGGCCCTGATAGGTTACGCCATCATTAACGGCACCCTGCCCTGCCCGAGCACCCAGGCTGACCCCGCCAACGCAAACTACGGGTTGGCGGATGCAACATGCAGCGCCAGCCCTGCGGCAGAAGGCTATTTGCCGTGGAAAACGCTGGGTGTAGCGGAAACCGATGCATGGGGCGAAAAGCGCAACAGCGCCAGCTCCGCCTGGATCGGGTATTGGCGCTACCGCACGGATCGGAATTTCAGCAACTCCGGTACGCCGTTCACGTTGACCACCGGCTTTTCTACCGACGCACTCGTCATCCGCGACAACAGCGGAAACAGCATGACCAGCACCACGGAGCGCCCGGTTGCCATCGTGTATTCCACCGGCAACAACCTTGCTGCAGATGGGCAGAACACCGGCTTCGAGGCCACCGGCGGCATCTACCAGAGCGACACACCCTCCACGTCTTTCGACGACGTCCTGATCTGGGTGTCCCGCCCGCAGTTGTTCAACCGCATGGTGGCAGCGGGCAAACTCCCTTGACCGGAGCGGCGTGAACCGCAGTACCGGCCCGATCAAAGCTCGAGATTATTTCTTAACGGCGCACAAGCTCTCGCACGGCATCCCGTCGCCATCCTGATCCAGCGTCTTTATTTTGCAGTGCGTCAGGTGGAATCGCGCCTCGTCGCAGGAAACCATTTGCGAGCAGTAGCGTTTGCTGCCGCAGGCATAGCCCCGCACCGCAGGGGTGCGCTGCGGGGGCTGCGTGGTCGCATGCAGCTTGCGCCACTGCTGCGGCGACATCGGGTCGGGTTGCGCCCACAGGCCGCGCCGCGCCTGCCGGGCCTCGCTCTGCAACGCGACGTAATGCCGGTCGCCATGAAAGCGCGAATACTCCCACGCCATGCCGCGCCGCACCTGCTCCTCGTTGACGCTGCGCCCGTCCGCCACCAGATGCGCCACCAGCCTGCCGTAATCGTCGGTGGCCTGGCCGCTCACGCGCACCTGCTTTTTCAGCACCAGTTCGGATAACGACTGCTTGGACGCCATGCCAAACGCCTGCTCCTTTTCCGGTGCGTCAATACTGGCCAGGCGCACTTTCACCGGCTGCCTGTTGCGCGAGCCCCGCTGCACCAGCACCGTATCGCCATCCAGCACCGCCACGACCCTGGCGGAGAATTCCTCCGCATGCGCCGGATTGAACAGGCAGGCCAGCAGCGGGAAGAATAGCCATGCGCGCATCGCCCGTTGCTACACCAGAAAACTCTTCACCAGCGCCAGGCACAGCAACGTGTAACCGGCTGCCAGAATGTCATCGAACATGACGCCGAGGCCACCGTGCCAAGTGCGGTCATAGTGGCGGATCGGCGGTGGCTTGGCGATGTCGAACAGGCGGAACAGCGAGAAGGCGAGCAGCGACCAGAAGAAGCCATCCGGGGTAAAAAACAGCACCAGCAGAAAGGCCACGATCTCGTCCCACACGATACCGCCGTAATCCGCCACGCCCAGCGCGCGCCCGGTTCTGTCGCATACCCACACGCCGATGGCAAATGCCCACACCAGCACCAGGATGAACAGCGCGTCGGTCAGGCGCGGCGCGAGATACCAGTAAAGCGGGAAGGCGACCAGCGTGCCGACCGTGCCGGGCGAGCCGGGAAACAGGCCGCTGCCAAAGCCGAAGGAAATAAAATGTGCGGGGTGGCTCAAGATGAAACCCCACGATGGCTGGACGCGCAGACCATAGTGATTCTCGCGCAGCGGCTTACCGTCCCCCTCCGGGAGAGGGGGAACGGGGGTGAGGGAACGATCATGGCGCGGAGAGTTCATGGTTTGGGGTGGCTTGCGCCATGATCGTCAGCGGAAGTGGTCATAGCCAGATTTTTCTAGGTGAATCGCGCCGCCGTCCGGGCCGCGCACGATGCAGCCGCTGCCCGCCACAGCAGACCCGATGCGCGTTAGCGGCAGGTTAAGCCGCGCGGAAATGGCTTCCACTGCGGCGCGGTGTATAACCGGCGCGGTGAAGCACAACTCGTAATCGTCGCCCCCGGCGAGAATGCAGCGCCGCGCCACCTCCCCGCTTCCCCGCGAAAGCAGCGAACGGACCGCGGTCGAAACCGACAAGGCATCGAAGGCTATTTCCGCCCCAATGCCGGAGCTTTCCAGAATGTGCCCGAGGTCGGCCAGCAGGCCGTCTGAAATATCTATCGCGCTGTGCGCCACCCCGCGCAGCGCCAGCCCCAGCGCCACGCGCGGCAGCGGCTGGTAAAGCGCTGCGGCACAGGCGGCGAAGTCTGCGGGAGGCAACCGCACGGTTCCCTGCCGGTGCGCCAGCGCCAGCGCCGCCGCCCCCAGCGTGCCGGACAACCAGATATCGTCACCGATCTTTGCGCCATCGCGCCGCAGCGCAGCGCCTTGCGGCACTTCGCCCATGATGGTCACACACAGGTTGAGCGGCCCGCGCGTGGTATCGCCGCCGACCAGCTCCACACCATGCGGTTCGGCCAGCGCAAAAAATCCGGCGCTAAAGCGCTCCAGCCAGCTTTCGCAGGCTTCGGGCAGCGCCAGGGAAAGCAACACCCAGCGCGGTTGTGCGCCCATCGCCGCCATGTCCGACAGATTCACCGCCAGCGTCTTGTGCCCGAGCAGGAAAGGGTCAGCGTCGGGGAAAAAATGGGTGTCGGAAACCAGCATGTCGGTGGATACCGCCAGCTCCATCCCCGGAGCAACGCGCAACAGCGCGGCATCATCGCCCACCCCCAGCACCGCGCTTGGCGCGGGGCGCGTGAAGTGACGCTGGATCAAGTCAAACTCGGAAGTACCGCGCTTCATTGGTGAATGCAATCAAAGGGGCTCATTCCTTGGGCGGAAGCCCCATTCGCCGCAGCAAGTTGCGCGCAAACAGCCTGATCGCGAACGGGATGCCGATGATGAAATAACGTTTGAACAAACGTCTGGGCTCCTGCAGGACGCGGAAAAACCACTCGAGGCCGACTTTTCTCATCCACACCGGCGCGCGTTTGACATCCCCCGCCACAAAGCTGAAGCTCACGCCTATCCCCAGCCACCACGAGCGCGGCAGCAACTCGCGCAGCGCGGCGATCAGTTGCTCCTGCTTGGGCGACCCCAGCCCGACAAATACGATGTCCGGGCGCGTCGTTTCCATTAACCGGCGTATCTTGGCCATCTCTTCCGCGTCGCGCTCAAAGCCGAACGGCGGCGCATAGCAGCCCGCCACGCGCAATGCGGGAAATCTTTCCAGCAGAATTCCGGCGGCCACTTCCGCGACGCCCGGCGTGCCACCCAACAGATAAACCGACTTGCCGCTTCGCGCGGCTTCGGCCACGAGTTCGACAAAAACATCCGAACCGGCAACCCGCTCGGGGAGAGGCGTACCCAGCAGATAGCTCAACCAGACGATCGGCATCCCATCTGCCGTATAAAGCGTGGTTTCCGAATTGACGAGTGCGCGGAAAGAGCGATCCAGCATCATGCGCCGCAGAATATCGAGATTGGGCGTTACCACCCAGCCGCCGCAGCCTTCCGAATGCCTGCGGATAATCAGACCGACGACCTCGTGCAATCGCAGCGCCACGAACGGCACTTCTTCGATCCGCACAAAATCCGGGGCGGACTGCGGCGCGTTCACGGCTGCGCTCGCCGGGCTGCGGCCAGGATCTGTTCGTCAAGCTCCTCCGTGGCTTTTTTCTTGCCCACCAGCAGACAGCGTTTCTGGTAAGCCCGCAGGAACCGCACGAATTCCGGGTTTTGGTATCTGGGGAGATGCTTTGCCCAGCTCTTCACATACCCCCACAACATCGCCATGCCCCCGACGATGAGCGGCGGGCGGGTCATGCGGAACACCGCGCTGGCGGCCATATAGGGAAACCAGGTGCCCATGAAATACTGGCCGAAGCCGTGGCGCTGCCGCCCGGTGAGGATGCCCTTGTGGCTCGACCCCATGGCGCGCAAATGCAGAAAGCGCAGTTCCGGCTCGTCCCAACTGCGGGCGATCCAGCCCTTCATCCGGCAGGTGTGGCAATCAATCCCGTCCCACATCACTTCGCGCACGAAACCGCCGATTTCCTCGAAGCACCGGGTGCGATAAAACTTGGTCATGCCCACCGACATTTCGTCTCCGCACATCTCGCTGATCAGCGCGCCGGTGACCGGGTGGGGAAAGTACGGCTTGCCGCTGCATGTGCCGAGGCGGGGCTGCTGTTCCATCCGTTCCATCAGGATTTCAAAATAACGGGGAGGCATTTCCAGGTCGAGATCGAACTTGCAGATGTAATCGAAATCCGCCGCCTTGACGGCGGCGTACCCCTCATAAAACGCCTCGATCACGCCGGGGCCGACCGCGCGCCGCCCCCGGTTGCTGCGGGTCAAGATCTCGATCCAGCCGTGCTGTTTTGCGTATTCCGCCAATATTTGCGGCGTCTCGTCGGTCGAGCCATCGTCCACGATGACCCACTTCGCCGGGCGCACCGTCTGCGCGATCACAGAGTCCAGCGTCCGCCGCATGTAGTCGGCCTCATCGCGACAAGGGGAAATCAGCACATAGCGTCTGGCAGTACTCATGGGGGAAAAATATGCTGGATCGGGCGATGCGCAATCCGGCCATCGCCGCATTGCCGCACCAAAGCAAGGTTGGTCAATATTATCGGGGTAGAGGCTTCAACGCCCCTGTTCCCAAAACTACCCGACAAGCCGGTATGTGTCAACAACTCAACCCGCGACACTCAATTGCTTCCGGCTACTTGAAAGACTACACATCGTTGCCGAAAAACTTCAAATCATTCCCATCGCACTGATGCAGTTCTGATACTTGGCAATTCTCCACTCGCCTGCATCTCGGGAGTTTCAACGGCGCAACTTGGTAAAGTCCAGTGGTTCCCATCCGCGCATTGCCAGCAAAAGACCAATACCACGTCGCTTGCTTAACGGCGCAGACAAACTTTCTTCATGCAATTCGGCAAATTTCTGGCGCAATCGGCGCAACTCGTCAAGCATTTTTGCCAGAGCCTGATCGGTAAACATCCCATGCACGAATGCCATTGCCTCATCCTCTTGCGCAAACTTGCTCTTTAAGAAATCGCCCTGCCCCCGATCCTGAAAATACTGTTTGATCGGGCCGGACGGCAACCAGTCAAAATCTCGCGAAACATTGATGCGGATTCGATTTCCAGGCAGCAAATCAATGACGCGCAGCTTGTCGAGACGCAGCAGGTACTTTATGCATTCCGCGTTACTCACGCGGTAATAATCTATGATCTCACTCGTCGTCCAGTGATTCAGCGCACAAACTGCGATCAGCAATAACTTGGGTTCTGATACCAATTCGCGCTCTTGCTTCTCTGTCAATGTGCGCAAGCGAATCTGCCCAGCCTGGGCTTCCTTGGTTAGCTCCGCCAAGGTAAATCCGAGAAGGTTGCTGATCTGCACCAGGCGGTCAACGGTAAGCCTGCCGGACGCGAACATTCTTTTGATGCTGGGTTCGGAAATCCTGAGTGCGCAGGCAACGTCGCGGTAAGTCATACCTTGGCTCTTCAGTTGTTTCTTGATGGTCGAAATCAATCGAGCAGGTTCAGTCATGGCGAGAAGTATCGTTAATTGATACGTTGCAGTCTATGTTTCGCGTCTTTACCGGTCAATCATTTTATTTTTCGATACCTGCGATTACTCTGGCACCACTTTCAATAAGCGGAGATCGCTTACATGCCCATCACACTCAATCGCCTGTCGCAAGCATTCCTGATGACTGCTGTTTTGCTGAGCACCGCAATTCCATGTACAGCCCAACCTGTCGATCAAGCACCGCCAGGTGTGCAGATGAGTGCCAGCGAACTTGGAAAGAAACTTGAAGTTGGCGATGTGGTGTTCATTCAGATTCCGTCGCTACCGTTCAGGAAAGTGGCCGATACCACGTCCAGTTGGACAAACCATGTCGGCATGGTGACTGACGTAACTGGCGCCGAGCCGGTAATCGCAGAAAGCAGAGTTCCGTTTTCGGGCGAAACGACCTGGTCACGCTTCGTCGAGCGCTCTGACCAAGGGCGCGTGGCGATAACCAGGTTGCCTGCCCGGCTTGATCAACACCAACAAAGCAAACTCAAACAAGCTGTGGCGGCGCGTCGTGGAATCTTGTATGACGCGGGATTCGACCTGCATTCGCGCCGGCAATTCTGTTCTCGCTATGTGCGCGAGGTGCTGGACGAAGCCGTCGGCGTAAAACTGGGTGAAATCGAGAACTTTTCTACATTGCTGAACCGCAATCCACAGGCCGACCAAACCTTTTGGCGAGTGTGGTATTTTGGCAGTATCCCTTGGCAACGCGAGACAGTTACACCGGCGAGCTTGCTGCGGGATGGCCAAATGCAATTGGTGTTTGATGGACGTGTTCAAAATAATAACCAATATGGGGAAAAGAAATGAGAGCCGTCATTCGACTGGTGCTAAGGACTCTGCTGCAACTGCTGTTTCGTGTGCGCGTGTCCGGGCTGGATAAAAACATCGACACCCGCAAGCTGCTTGTTATCGCCAACCACGAATCATTTCTGGATGGCTTGTTGCTGGGTCTTTACCTGCCGTTCGATCCGGTCTTCGTGGTGCATACCGGCGTCACGCGCAGCTTCTTCTTCCGCATGGTGTTGAGCTTGGCAGATTATCTAGCCGTTGACCCGACCAGCCCGATGGCGATCAAGCGCATCATTAAGCTGGTTGAATCCGGTCGTCCCGTGGTGATTTTTCCAGAAGGGAGAATCACGCAAACGGGCTCACTGATGAAGGTGTACGACGGCCCGGCGTTCGTTGCCGCGAGAACCGGCGCGACCATACTTCCGGTACGCCTGGATGGCCCGGCGCGCACCTATTTCAGCCGCATCTCCGGCAAGGCCCCGCGCCGCATGTTCCCGCGCGTCACGATTTCGGCATTGGCCACTACCGCCATCGCCATGCCCGATGAACCCACCGCCAAGCAGCGCCGCCATAAAGCCGGAGAAGCCATGCGTCGCTTGATGCAGAAGATGATCTTCGAATCGCAGCCCAGACAAACACTCTATTCCGGTTTGATCGACGCCATGTCGATCTACGGGCGCAACCGGCGCGTGGTCGAGGACATGAAGCAGATCGAGTATTCCTACAGCGACCTGCTCAAGATGACGCTGGGCCTTGGGCGGCTCGTGGCAAAGCACAGCGCGGCGGATGAATGCGTCGGCGTCCTGATGCCCAACCTCGCCGCTACGGTGTGCATGATGATAGGCGTCAGCGCACAAGGCCGCGTTCCCGCCATGCTGAATTACAAGGCCGGTGCGGGCGGCATGCAGGACGCCTGCACGGCAGCGAATATCCGTACTATCTTTGCCTCGCGCGCCTTCATCGAGCAGGCGAAACTGGCAGACGATGTGGCGGCAATGCATGGTGTGCAAGTCCTGTATCTGGAAGACTTGCAGCCGACATTGACGGCGGGCGACAAGCTGTGGGTATTGCTCGGCATGCTGTTTCCTCGCACCATGGAAAAACATTGCGACCCTTCCCGCACGGCGGTTGTGCTGTTCACCTCAGGCTCCGAAGGCAAGCCTAAAGGCGTGGTGTTATCGCATCGCGCCCTGCTGTCCAACATCGCACAGGTGCGCTCGGTCATCGACTTCTCGGCAGACGACAAGGTGCTGAACGCGCTGCCGATCTTCCATTCCTTCGGGCTGACGGGCGGCGCACTGCTGCCTATCATGACCGGCATGAATCTGTTTCTGTACCCTACCCCGCTGCATTACCGCGTCATCCCCGAGATCGCCTACGACCGCAATTGCAGCGTGCTGTTCGGCACCAGTACCTTCCTCGCCAACTATGCCAAGTTCGCCCACCCCTACGATTTCTACCGGCTGCGCTATGTCGTCGCCGGTGCGGAAAAACTCTCCGCTGCGGTGCGCGAACTGTGGTTCGAAAAATTCGGCATCCGCATACTAGAGGGTTACGGCGCGACCGAAACCGCGCCAGTGCTGGCGGTGAATACGCCGATGGCTTATCGCAGTGGCACGGTAGGCCAGTTGCTGCCCTGCATCGAACATCGCCTGATTCCCGTGCCAGGCATCGATAAGGGCGGCATGCTGCATGTGCGCGGCCCCAACGTGATGTCCGGTTATTACCGCTACGATGCGCCGGGACAACTGCAACCGCCCTCTTCCGATGCGGGCGACGGGTGGTACGAAACCGGCGATGTGGTTGCTATCGATAACGACGGTTTCGTCTCCGTCGTCGGGCGGGTCAAACGCTTTGCCAAAATTGCGGGAGAAATGGTGTCGCTGGAAGTGGTGGAAAAACTGGCGGTAAAGGCCTCGCCCGCCGCAATGCATGGTGCCTCGACCCAAGCCGACGGCGCGCGCGGCGAAGCCATCGTGTTGTTCACCACCGATGCCGCGCTGACGCGCGATGCGATTTCCGCTGCCGCCAAAACGCTAGGTATTCCCGAGATCGCCGTGCCGCGCAAGATTCATCGTGTGGATGCGCTGCCCCTGCTGGGCACGGGCAAAACCGATTACGTGGCGTTGAAGAAACTGGCGGAGACATTGCAATGAGCGAACGTAAATCACTCGACCTCCCGCTACTGTCGATGGGCATGATGTCGGTGTTGCTGGCGCAGTTCTTTTCCGCGCTGGCCGACAACGCCATCCTGATCGCGGCCATCGCCATCGTGAAAACGCAAGGCTTGGCAAACCTCGTGCCTCTGCTGCAAGAATCCTTCGTCGTGCCCTTCATCTTGCTTGCGCCTTTCGTCGGGCAGATTGCGGACGGATTTCCAAAAGGCCGCGTGATGCTGGTGGCGAACTTGCTCAAACTCCTGGGCGCCATCGCCATGGTGTCCGGCGTCAACCCGCTCACCGCATACGGAATGATCGGAATCGGCGCGGCGGTGTATTCCCCGGCCAAGTACGGCATCCTGTCGCAAATGTTCGGGCCGGCATCGCTGGTGCGCGCCAACGGCATGATGGAAGGTTCGACCATCGTCGCCATCCTGCTCGGGGTGCTGATGGGCGGCTGGCTGGCAGATCACTCGCTGCACTGGGCGTTTATTGGCGTGATGGCCGCTTACGCGCTGGCCGTGGTGGCGAACCTGTTCATCCCGAAGCTGGACGCAGAAAATCCGGGCGAAAGCTTTCACCCGTGGTTGCGTGCCAAGAAATTCATGTCCGCACTGACATTGCTGCTGAAAAATCCAGACGCCCGCTTCAGCCTGCTGGGAACCAGCGTGTTCTGGGGCAGCGGCACGACGCTGCGATTGATGCTGTTCGCGTGGGTTCCCGCCGCGCTGCTGATCACCGACAACCAGACTCCCGCCAACCTGATGGGCGCGGTCTCCATCGGCATCGTGCTGGGTGCGACCGGAGCGGGCCTGTGGATATCGCTCGCCAACGTCAATCGCGCGCTGATCGGCGGACTGCTGCTCGGCCCCGCCATCCTCGCGCTCGCACTGGTTAACGACCTCACTTTCGCTGCGGTGTTGATGGTTGCCATCGGCATCTGCGGCGGCTCGTTCGTCGTCCCGCTCAACGCCCTGCTACAAGAGAAAGGGCACGAAACCATAGGAGCGGGTAACGCGCTGGCGGTGCAGAATTTTGCCGAGAATATCGCGATGCTAGTGTTCGTGGGGGGGTATTCATTGGCAGCATCCGTCGGCATTCCTATCAACAATATAGTGGTTGGGTTCGGAATTTTCCTGACGTGCGCGATTTTTGCAATTGGAGTGTCACGGAAATACGTGAGCGCAGGCAAAGTGTGCTGATTGTTGTGAAATTACTTGCTGAATAGCAGCGCTAATCAAAGGGGGCATATATGTGGTTCATCGGACTACTGATCGGCCTTGTGCTCGGAGGCCTCACTGGCACCAGTAACGGAGTCCTCACCGGAGGTATTCTGGGACTGGTGGGTGGCTTGATTTATAGTGAACAGACGCGAAACCGAAAACAACCACTCGAAGAGCGTGTGGCCGCGCTGGAAAAATTAATTCGGCAACTTTCCGCACAAATCGCCACACTCAAATCTGTGCAGCAACCCTCCACACAAGCCAAGCAAGAGAGCACGCCTGTATCGGCTACGCAGCAGTCCGCCACCATCACTCCCGTTGCATCCCTACCTGTCGAAGCGACGCCCGACATCTCGCCTCCAGTTGATCCAACCAATCCATTCGTGAAGACCGCGTTCAGCCGTCCGATTCTGCCTGCCGATCCGCAAGCAAAGGCACAAAAACATCCAGGCATTACCCCGGCAGGAAGCGCTTTCGAGGCACCCGAATGGCTATCCAGACTCTTCAAGGGCAACATCCTCGCCAAGATCGGCGTAATCATTTTGTTCTTCGGTATCGCCTCCGGATTGAAGCTGGCAGTGGATATGGGACTCTTTCCAATATCTGTGCGCCTGATGCTGGGCGCGCTCGCCGCCATCTCGATGAGCGTCTTTGGTTATCACCGTGCCCAGCAGCCGGAACATCGCATGTTTGGACAAGCTATGCAGGGGGGTGGACTAGGCATTCTGTACCTGTTGGTGTATTTCATGCTGGCGCGTTACCAGATCATTGACGAAACGCTTGCCTTCATATTGTTCACCTTGATCGGCGTTACCTGCGTTTTGCTGGCCGCTCGCCAGGATGCACGTTCACTTGCCGTGCTGGGCATTTCAGGCGCATTTTTGTCTCCGGTGATGGCAACAAGCTCCGGGGGAAGCCAGACCACTTTGTTCAGTTACTTTCTGCTGCTGAACACTTTCATTATCACCGTGAACTGGTTCAAAGGTTGGCGTGCGCTCAACATGTCCGGCTTCATCTTCACGCTGGTGATCGGCATGAACTGGGCGTTCCGCTCTTACCAACCGGAGGATTTCCCGACTTCAGAAACCTTCCTGATCCTGTTCTTTCTGCTCTATTCCGCCACACCCGTATTGTTCAATCTGCTGAGTGCTCCCGGTCGCCTCAGTTGGGGCGACGGTATGTTGTTGTATGGCACGCCGCTGGCCGCCGCCGCACTGCAAAATCATCTCTTGCAAGGGCAGGACATAACTTTGGCATGGAATGCCTGTGCCGCCGGCTCTTATTACCTGATGCTGTGGTGGGCAATCTGGCGCAGACCAAATGAAGAAACCGTGTGGCTGGAAAAAAGTCTGCTCGGCATCGCCATCGGATTCTTTACTCTCGCCATTCCGCTGGCATTCGACGCGCAACTTACCTCGGCCTTCTGGACGCTGGAAGGGTTCGGCGTGTTGTATCTCGGCGTAAAGCAGGATCGCTTTCTGGCGCGCCTGTCCGGCTCAGCATTGCAGGTTCTGGCCGGAATATATTTCTTCGCCCACCTATATGAATTGCAACACACTTACCCTGTATTCAACGACTGGTACGTGGGTTGCCTGATCGTGGTGGTCGCCGCACTCGCCAGTGCCTTGCTGTTGCATCACACCGCAAAGGCTTCAGTCAGCCCGGAAAAAACGGTTGCTTTTGCAGCGCAGATTAACACCTCGGATTTCGCCCAACCTTTCCTGTATTGGGGATTGCTCTGGTGGTTCGGTGCGGGGTTTACCGAGATTGATCATTTCGCTCCCTACGCCTACAAAATGGCGGAGTGGCTCGGGCTCTGCCTGTTCAGTTCCATTTTTCTGGAATGGCTCGGCACCAGAATAACTTGGCATGCCATGCGCCAACCATCCGCCTTGCTCTTGTTTGCCATACTTGTTGCCGCACTCGACAGCTATCAGAAAAATGGGCATGCACTGTCTGGCATCATGTCCATACTGATGCCGCTGGTGCTGCTCGCACAGTATGGGCTGCTGTATCGCCATGAACGCGACAACATCTCCGCCGTCTGCGAACTCCGTCACGCTTTGGGTTACTGGTTTTTGATTGCCCTTGCGGGTAGCGAACTTGCTTGGATATCCGAACAGCTTGTTCCCGGCAACGCCCTCTGGCCCTGGCTGGCATGGGGAATGGCAGGCACACTCGGCATACTCGCTACGTTGCGCGGCTTGCAACAGGAAAAATATCCGTTCGCGCAACACCGAGAACTTTATCTGAACACTCTGCAAGCGCCCGTCGCCATGTTGCTGTGTGCATGGATGATCTACGGCAACCTGACCAATTCCGGCGATGGCAGTGGCTTGCCCTACTTGCCTGTGCTCAACCCGTTCGATCTGGTCAATCTCCTGGTGATGTTCGCAATCTGGAAATGGCTGCGTTCCACGCAAAGCTCGATGTTACCGGTCTTGTATGGCATCGCATTTTTGTGGGTGAGTGCCGAAGCAGCGCGCCTCGCTCATCACTGGGGCGGCGTACCTTTTGAAGGGCACTTTTTGTTCGCATCTTCCGCGCTGCAAGCGGGGCTCTCCCTGCTGTGGACTGCCATCGCGATGGGCATCATGTTGTATGCCTCGCGCAGCAAGCAACGTACGCTATGGTTCAATGGCTTTACCCTGCTGGCGATAGTGGGCATAAAACTGATGGCAATTGACTTGTCCAACAAGGGAACGGCACTTTGGACGCTATCTCTGATCGGCATTTCGCTGCTGATCATCGCGGCCAGCTACTTCTCTCCCGCGCCGCCAAAAGATGAGTCGCGGGGTTAGCCATGGAAATGTTGGCGCAACGTACACAAGGCTTGCTGCTGTTGCAAGTCTGAGCTGGTTCGACACAACACCGACACGCACCCTGTTATCACCAAGCGGCTATCGGGCATTTTACGCATTTCGGCACGTTCGCGACGCAAATCTCGCGGCCCAGCAACATCATGTTTACATGCAGCGGTTCAGTTTCCGGTGCCGACGAACTTGCCTCTCTGCATGCGAAATCCCGCAATGGCCTTGGGCTATTTCATTGCCACCTGCGGTATCATCGGAAAAAACTGGAAGAGATATTCATGCCGCAGACTGAAGCCTACGCCCGCACACTCATTGACGCACAACTCAAAGACCAGGACTGGAAAATCAGCGACGGTATCAGCGTGCGCTACGAATACACGCTACCCGATGGCGACCGTGCCGACTATATGCTGTGCGGTCGCGAGGGGCGCGGGCTGGCAATCGTCGAGGCCAAACGCGAGGGCATCAACGCCGCCGATGCCAGAGAGCAAGGCCGCCACAACGCGGAGCAAGCTGGCGTGCCCTTCGTCTTTCTCGCCAACGGCAAGGAAATTCTGTTCTGGGACTGGCAGTGCGAAGCCCACCCGCGCCCGGTCAAGACGTTTTTCTCGCAATCCGACCTTGAGCGCCGTGCCGCCATGCGCCAGATGCGCGTTGATCCGCTCGGCATCGCCATTGACCAGCGCATCGCCGGGCGCGACTACCAACAGGAATGCAACGACACTCTTTGCCGTGAAATCGGGTTGGGCCGCCGCAAGCTGCTGGTGGAGATGGCCACCGGCACCGGCAAGACGCGCACCGCCGCCGCGCTCATCAAGCGCCTGTTCGCGGCCAACGTCGTCACCCGCGTACTGTTTCTGGTTGATCGCATTCCGCTGGCGCTGCAAACCGAGGATGCATTTACGGAGCATTTGAAGGAACTGCCCTGTTATGTGTTGCGCGCCGGTCGGCGGTTTCAGGACGAGCAACGCATTACCATCACCACCTTGCAGTCTATGGTGAATATCTACCACGAGTATTCCTCCGGCTATTTTGATCTCATCATCACCGACGAATGCCACCGCAGCATTTACGGCAAGTGGCGCAAGGTGCTGGAGCACTTCGACGGCATCCAGATCGGCCTGACCGCCACACCCTGCGTCAAACCACCCAACGAAGTCGGCACGCCCGACGACGAAACCGCCTTCGTGCGCGATACCCTGCGCTTTTTCGGTGTGGACAAACCCACCTTTGCCTACACGCTCAAACGCGCCATTGACGACGGCTATCTGGTCGGTTACCAAATCTACAAAGCCCAGACGGTCAAGACCGCCACCGCCGACGGCATCAAGATTCTGCGCGACGACATCCAGTGGGAGGCGCTTGATCCCAAGACCCGCAAGGAACTCGAAGATGCTTTTGTCGCCGCCGCCAACCTCAAACCGCCACAGCCGCATATCCTCCTTGATCCCAATGTGCTGGAGCGCAAATTCACCATTCCCGCGCGCAATCAGGCTATCGTGCGCGAATTCCGCAAGGTGATGGACGAAGGTTTTAGCGACGCCAAGGGTTATCTGCGCAAGCCAATGATCGGCAAAACCATCGTCTTTGCCGTCACCAAGCGTCACGCCGAAACGCTGGCGACGCTGATAGACAATGAATTCGCCCATCTGAAACTCTCGCCGAAAATCAAATACGCCGATTACGTCGTCTCCGGCATGGGACAGGGCGAAGACACCACCGACGCGATGGCGCGCATCCGGCGCTTCAAGAAAGAAAAATTCCCGCAGGTGCTGGTGTCGGTGAATATGCTCGATACCGGTTTCGACTGCCCGGAAGTCGTCAACCTCATCTTCGCCCGCTACACCAAGTCGGTGACGCTCTACCGCCAGATGCTGGGCCGGGGCACGCGCAAATCGCCGGGCAAGCCCATCTTTACCCTGTTCGATTTCGTCGGCGTCGTTGCCGCGCATGAAGGCGAAGATGGCTATGGCGAAGGTGGCAAGGTGATGGAACCTAAACCGCGTCCCTACCAGAATCCCCGCACGCTCGTCACCGTCAATCAGGATGATGATATTGACCCCACTACCCGCGCCTGGGTGACGATGGACGACGCCGGTAATTTTGTTTTTCTCGAAGCGTCAGAGGAAAAAGCCAACGAACTCGGCGCGCGTTTCGAGGGCTGGCTGGTGAGCCACGAATTCACTCCCGATCAGGAACGCTGGCTGCACGATGTCGAGGCGCAAATCCGCCAAAATGCCGACCAGTTCGAAGACTTCACCCTCGACCACCTCGAATTTCCGCCCTTCAGCCTGCAAGGTGGCCGCCGCAAAGCGGCCGAACTCTTTGGCGGCGAAGAGTCGTTATCCGGTGTCATCGCCAACCTCTCGCAGTCCGTCTATGGCGAGCAACCCAGCACCCATTAACCCCGCGCCATGTCCCTCACCCCGCAACTCCGCCAAGACATAGACGACATCAGCAACTACCTTTTTGGTGGCGGCTATCCCGATCCGGTCTCGAACACCGAGCAACTCGCCTTCCTGTTTTTCTTCTATCTCGCCGATGGGCTGGATACCCAGGCCCAAGCCCGCGCCCGGCTGATGAAACAAAAGCCGACCAGCATCTACGGCGGAGAATGGAAGCTGCGCAACCCGCTCAACGCCGCAGCGCTGGGAGGCGGCGACACCATCCCGCGCGAGCGCTTCCGCTGGGCGCAATGGGCACGCGCGCTGACCGGAGAAAACCTTGTGCGCTTCATGCGCGATGAAGTGTTTCCCTTCTATGCCGAAGTCGCCAGCAAGAGCGCCACCAACTTCATGGACGGCTCGCGTCTGGTTATTGACGAGCCGGTGGTATTGACGCAAATCGTCGGCAAGGTAGACGGCTTGCGCCTGGATGAACACGACGCCGACACCAAGGGCGACCTGTTCGAGTACCTGCTCAAGCGCATCAAAACCGCCGGCGAACTCGGCCAGTTCCGCTCCCCGCGCCACATCATCCGCGTCATCGTGGACATGCTCGATCCGAAGATCGGCGAAACCTGCTACGACCCGGCAGCGGGCACCGCCGGTTTCATCGCCGCCATTCTCGACCACATCAAGCTCGCCAACTCCACCCCGGACGGCATCGAAAGCGTCGAACTCGACGGCAAGCAAATCCCGCGCGGCAACGGCAACGCGCTTTCCGCCGCCAAGTGGCGCGTGTTGCAGGAACAAACCTTTTTCGGCAACGACGTTGACCCGAAGATGGTGCGCCTGGCCACCATGAACCTCACGCTGCGCGGCCTGCCGGACGTGCGCATCTACCAGCGCAACGTGCTCACCACCACGCTGGACGCCGGGAGAAAGCGCGAACTCGGATTACCCGAGGGCTATCACGTCGTCGCCGCCAACCCGCCGTTTGCCGGGCGGGTGGACAAGGATCGCATCGTTGATGACGTGAAAGTCGGCAACAGCACTGCCACCGAACTGCTGTTCATCAAATACATGATGGACTCCTTGCTGGACCCCTCGCCCGCAAGCGGGAGAGGGGAAGGGGGTGAGGGAGGCCGCTGTGGCGTGATCGTGCCCGAGGGTGTGCTGTTCGGCGCCACCGGCGCGCACAAGGAACTGCGCCGCCAACTCATCGAAAACAACCGCGTCGAGGCGGTGCTGTCGCTGCCGGGCGGCGTGTTCCAGCCATACTCCGGCGTGAAAACTTCCGCGCTGTTTTTCCGCAAGGGCGGCAGCACCGACAGCGTGCTGTTCCTCCACGCCGATAACGACGGCTTCAAACTCGACGCCAACCACGACACCGCCATCGAAGCGGATGACCTGCCGGGGCTGGTGGAGGCATATCGCAATCGGGAGGCGCTCTACGCCGATTGGCAGGCTCATTTCTTCCCTCGCCCGCAGGCAGGAAGGGTTGCGGAATGGAAGCAGAAATGGTGGTTCGCCGATACGGCTACGATCCGCGCCAACGATTTCAACCTCTCCGCCGGACGTTACCGTCCGATGAGCCAGACCGCCGTCGAGCACCGCGACCCGCGCGAACTGCTTGACGAGCTGGCGGCGATTGAGGCGGAGATTGTCGAGGAAGTTGAAGAATTGCGGTCGGCGTTGTCTAATGCCGATCCGGGCACGGTTGATTAGCGTGAAACTCGCGCAGCGAGACCTCGCCCCCTCTCCCTTCGGGGGAGGGTAGGGTGGGGGAAACGGGCATGGCAAGTTTCATAATCAGGGGTGGCGTTTGCCATGCCCGTTAGAGGAGAAAAGCATGGGCTACGCCGAATTGATTCATCAGCGGCTACAAACTTTGCCGCAGGAAAAACAAGCCGAGGTGTACGACTTTGTTGAATTCATCGCGACAAGAAGCAATGTCACCGAAACGCAGGATGAAGGTCAACGCAAAAAGCGCGTCCTGGCAGCGCTCGCGTCGGCGCGAGATGCCTGGCCAAAAACGGGGGAGGTGCAAATAGGTCAGTTGGCAGCCGACATGCGCGCCGAATGGGATGGTCGCGGTTGGGAAAACCCTATGCCAACCGTTACCTTATAAAGACCATAACTTGTACGTCGGAGGAAAAAATGACCGCCATCGCCGAGAAAATTCACTTGATCGAGCGCATCACGCACAGCGACGAAATCACTCTGCGCATGCTCGACAAGCTGATTCATTGCCTGATTGATGACGAGCGTCGTCGCCTCGCGCCGCTCGACGATAATCTCAAGCAATTCGAGCAACGTTACCAAATGAGCACCGAAGATTTCCAGCGCCGGTTCAATGGAGGGAAATTAGGGGACGATCAGGATTTTTTTGAATGGGATGCCATTGCCGACATGGCTGCCCGACTGAAAGAGAAACTCGCTGTAGCTCGCGAGGCTGATCTTGCCTGACCGCCTTGCGGCCCGCATCGACGCAACACGCGACGCGCTGATCCGCATTGCATGGATACATTCATTCGATGTTCTTTCCGAACGTGTGCTCGAAGGTATCGGACTGCTGCGGATTCGTGCCTTGCTGGTCAATGGCGATATCCTCTATCTGCTCGAACGCTTCGAGGAAACCGATGGGC
>VIKH01000005.1:0-1682 GCA_008080515.1 Gallionellaceae bacterium | reverse complement strand
GGGCGTATCGCTGTCGGCAAATACAGCTTCCACTGGCAGCGCGCCGACGGCAGCCTGATCCGCCGCTGGGACAACGCCCCGCATCATCCTGAAATCACCTCCTTCCCGAACCACCTCCATGAAGGTGACGAAAATCATGTACTGGCGCATGAGGCGGTGGATGTTTTCCAGGTGCTGGAAAGTATTGAGAAGGTGTTGGCGGAGCAGGCTGCATGAGCGTGGGGTGCTTAGCCAGGCTTGAAGAGGTTGTAGAGAAAACAACTGGCACTCGAAATCCTACCAAAACACCGAATGACAGTTTTATTTACGTCGATGTGGCTGCGGTTGATAACACCAAAAAAATTATCGTTGGTGCAAGGGACATCTTGGGGGGGGCGGCACCGAGTCGAGCACGTAAGCTAATCCGCACGGGAGATATTCTGGTGTCTACAGTGCGGCCAAACCTGAATGCAGTAGCACTCGTCCCCGCAGATTTGGATGGACAAGTAGCAAGCACAGGTTTTTGCGTGCTTCGCCCCACAGCCAAGGTTTTACCGGAGTACCTGTTTTACTTCGTGATATCTCGCAAGTTCGTAGATGGCCTGTCTTCTCTTGTGGCAGGTGCAATGTATCCAGCGGTAACAGATTCCCAGGTGCTAGCGCAGTCATTGCCGGTACCACCCATCCCCGAACAACGCCGCATCGTGGATATTCTTTCCCGCGCCGATGGCATTGTCCGGCTGCGGCGCGAAGCCGAGCAAAAAGCCGCCGAGCTCATCCCCGCCTTGTTCCTCGACATGTTCGGCGACCCGGCAACGAATCCGAAGGGATGGTCGGTGCGGAAGGTATCGGATTTCGTCAGTCGCTTTGAAGGTGGAAAGAACATTCAGGCGGGTTCCGAAAACGGTTCGCCCTATCGCATTCTGAAAGTCAGCGCAGTCACATCCGGTGTCTATCGGGAATCCGAGAGCAAACCAAGCCCGGACGGATATTGCCCTCCGGCTTCGCACATTGTTCGCGCTGGAGACATGCTGTTTTCGCGCGCCAACACCGAAGAACTGGTCGGCGCGACGGCTATCGTCGAAAAGACGGACGGAAAGACACTGCTACCGGACAAATTGTGGCGTTTCGTCTGGAATGAACCGGTGGAGCAGGCTTACATGCACGCGCTATTTCAATCCGCCCATGTTCGGCGCGAGTTGGGCAAGCTATCCACTGGCACCAGCGCGTCAATGCGCAATATCTCGCAAGGCAAACTCTTCGGGTTTCCTTTGCCGATAGCGCCTTTTGCAAACCAGAAGGACTTTGCCGAAAAAACTGCGGCTGTCCGCTCCATCCAATCCCAACAATCCGCCGCCACCGCCAAGGCACAAGCCACCTACGATGCGTTGCTGGCGCAGTCGTTTGCAGGTCCGTAGGGTGTGCTGCCCTTTTGCGGGGGCTTTACCCACCCTACATTTTGGGTTCCGGCTCGCCCGGCTTGGGATAATCCTGAAAAACATACTTGGCCACAGAGCACACAGAGATCACAGAGGGAAAGCAATAAGGGCACTTCTAAAAATTCGTCACACCGGCGAAAGCCGGTGTCCAGGCTATTGAAATACTGGATTCCGGCCTTCGCCGGAATGACAAAATCCGAATTATCCTGAAAACCGCAGTTGAAACTACAAAAAACCGCTCATGCTTCGACAGGCTCAGCACGA
>VIKH01000133.1:5754-7166 GCA_008080515.1 Gallionellaceae bacterium | reverse complement strand
GGTTTCCTGCGTCAGGCGTTGCGGGTTGACCGGCACCAGCACGCGCAGCACCAGGCTGTTGTCAGGCAAGGTGTCAACCATGCCGTACCAGCCTTGCCTGCGCGCCTCGCGCAGCATGGTGGCATCCGGCATATCGGGCGACAGTTTGCTGCTGCCGCTGGCAAAAGCCAGCAGGTTGCCGCCGACACCGAACAGCGCCACTTCCTGCGCCGTGCCCTCGTCTAGCAGCTTGCCCAGCGTGAGCGCGTGCTGTTCGGGTGCCTGTTCGGCCAGCAGCAGGGAAACAAACTGCCCCTTCTTGCCCAGCTCCTTGAGGCCGTTTTCCAGAGAGCTCTTGCCCAGGTTCAAGCCGCCTTCCAGCGCTTTCTCCACCCGGACATCGAACCACGATTCGATGCTCTTGCCGAGGAACTGCACGGATACGGCGTAGACCAGCAAGCCCGGCAATACCGCGATCAGGGTAAAAAACAGCGCCAGCCGCAGCGCGAGTTTTGCGCCGAACACCCCCGCCCTGATCTTGCCGCGCAACTTCCACAACTGGTATCCCACCAGTACCGCTAGGCACAACGCCAACGCGCCGGCCAACGCCAGCAGACCGTAATAGTTGCGCGAAAACAGGTCGGTGTTGTCGCTGGCGCGGGATAGCAGGTAAAGCAGCAGGCTGCCGATCAGCGCGCAGAAAAAAATCAGGTACTTCACGGTGCGCTCATCTCTGCTGCGCGGCGGTGTCTGGATGCACGATCCAGCGATACCAGCCGGAATCGATGTTCCAGTCGTTGTTGGTCAGGGCGTTGACTTGCAGCGGCTTGGGCAATTGCGACACGTCCAGGTGCATGCGCACCGCCGCAATGTAGCCGCTGTCTTTTTTCAGCAGCTTTTCCGCAAGAAAATTATCCCCCCCTGCGAGCTGCCCTGGCGGGATGGGCTCGGCGGACTGGCGCCGGATAGTGTTGATCGCGGCGTCCAGGCTCGCGAAATTTTGGAACAGCGTGCCGCGCGTGATGCGGTACTGGCCGGTCAAGCTATTGTAGGAAAGCTTGACGGCTTGTTCGCTTTGAGCGACCGTCTCGTCCAGCCAGTACCACCGCGGGCGTGTCAGCGAAAACTCGCTGACGAAATACAGCGGCACCCCTTGCGAGAGCGCCTGCTCGACGACAGAATTGAAGCCCACATCAAAATCGGCGGAAAGCTGGTAGCCGCTATCGGAAAAATGCGCATCGGCTTTGCGTACTGCGATCCCATCGGCCTGGGCGGATGCCGGGAAACAGAAACCAAAAAACAAAAAATAGAAAAAGCCGGGAATGCGCCTTCCCTTCGCCACCCAACCGCTGTGGGCCGCTTTCCGTTTTATGTTTTCAGCCATCATATTTTGTGGAGCAGTGCATAATAAAATCCGTCGTGCTGGTCGTCCG
>VIKH01000133.1:4186-5743 GCA_008080515.1 Gallionellaceae bacterium | reverse complement strand
GCAATAGTTGCCCCTCGTTCCCGCTTGAGGTAACTCCGGCTCCCTGCCCTGCATCCTCTATATCAAGCAGCCGCGCATCGCCATGATGTTGCAGGAATTCGCCGACAACCTGCCGGTTCTCTCGCGCAAAAATCGAGCACGTCGCATACAGCAATTTACCATCACTTTCCAGCAGTCGCCACAGCGCTTCGAGTAGCTGCAACTGCTGCCGCGCGAAACTCTCGATGTCCGTCGCACGGCGCAGCCACTTGATATCCGGGTGGCGGCGCACCACCCCGGAAGCGGAGCACGGCACATCGGCCAGGATACGCTGGAAGGGCTTGCCGTCCCACCAGCCGCCGGGTTGCCCCGCATCCCCGCTTTGCAAGCGGGCGTGCAAGCCGAGGCGCCGCAAATTTTCGTCCACCCGCCGCAAGCGTGCCTCATCCTTGTCCAGCGCCAACAGATCAATTTGCGCCAGCTCCAGCAAATGCGAAGCCTTGCCGCCCGGCGCGGCGCATGCGTCCAACACGCGCAAACCGTCACGCACATCGAGCAGGTGCGCCGCATATTGCGCGCCCGCATCCTGCACCGACACCAGCCCGTCAAAAAATCCCGGCAGCTTGTCCACGGGCACGGGGCGCTCCAGCAATATCGCGTCCGGGGGAATCGGGCTGGCAGCGATATGGTGCTGCGCGAGCAGCGACAAATAATCGGCCGGGGTGGTGCGGCGGCGGTTCACCCGCAGCGTCATCGGCGGGTGCTGGTTGCCCGCCAGCAGTATCGCTTCGGCGCGCGTGCCGTATTGCGCCCTGACTTCATCCACCCACCATTGCGGGTAGGAATAGCGCCCTTCATCCGTGCTGACCGCTGCGGCCAGCAGTTCGTTTCGGTTGCGCAGAAAATTGCGCAGCACCGCGTTGACCAAGCCGCCGGCGGCGGCGTTGTGTCTGCGCGCGGTGCGCACGGCATGATCCACAACCGCATGCGCTGCTGCCTTGCTGTGCTGGAGCTGGTACAGCGCCACCAGCAGCAGGCAGCGCAGTTGCTCGTCCTGCAACGGCTTGTGCAACAACTGCTCCAGCATGCGCGCAAGCTGCCCGTAGAAGCGCAGCGTGCCGTAGCTCAAATCCAGCAATGCACCGCGCTGCTGCGGCGACAACCCCGGCGAGGACTGCAAAAAATTTTCCAGTTCCTGATTCAGGCTGCGCCCGCTCAATACCTGGCGCACCACCTTGCTGGCGCCCAATTGCACGATATCCATCAATTGAACCGATCGCCCGTTTTCACTGCAAACCCCTGCACCAACTGCGCCACAGGCATGGCTTTGGCGTTAGGCCGCTGCAACACTTCCAGGCGCAGCGCACCCTTGCCGCACGCGACCACGATGCCGTTTTTTTCAACTTTCAGCACAGTTCCGGGGCTTCCCCCCGGCTCGTCGAGCGCGGTAGCCTGCAAGATCTTTAACGGTGTCTCCGCAAACAGGGTATGCGCCACGGGGAAGGGGTTGTAGGCGCGCACCGCGCGAGCGATCTGCGCCGCATCTTCCGCCCAGTTAACCCTGGCCTCCTCTTTAGT
>VIKH01000133.1:0-4173 GCA_008080515.1 Gallionellaceae bacterium | reverse complement strand
GCCCCTGCTCCAGCAAACGCAATGCGGCGACAATGGCCTCCGCCCCCAGCGGCGCAAGCTTGTCGTGCAGTGTTTGCGCGGTATCGCCCGCGCCGATCAGGCAGGATTTTTTCAGCAGCATGTCGCCGGTGTCCAATCCGGCATCCATCTGCATGATGGTGATACCGGTTTCGGTATCTCCCGCCAGCATGGCGCGCTGGATCGGGGCCGCACCGCGCCAGCGCGGCAACAGCGAAGCATGGATGTTCAGGCAGCCGTATCGCGGCAATTGCAGCACCGCCTGCGGCAGGATCAGGCCGTAAGCCGCGACTACCATCACATCCGCCGCAATAACTGCCAGTTCGCGCTGGATATCCGGCTGCTTGAGGGAAGTGGGTTGCAGCACGGGCAAACCGTGCGCCAGCGCCAGTTGTTTGACCGGGCTCGGGGCGAGCCGCATGCCGCGCCCGGCATGCCGGTCCGGCTGGGTCAACACTGCGGCCACGTCAAAATGATGCGCCAGCAACGCCTCCAAGGCGGTGGCAGCAAACTGCGGGGTTCCGGCAAAAATTATTCTCATGGTGAAATCAGCCCGGCAACAGCCCCTGCACGGCACAACGAGCGAAGCCGGGGCAAGGGAAAAATGTTGAAATCGGCTCGGAATGGGTAGGCTAGATTTCCAATTACATTCGGTGTCTCATGCATGCTTGTTTCCTTATCCCGCGTACCCCTACATTTCTATTTTACTGTCCAGTTTGCCGTGGAATGCGTGTCCAGTTTGAACCAGAATTCGCACCCATCATGGCTCTATTGCTGGTTGCTGTTCAAGCGCCCGCCCAAGCCGAGTAGTAATATCGCTCAAAGCGTTTTCTACCAATTCAGAGTACTTTCTGGGCACCTTCAGTCTATCAAGATGCTGTTCGAAAAAGTGTACTGCTGAATCAGCATTCTTATCTGCCTCAACGCTATTATCCAAAAACGACGGCATAGAAAACTCTGTCGAGGAGACACCAGAAATGAGTCGTTCGAAGTCTTCAATTGACAGCACATAAATATTCGACAGTGGCAAGAATTGGGTTAATTCGGATGTGTGGTTGTTGAAAGTATCTGGCGGGTACATTGATAAAAGTGCTGTTCCTCTGCCAGCACTTAATTCTTTGTTGGTTACGATGAGAAGGTAGTCTCTGTTCGCATCTAACACTTGGGATGGCGCACGTTTCTCAGATCGAAGTCCCGCAGATGCAGACATTCCTTGCTTGATGGCAGTTCTAAGTGCCTTTGTTTTGTTGGCAAATATCTCTGAGTGTCCGACGGTCATTACTGATTCATCAAACAGCCCCGCTTTCGATTCAATAAATATATTGCAGTTTGGGAACGAGAGCAGCCCATCCGGCACCTTGATTTCAGAAGGGACAAGCGTCCTTAACGCAGCCTCATCCAGAAAAGGCACGCCCAGCTTTTGCGCCTCTGTAACGACGTGCACCTCAAAAAGTTTGCTGAAACAATCGATGTAGTTTTTTCCTTCCTCGCTTAGTATGGAATGAACAAGCCCCTCGATGCCCCGATAAAATACCGCAGGATGCCAACACTCAAGCATGTTGCCTGTGCGAAGGAATGGATAGCGGCTGAAAACTGGAAATTCATAAAATTCGGAAGCAACTTTAGTATCCGCACGCGGCAGGGCACGGCAGAACTCAACTGCTTGAGGATACGTCCGTGAAATACAAGATATAAATGCGTCTATTGCTGAATCCCCATATACATTTCGCAGGGGGAAAAACCAACCAATATCAAGCTTTCGCTTCCCATCTAAAATAGCAGCGTATGTCGCAGTAGATATATCCAAAAAATCAAGAACACTAATGCCTACCTTGGCTTCAAATAGACTGCGAAGCGGATGTTTCTCTGATTGTTGTGCAAGAAGGGCTGCTTCTCGAACAAAGCCACGAGACAGATGGCGCTGGAATCCAATTTGTGGGTGAATTAACTGCCGGAAGAAAAGTTGACCTGGTAGCGTGTCGCGTATACCTAAATTGACACGTTCGGGAAGCTCCCAAAGTTTCTGGCGCAAATCATTAAATGCAGCCTGTGGTATGTCCTCTCCCGATAGGTCATTAGCTAATTTGTCTTGGCATATCCATTTGACCAGAAGTAACACCTGCCAAGGTGCGCGCTGAAGATCCTCAAATTTGCTCGCGGTTGGTTCGCCGAGAAACTGCATTGCAATACGAACTACCGTCTGCGGGCGATACTTTCGTGCGCGATTTCGCCACTCTTTGTACGCATCATAGAAATCTATCTTACCCACCAAGATTGCCTTTCTGACCTCGACTGCCATCACCTCACGCTGCATAACGCCATTTCGGCTTCATTGGCCGATCAAGCCAGCGCAATATGCAAATGCCGCCCCAACGCCTCAACCGCTTCGGCAATGCGTGGCAGCTTGGTGCCGTGTCCGGCATCCAGCATTCTGCGGACCTCTTTTTCGTCAATTCCCAGCTTGCGGGCAAGTTCAGTTTTGGAAATACCCGCTTCACGCATCGCATCATATAGCGCAGCCTTTGCAGCCGTTGCGGCAGGCGGTGAAATCACCACTTCGCCCCGGCGCGGCTTGCTGGCGACGGGCAACGGTTCATCATCGCGAATGCGGGACTCAAGCGCCGCTTGCAAGCATCCTTCCGCGACCTCGATCTGATCTTCATTCGCTTCGGCTTGGGAAATCGCTTCTGGCAGGTCGCGGCAAGTAATCACCCAGCCACCGTCTTCTTTGGTAAACCGGAATGCGTAGTCGTAAGTTTTCATGGCGTTCCTCTATTTGTGCAGGTCGCTTTCCTTGATGCCCAATTGAAGGTCTTTTAGCGTGCATGACTTCATACCATCCGCCTCAGAACGATTAGCGCAACAAGCCGACACGGAAGTTTTCGGGGCTGTTACATGGTTTCGCGCTGGCGTTTCTTCAGCTTGACGCGCAAGCGCGTTTGCTTGAGTTGCGACAGATACTCGACGAACACCCTGCCCTTGAGGTGATCCACCTCGTGCTGTATGCAGGTTGCCAGAAAACCATCCGCTTCCAGCGTCAACGGGCTGCCTTGCCGGTCCAGCGCGCGCACCGTGATGCGCTCGGCGCGCCGCACATCCTCATATATCCCCGGGACCGACAAACAGCCTTCTTCGTGGACACTTTCGCCGCTGCTGGAAATAATTTCCGGGTTGATCAGCACCAGCAACTGGTCGTGCGACTCGGACACATCCACCACGATAACCTGTTGGTGGCTATCCACCTGGGTGGCGGCAAGCCCCACTCCGGGGGCGGCATACATGGTCTCCGCCATGTCTTCAACGAGCTTGCGGATTGCGCCGTCCACCGCACGCACGGGTTTCGCTATGGTGTGCAGCCGTGCATCCGGATAGTGCAATATTTTGAGTATCGCCATAAACGCTTGCTAATTTAAAGGACTGGATGCAGAATTTGACCCGTCGCGCGCACTCTACACAGGCCGAAACGCGCGTCCCTCCATAATTCCGCTGGGGTATCCATGCAAAAATTGATTATATCGCTGATTTGCTGTTTGTTGCCCGTCGCCGCCCTTGCTGCCGCACCCGAAATCCGTGACAACGCGCCGGATCGCCACATTGTGATCAAAGGCGATACGCTGTGGGACATCTCCGCCAAATTCTTCAACGACCCATGGAAATGGCCGCAGATCTGGGGGCTGAACAAAGACACCATCAAGGACCCGCACTGGATATACCCCGGCAACATCGTTCTGCTGGATCGCGCCACCGGTACTCTGCGCATCGGCGCGGAAGGCGATACCGGGTCATCTGGTCAGCCAGCCTCACCGGGCGCTTCCGGCAACGTCGTCAAGCTCTCCCCCCGGATGCACTCGCAGGAAAGCAAGCATAGCGCCATCCCCAGCATTCCGGTCGGCGACATCGAGCCCTTCCTGACCCGCTCGCTGATAATAGAAAAGGATGCCTTGGCCAAAGCGCCAAGCCTGGTCGGGACTTATGAGCGGCGCGTTATTCTTGGCAACAACGATATAGCTTACGCGCAAGGGTTGAACGAAACTGATGGAGCGCACTGGCAAATCTATCGCGCCGGCAAACCGCTTCTCGACCCCGATACCAAAGAAGTGCTGGGCCACGAAGCTATTTACCTCGGCGAAGCGCAGGTCGAAAAATTTGCCGATG
>VIKH01000004.1:67180-68814 GCA_008080515.1 Gallionellaceae bacterium | reverse complement strand
TGGCCGAGGTGGCAATAATCGTAAACCGTCATGCCGCACACATACATGCGCGCCTTGCCCGGCTCGATGGGAACGAAATCCTGTTTTTCGCGAACGAGGGAGTTATATATCTTCAGCATTCCAATTCACGAACAAAGACGGCCCCTAACTCCAAAACTTGGTTGCCACGTTCCGGCCAAAAATAATTCCCCGATGTTCAATCGCCAAATAACTGATCAAAGCAAATAAATAGGCCGCAAATATAGAGATCACGCAAATAACACAGGCCAGAGCAAATGCATGGCTATGAATTAATCCATGAAATATTAAGTTGGTATGTAACCCATAGTACATCAACCAAAGTATTGGAAAATGCCACAAATAAAAGCTGTAGCTGTATTGCCCAAGTTTTTTTAAGGCTTTCAGACGAAATAGCCAACCACCACTATTTTGCATTAATACATAAATCAACACAGCAGCACCTAATGCCTGAATTACTCCGAAACCCGGATATGAGCCATATACTAACTGTCTCTCAACCAAAATCGCCACGATTGACAAAGTCACTATGGTAGGTGTCGAGATAGATAGCTTCTTATATTTAAAGAATGCAGCCAATGCCATCCCATACGTGGGAATTAGCAACCCCAAGTAAAACTTGTACACGTGCGGCAGCACCACACCCCCTCCAGGGTTTACTATCGACAATCCAATCAGTAGCAAAAGTATAATCAACTGAACGAAGGGTGCTCGATTATTGTTAGCTCTGGAAACCAGATGCAGCACTGGAAAGAAAAGGGCAACAATCATTTCCACTTTCACTGACCACGTCACAGAGTTCAGGTATGTTTGTTTCAACATCAGGTTAGTGATTATCGCCCTCGCGTCGGGAGCTGTTCGATAAAACCAGTTATAAAACATTGAGGATTTCTCAAATGTCCCCGGATTAACGATGCCAAAAACAATCAACACCGTGCAGAGAATGAGCAAACAAACTACGTGTGCGGGATAAATTCTAAAAAATCTCTTGATTAAAAACTTACCATAGCGACTGGGCAATCTACTTTTGTCAAAGTCAAGCGACAATCCCAGTACTACCCCGCTCAAAATAAAAAAAATGGTAACCCCTGCAGCACCATTGGCAAACATTAAAATCAGTCCAGCAGATAATGCTTCAAATTCGACAGGGGTGGCCCAGAGTGGCGTGTCCCACGGTTTATCTATCCCACCAAAGGCAATGGCATTATACGAATGAGCAATTGCCACCATCAAGGCCGCAATACCCCTAAGGGTCTCAAGATTCGAATAATGTACCTTGTTGTGCATTTGTTTCTTTTGCCCACGAGTCTTTAGGGGTTATGGTGCGGTTGAATACAAGCCCACGCCCTAGATGATGGTCGCGGCGGTCGGTAAAGAATAGCACGCACGCAAATCCTCCAGCGACTTGCCGGACAGTTTCCCGTATTCCGGGAATTTGCGCACCGAGTAATTCACGTCGCCATCGCCGGCAAGATAGGCCAGCCCGTTGGTTTCCAGTTTGGCAATCATGTCCAGCATCTGCGGCACATACTGGGTGGCGCGCGGTTCGTGGTCCGGCGGCATTACGCCCAGCGCGCGCTCATCCTCGTGCATGAAGGCGATGAAGCGTTGCGTCA
>VIKH01000004.1:6083-67087 GCA_008080515.1 Gallionellaceae bacterium | reverse complement strand
TGGCCGAGGTGGCAATAATCGTAAACCGTCATGCCGCACACATACATGCGCGCCTTGCCTGGCTCGATGGGAACGAAATCCTGTTTTTCGCGGGTAAGAGAGTTATGGATTTTCAGCATGGTCACAATCTTTTTCTCATCAGTTTTTTTCAATCTTCCCCTCGCACCAGCAACACCGGCATGGTGGCCGTGCGAACCACGCTCTCGGCCACGCTGCCCATCAGGATGTGATCCATGCCCTTGCGCCCATGCGTGCCCACCACCAGGAGATCGGCGCCCCATTTTTTCGCCTCTTCCGAAATGGCGCTGCCCATGCGGCCGCCCAGTGTTTCGGCCAGCCTCGTTTCCACCGCCACGCCTTGCCCGGCAACCTGCTGTTCCAGCTTGCCCAGCAGCGTATTGCCCGCATCGGCAATTGCCGCCATGATGTCCTGGGTAGGCAGCATGTTCAACCCGCCCGGCTCCCAGATGGCGGGGATTTCTTCGCAAACGTGGAGCAACAGAATCCTGGCGCCTGTTTCTCTGGCAAGGCCGACCGCTTCCCGTAACGATTTACCGGAAGTCTTGCTGCCATCCACCGCTACTGCAATACGTTTATACATTGCCGTCCCCTCGCTCAGCTAAACACATCAAATTGGCATGGGCTTGCCGTCGTTCAGGTTGAGCCAGCCCTTGACGATACGGTAGATGATCCAGCAGAAATTGGCGAACAGGATAACCCCGCCGATCAGGGCAAACACCGTCAGCACCCCGATCACCGCCCACAGCAAGCCAAACCAGAAGGTGCGGATCTGCCAGCGGAAGTGGCTCTCCAGCCAGGTGCCCGCGACATCTTCCTTTTTCACGTAGTTGACGATGATGCCGACGATGGCCGATACGCCGGTGAAGTAAGAAAGCGCGTACAGGACATAGACCACAAAGGTTACCGTCTTGAGCGACCGCATTCGCTCCTCGTCCGGAACGATCGCACCGCTGTTCATGGCTGCTCTTTCGCCCAGGAATCCTTGAGCGTTACGGTACGGTTAAACACCAGCTTCTCTCCCGGTCGGTGGTCGCGCCGGTCGGTGCAGAAATAGCCGAGTCGCTCGAACTGGTAGCGCGTTTCCGGCGCGGCATCGCGCACCGCAGCTTCCACCCAGCCTGACACAACGTCCAACGAATGCGGATTGAGGTGGGTGCTGAAATCCACATCGCGGTCACCATCCGGCTCCGGCGCGTTGAATAAACGGTCATACAGGCGGATCTCGGCGGGCAGCGCGTGTTCGCACGATAAGAAATGGATGACGCCTTTCACCTTGCGCCCTTCCGGATTCTTTCCCAGCGTGGCGTGGTCAATGCTGCATTTAAGTTCGATAACCTTGCCGCTTGCATCCTTCACCACCTCGTCGCAGCGCATCACGTAGCTGTAACGCAAACGAATCTCGCCGCCGAGGGTAAGCCGTTGCCAACCCGGTGGCGGCACTTCGGCGAAATCGTCCGCCTCGATGAGCAATTGCTGCGAGAAGGGAACGACGCGGCTGCCGAACTCGGGATGATTGGGATGAAATCCGGCTTCGCGTGATTGCGCACCATCGGCGTTGGTGATGCTGACCTTGAGCGGGTTGACGATGGCCATCACGCGTGGCGCGCGCGCCTCCAGGTCTTCGCGGACGCATGCTTCCAGCACCGCCATATCCACCACGTTTGCGCTCTTGGAAATGCCGATGCGGCGCGCAAATTCGCGGATGCCTTCCGGCGTATAGCCGCGCCGCCTCATGCCGGAAATGGTGGGCATGCGCGGGTCGTCCCAGCCGGATACGCGGTTCTCGGTGACCAGTTGCAACAGCTTGCGCTTGCTGGTGATGGTGTAATGCAGCTCCAGCCTGGAAAACTCGATCTGCTGGGGGTGGCACGGCATGTCGAGATGATCCAGCACCCAGTCGTAGAGCGGGCGGTGATCCTCGAATTCCAGCGTACACAGCGAGTGGGTGATATTTTCCAGCGCGTCGGAAATGCAGTGGGTGTAGTCGTACATCGGGTAGATGCACCAGCTGTCGCCGGTGCGGATGTGGTGGGCGCGGCGGATGCGGTACAGCGCCGGATCGCGCAGGTTGATATTGGGCGAAGCCATATCAATTTTTGCGCGCAGCACCATGCTGCCGTCCGGGAATTCGCCACCCTTCATGCGCGCGAACAAATCCAGATTTTCGGCGACCGGGCGGTCGCGGTTCGGGCTGTTTTTGCCCGGCTCGGTCAGAGTGCCGCGATATTCGCGCATCTGTTCCGGCGTCAGGTCATCCACATAAGCCAGGCCCCGCTCGATGAGCTTCACCGCAAAACCGTAGAGTGCATCGAAATAATCCGACGCCCAGCGCACCGTGCCATCCCATTGAAAGCCCAGCCAGCGCACATCTTCCTGTATGGATCGCGCGTATTCCTCGCTTTCCTTTTCCGGGTTGGTGTCGTCGAAGCGCAGGTTGCATTTGCCGCCGTATTCGAGTGCCAGCCCGAAATTCAGGCAGATGGATTTGGCGTGGCCGATATGCAGGTAACCGTTGGGCTCGGGTGGAAAGCGGGTAACGATGCCGCGATGCTTGCCGCTCGCCAGATCGGCTTCGATGATGTTGCGGATGAAATGCGAAACCGGCGCCTGTGGGTTGCTGCTCATTGTTCGAGAGTTCTTCCGGAAATTGCCGCCCAAGCCGTGCTGCAAGCGGCGCAAAGGTGCGGATTTTACCCGAATCAGGATAGATGCGTAGGTTGAGCTTCGGGCTTGTCGCCAGCGGAAGGCCAACCAGACTGACGGATCTAACAAGTGATTGGCGCTTCATCCGCGCCTATCGGCGGTTATTGCTTTTGCCGCCCGCCGAAAATTGCCGTACCGACGCGCACCATGGTGGCGCCTTCCCGGATCGCCGCTTCGAGATCGCCCGACATGCCCATGGATAGCGTGTCGAGCGCCAGTCCATCCGCTTTGAGCCGCATCGCGAGTTCGCGCAGTTGGGCGAAAGGTTTGCGTTGTGCGGACAAGCCATCCGCCGGAGCGGGAACGGCCATCAAGCCGCGCAATCTGAGCTGCGGCAAGCGCGCCACGGACTGCGCCAATCCTTCCGTTTCGTCCGGTGCCACGCCACTTTTACTGTCCTCGCCGCTGACGTTGACCTGGATGCACACGTTGAGCGGCGGCAAGTTTCGCGGGCGCTGCTCCGACAGCCGCTCGGCGATCTTCAACCGATCCACCCCGTGCGCCCAGGCGAAATTCTCCGCGATGGCGCGTGTCTTGTTGCTCTGGATCGGGCCGATGAAGTGCCACTCCGGATCGAGGTCGCGCAACGCGGCAATCTTGTCCAGCGCCTCCCGCACATAGCTCTCGCCGAAAGCGCGTTGCCCGGCCTGAAACGCCTCGCGCACCGCAGCGGCAGCAAAAGTTTTGCTCACCGCCAGCAGCGCGATTTCTTCCGGGCGGCGCTGTGCCGCGCGCGCGAAATACTCCATGTCGCGCCTGACAGCTTGCAAGTTGGAAGCGATTGCGGTCATAATCGGCGCAGGGTCAAATGTGCCACGCAGCCGCGCCATTGCGCGGTTTGCGATTCAGCGGGAATTATAATGGATATTACCGAGCTGCTCGCCTTCAGCGTCAAAAACAAAGCCTCCGACCTGCACCTGTCCGCCGGCCTGCCGCCGATGATCCGCGTGCATGGCGATGTCCGCCGCATCAACCTGCCGCCGATGGAGCACAAGGAAGTGCACGCCCTGGTGTACGACATCATGAACGACGGGCAGCGCAAGTTTTACGAAGAAAACAAGGAGGTGGATTTTTCCTTCGAGGTGCCCAACCTCGCGCGCTTCCGCGTCAACGCCTTCAACCACCACCGGGGCGCGGGCGCGGTGATGCGCACCATCCCTTCCAAAATCCTGTCGCTGGAAGACCTGAAGTGCCCGAAAATTTTCGAGGCGATTTCCGAATACCCGCGCGGCATGGTGCTGGTGACCGGCCCCACCGGCTCCGGCAAATCCACCACGTTGGCGGCGATGGTCAACCACATCAACGACAAGGAGATGGGCCACATCCTGACCGTGGAAGATCCCATAGAATTCGTCCACGAATCGAAAAAATGTCTGGTCAACCAGCGCGAAGTCGGCCCGCATACGCTGTCGTTCCAGAACGCCCTGCGTTCCGCGCTGCGCGAAGACCCGGACGTGATCCTGGTGGGCGAAATGCGCGACCTCGAAACCATACGCCTGGCGATGACTGCGGCGGAAACCGGCCATCTGGTGTTCGGCACGCTGCACACCAGTTCTGCCGCCAAAACCATAGACCGCATCATTGACGTATTCCCCGCCGACGAGAAGGAAATGGTGCGCGCCATGCTGTCCGAATCGCTGCGCGCGGTGATCTCGCAAACCTTGCTCAAGACCAAAGATGGAACCGGCCGCGCGGCGGCGCACGAGATCATGATTTGCACCCCGGCCATCCGCAACCTGATACGCGAAGCCAAGGTGCCGCAGATGTATTCCGCCATCCAGACCGGCGGCAACCTCGGCATGCAAACGCTGGATCAATGCCTGCAAAACCTGGTCAAGGGCAACGTCGTGGCCGCATCGGAAGCGCGCTCCAAGGCGATGAACAAGGATTTGTTTCCGGGAAATTAAACCAGCAACCATCGGTTGCGAGGTAAATTCGCACCTGCAAATGCATCAGTAGGGTGGATAAAACGCCGCAGGCGTGTATCCACCGCATTTTTCGGTGGATTCGCGCTCCGCGCTTAATCGACCTTACACACCAACTACCGGCTAGAGTTAGGGGTTACCATGGAAAGAGCGCAAGCCACCGAGCTGATCCACAATTTGCTGCGCGGCATGCTCAGCAAGAAGGCGTCCGACCTGTTCATCACCACCGGCTTTCCGCCCGCCTTCAAGATGGACGGCAAGCTGACAGCGGTCTCGCCGCAAGCGCTGACCTCCCAGCACACCCAGGAACTGGCGCGCAGCATCATGAACGACCGGCAGGCCGCCGAGTTCGAGGCCAAGCACGAATGCAACTTCGCCATCAGCCCACCCGGCATCGGGCGCTTCCGCGTCAACGTGTTCATGCAGCAGCAGCGCGTCGGCCTGGTGCTGCGCACCATCACCACCAAAATCCCCGACCTCGACGAAATGGGCTTGCCGCCGGTGCTCAAGGATGTGGTGATGACCAAGCGCGGCTTGGTCATCCTGGTCGGCGGTACCGGCTCCGGCAAATCCACCACGCTGGCGGCGATGCTCGGCCACCGCAACAAAAACAGCTATGGCCACATCATCACCATCGAAGACCCGGTGGAGTACGTGCATGACCATATCAACTGCATCGTTACCCACCGCGAGGTCGGGGTGGATACCGAATCCTGGGAAGCGGCGCTGAAGAACACGCTGCGCCAGGCGCCGGATGTCATCCTCATCGGCGAAATCCGCGACCGCGAAACGATGGAGCACGCCGTGGCCTTCGCCGAAACCGGCCATCTTTGCCTGGCTACGCTGCACGCCAACAGCGCCAACCAGGCGCTGGACCGCATCATCAACTTCTTTCCGGAAGAGCGCCGCGCGCAGTTACTGATGGATTTGTCGCTCAACATCAAGGCGCTGATCTCGCAGCGACTGATCCCGAACAAAAGCGGCGCCGGGCGGGTGGCGGCGATCGAGATCATGCTCAACTCCCCGCTGATCGCCGACCAGATTTTCAAAGGTGAGGTCAACGAAATCAAGGGCGTCATGTCCCGCTCGCGCGAGCTGGGAATGCAGACCTTCGACCAAGCGCTGTTCGACCTGTACGAGGCGGGGAAAATCAGCTACGAGGAAGCGCTGAAAAACGCCGACTCGCTCAACGACCTGCGCCTCAACATCAAACTGAACAGCAAGCTCGCGCGGGAAACCGACATCTTGTCCGGGATAGACCACCTCAAAATGACCTGAAGTAGTCGCTCACACCGCGCGGTGTGTACGCCTTATCACGCATCAAGAATCTTGCCTCGACCCCGTATACCTGTACTCCAGTACAATAGCTTTTCTTGTCAGACAGGCAGATAATCTGCCGTTCAGGCTATGGCTTGCCGCTATTCCGAAGGTGCAATCCGGGGCTTTTCGTGCAAGGAACGCATTTCGCGTCAAGCCGCTGTGCGCCGCCCCAGCGTTAGGCCTTGCTGCGCAACTGCAAATGCGTTCTCCGGCATGGGGTTTGCCGTAGTTTCCCGAACCAACGATTACCGAGCGACCTGATCATGAGCAAAAAATCCAACCGCCCGCAATTCCGCCTAAAGCCCGCCTGCGCCGCACTGATGCTGGTTTTTGCCGCGCAACAGGCGGCGGCCAACCCGGTGGGCGGAGTGGTGGCAAGCGGTCAGGCAAGCTTCGCCGCCTCTGCTAGTACCCTTACTGTCACCAACACCCCCGGTACCATCATCAACTGGCAAAGCTTCTCGATAGCAGCCAACGAAACCACCCACTTCGCCCAGCAGTCCGCCGCCTCCACCGTGTTGAACCGCGTCGCCACCACCGGCAACCCCAGCAGCATCCTCGGCACGCTCTCATCCAACGGCAGAGTGTTTCTGGTCAACCCCGGCGGCATCGTGTTCGGGCAGGGCGCAACGGTGGATGTGGCCGGTCTCGTGGCTACTACCCTGAACCTCAGCGACGCCGACTTTCTCGCCGGACGCTACAGTTTTGCCCGGGTGCCGGGCGCGCAGAGCATCAGCAACGCGGGCAACATTACCGCCCAAAGCGGGGGAGAAATCTACCTGATCGCCCCCGACGTGAAAAACACCGGCGTGATCTCCGCCCCGAACGGCGAAATCCTGCTGGCGGCGGGGCATGAAGTCGAGCTGGTCAATTCCTTTGACCCCAATCTCCGGGTGAGCATCACCGCCCCGGCTGGCGATGCAACCAACGTCGGTAAACTGATTGTGGAATCCGGCAGCCTCGGGCTGTTCGGCACCGTGGTCAGAAACAGCGGTACGGTAAGCGCCGACAGCGCGGTATTGCAAGGCGGCAAGATCGTGCTCCGCGCCAGCCAGCGCGCCGAAGCGGGCGGAACGATCAGCGCAAACGGAACCGGCGGCGGCAGCGTAAGCGTCAGCGCGGCGCATTCGACAGAGCCAACCATGCCGGGCGTAGTGGTGCAAACCGGCAGCATCGAAGCCAATGGGGCATCTGGTGCGGGTGGCTCGGTCAGTTTGAACGGGGACAGCATCCTTTCCTCGGCTGCCATCAGCGTAAATGGTGCCGCAGCGGGCGGGCAAATCAGCGTGCAGGCCGCCGGTCGCGCGCTTTCCACCTCGTCCGCGCGCTATTCCGCCAACAGCGCCACCGGGAGCGGCGGCGACATTCTGGTATCCGCAAATGTTTCCAACTACACCTCCGGCTCGTACAGTGCGACCGGTGCAACGGGAGGCCGCATCACCCTCGCGGGAAATGAAATCAAGCTGGCGGGTGCGCAACTGGATGCCAGCGGCACACACGGCGGCGGCGCGGTCCACGTCGGCGGATTGATGCACGGTGCGGCAGGGTTCGGCGCGCAAGGCATCGCGCTCGCCAACGCCACCAGCGTGTTTGCCAACCGCTCGGCCCGTTTCGCGGCAGATGCCGTGCAAACCGGCAACGGCGGCGAAGTCGTGCTGTGGTCGGACCAGTCCATGCGCTTCAGCGGCAACATCAGCGCGAGGGGCGGCGCGCTTGGCGGCAACGGCGGTATGGCGGAAGTTTCCGGGCTGACCTCGCTGGGCTACACCGGTTTGGTTGATCTATCGGCCTCGCGCGGGGCGAAAGGCACCTTGCTGCTCGACCCGTACAACATCACCATCGCGGCGGGGAATGGTGCTTTGCCCGCATCGCCCTACCTGGAGATTCTGGACACTACCCCTGGAGCGGGCGAGGGTTTCGGCGGCTTCCAGAATCTGGTCTTGTCCAACGGCAACATCCTGATCACTTCGCCGAACGATAGCCTCAACGGATCGAGTTCGGGCGCAGTTTATCTCTACACCTCCGCAGGCGCTCTACTCAACACGCTGCTTGGCGGCACGGCCAACGACCGGGTGGGCAACGGTGGCATCACCGAACTGAACAGCGGCCACTACTTGGTGTACAGCCCAAACTGGAGCGGCAACCTGGGCGCGGTGACCTGGATGGACGGATCAACCGGGCAGCTTGCCGGTGGTGCGGCGGGTGGCGCGGTTTCAAATACCAATAGTCTGGTCGGCGGCGCTACGGGGGATCAGGTCGGCTCGGGCGGAGCGACCTGGTTGACCGGCTTGAACTATGCGATACGGAGCACGCTGTGGGGCAGTGGCGGGATCGCCGCCAACGCGCGGGGCGCGGTGACGTGGATCAACGGGGCGACAGGCGAGCTTTCCAACAGCACGGTTACCCAGCGGGTTTATGGTGGTGCGGTTGGGCTAACAAACAGCCTGGTCGGATCTGCTGCGGGCGACAAGGTCGGCACCCAGACCCTTACCTACGTCTACTATGGCACGCCGTATTCAAGCGATTCCAGCGGCATGACCGTGACTGGCGGCAACCTGATTGTCAGCAGCAACAACTGGAGTAACGGCGGTGCGGCGGTGGGAGCCGGCGCGGTGACATGGATGAGCGGCGCGACCGGCGCGCTTTCCGATGGCGCGACCGGTGGTGCGATATCCGGGGCGAACAGCTTGGTCGGCTCTGCCGCAGGAGACCGGGTGGGGACGATGTCTGTCAGCCAATGGTATGGCCCTCAAGAGGTTAGCGGGGTCACTACGCTCTCCACCGGCAATATCATGGTGCGTAGCGGGCTGTGGGGCAGCGCCGGGGTCGCGGCCAACGCGCTGGGCGCGGTGACTTGGATCAACGGGGCAACGGGCGAGCTTTCCAACAGCACGCTTGCCGTGCCGGTTTATGGCGGCGCGGTTGGATCAACAAACAGCCTGATAGGCAGCACTGCGGGCGACCGGGTGGGCAGCAATTTCATGACGCTCGCAAACGGCAACGTTGTCGTGACGACATCAAACTGGACGCAACCGGCAGGGGCGGGGCCGGAGCTGGCGAATGTCGGCGCGGTTACCTGGATAAGCGGTGCAACCGGTTTGCTGGCAGGGGGCAGCGCGGGCGGCGCGATTTCTTCTTCCAACAGCCTGGTGGGCGATGCGGCCAACGACCGGGTGGGCAACGGCGGCATTTATCTGGTGGGCAACGGCAACTATTTGGTGCGCAGCGGAAACTGGAACAGCGACCGGGGCGCGGTGACTTGGGTAAATGGGGCGGCAGGGGTGGCGGGCGCAGTATCTTCCACCAACAGCCTGGTCGGCAGCACGGCATTTGACTATGTGGGCACCGGCTTCACCGTGCTTTCCAACGGCAACTACCTGGTGCAAAGCACCAGTTGGGACAACGGCGCCGCCGCCAACGCGGGCGCGGTGACCTGGGGCAGCGGGGCGGCGGGCGTGGCCGGGGTGGTGTCCAGCACCAACAGCCTGGTGGGCAGCTCGGCGAATGACTCTGTGGGCGACGGCGGCATCATCGCGCTTTCCAACGGCAACTACGTGGTGCGGAGCCCCTATTGGGACAACGGCGCGGTGGCGGATGCGAGCGCGGTGACCTGGGGCAGCGGCACAACGGGCGTAGCTGGCGTGGTATCCGCCGCCAACAGCCTGGTCGGCAGCACGGCGAATGACCAGGCGGGCTTCGGCAGCATCACCGCGCTTTCCAACGGCAACTACCTGGTGCAAAACCCCTATTGGGACAACGGCGCGGCGGCGGATGCGGGCGCGGTGACCTGGATGAATGGCACGACGGGCGCACTTTCCAATGGCACATTCGGCGGCGCGATTTCCGCTGCCAACAGCCTGGTCGGCTCGGTGGCAGGCGACCTGTCCGGCAGCGCCGTGACCCAGCTCTCCAGCGGCAACCTCCTGGTGCGCAGCACGAGCTGGGATAACGTTAGCACGCTTGCTGCCAATGCGGGCGCGGTGACGTGGATGAATGGCGCGACCGGCGCACTTTCGGATGGCACTGCGGGCGGCGCGGTGTCTGTCTCCAACAGCCTGATCGGTTCGACTGCAAACGACATGGTCGGAAGCGGCATGATCGAGCATTACCTCAACCTCAATATCCTGTTGCTGAATCCGGGCTGGGATAACGGCTCCGGCGTCAACGCGGGTGCCGTAACTTGGATGAACAGCGCGACCGGCGAGCTTTCCAACAGCACCGCCACCTTGCGGGTTTATGGCGGTGCGATCGGCGCGGCAAACAGCCTGCTCGGTTCATTGACAAGCGATAGCTTGGGCAGCGGCGGCATCACCCAGTTGGGCAACGGCAATTTCGTGATCGCCAGCCCGTCTTGGAATGGTGGCCGTGGGGCGGCGACCTGGATGAACGGCGCGACCGGCGCATTGTCGGGCGGTGGCACTGGCGGCATTATCTCCGCATTGAACAGCTTGGTCGGGGTTTTTGGCTACGACAGCGTGGGGACGGGGATCCTGTCGTTCAGCGATTATTCCACCTACTGGAATTATGTGGTGCGCAGCAACTGGGGCGGCGGCGTCGGCGCCTTGACCTGGGTGAACGGCACAACGGGCTTGACTTCAGACAGCTCGGGGACGATTTCGGCGACAAACAGTTTGGTGGGCTCGATCATTAACGATACGGTCGGCGCAAGCGTGGCGAACCACTTGAGCAACGGCAATGCGGTGTTCTCCAACCAATACTGGTCTAACGGCAGAGGGGCGGTTACCTGGATGAACCCGGCTAACGGTCGCTTGGCGGATGGCTTGCAGGGCGGTGTTGTTTCGGCCAGCAACAGCCTGGTGGGCACCACGCCTGACGACATTTACACTGCCGGCGACAACATCGGTTCGGGCGGCATCACCCAGATCACCGATTACTCCACCTTCTGGAATTATGTGGTGCGGAGCCCCAACTGGACAAACGGTGCCGCAACGGCTGCCGGTGCGGTCACGCTCGGCAACGGCGCGACTGGCACCGTGGGTTCGGTTACCTTCGCCAACAGCCTGGTGGGCAGCGTGGCAAGTGACAGGGTTGGCTCTGGCGGGATAACCGTCGTGAGCGATGACTCCACTTTCTGGAACTACATTGTCAGCAGCCCGGACTGGCGCGGCGCGGGAGGCTATCAGACCGGCATGGGTGCGGTAACTTGGGTGAATGGCCGGACAGGCGTTCTATCCAATGGGTTGTCGGGCGATGCGGTGGACGCACTCAATAGCTTGATAGGCTCGCTTGCGGGTGATCAGGTAGGTGTCGCTTCTTTTTCGTATGATTCAGCTCTCAATGGAGTTAATGTTTTAAGCAATAACAACCTGCTGATCCGCAGCCAGCACTGGAACGGGGGGCGCAGCGCGCTGACCTGGATGAACGGCGCGACCGGCAGATTGGCCGGCGACGCAACAGGGGGAACGGTGGCTGCCACCAACAGCCTGCTGGGCAGCGCCGTCAATGATGATCTGGGCAACGGCTTTGTGGGGGTGACCGAGTTGCAGGGTAACGGCAACTGGGTAATCACCAGCCCGGACTGGGGGAACGGAGGCGTAGCCGCAAACCGCAAGGGCGCGGCAACCTGGATGAACGGCACGACCGGCCAATTGGCGGACGGCTTGTTTGGCGGCATAGTATCCGCGAGCAACAGCCTGGTCGGCTCGGCTGCGACGCCAGGCCTGCTCGATATTTTTTGCGATTGCGGCGGCAGCACCGGAGTTGCTGGTGGCGTGCTGGCGCTTTCCGACGGCAATTTCGTGGTTTACCGGCAGGATTTTTCCCCGGATGTCGGCGCGCTGACCTGGGGCAACGGCGGCAGCGGCACGGTGGGAACGGTCGCCAGCAACAACAGCCTGCTCGTTTTTGCAAACAATGTTCAGGAGATGTCCGGCCAGCCCGGCTCGGTCTTGGTCGGTAGCGGCGCGGCCAACGGCGGCATGGGCGGGGTGTACCTGATCGGCGCTGGCGCTGGTGGAGCGAGCGGCCCGCTGTTTGCCGACAGCCCGGCCACGGATGCTACCGTGGGTGCAAGCTGGATCGCGGGCACCCTGAATCTGGGCACCAACCTGGTGTTGCAGGCCAACAACGACATCACGCAGGATGCGGGTGCGCCCATTACGGCGACAGGTTTGGGCAGCCTCACCCTGCAAGCCGGGCGCAGCGTGACGCTGAACGATGCGATCAACATCGCTGGCGCGCTCGCCATCACCGCCAACGACCCCGGCGCGGACTCGCTCTACCGCGATATTGGACCGGCGGTGCTGGATACCACCTTGGCTACGTTGACGGCTGGTCAGATTAACCTCGCCAATTCCGGCGGCGACATTCTGGCGGGAACGATGACGGCCAGCACCGGCGCGATCAGTCTGGTCGCCTCCGACAATATCAGCGTTGCCGCAGCGCAGACGATTACGGCAATGGCGGCAGGAATGGGCGTCACGCTGAACGCCGATTCGGATGGCTTGAACGGCGGCGCGATCAGGATGAACGATGGCTCCTCCATCACCAGCAACGGCGGCAACATCACGCTGGGTGGCGGAGTGGCGGGTGACGGCTCGGGCAATGCCGCAGGCAACGCGACCTACATTGACGGCATCTACCTCACCGGCGCGACGCTCGATGCGGGCGGCGGCAACATCGCATTGCGGGGCACCCCCCCGGCAGCGGCGCGTCCATCTCGTCGGTTGATGGCCTGATTTCGCTGACCGGGCAGGGGGGCGCGTCCACCGGATCATCCAACATGGGCATCTATTTCCACAACGGCTCGACGATTTCCGCAACCGGAACCGGCGGCATCACGCTGTTTGGCACGGGCGGCAGTTCCGGCGCGGGTGGCAGCAACCGTGGCGCGCGGATTGCCTCGGGTGCCGCGATCACCACCAACAGCGGCGACATCAGCATCACCGGTATCGGAGCATGGAGTTCCGACGGATTGCAGGTGGCGGGGGGCGCGTCGGTACAGTCGGCGACAGGCAATGTCGCGCTGTCCGGCACCAGCGGTGATGGTAGCAACACTGACGGCACCTGGATAGGCGAAGCCGGGACGACCGTAACCAGCGGCGGCGGAATGACGATCACCGGAACGAGCATTGCCACGGCAGGCAGCGGCAATCATGGGGTCGTTATTGACATGGGTGCCAAAGTTTCAGCCACCGGCTTGATGATGCTGAACGGTTCGGCGGGTGCGGGCGCGAGCGATGCGGTGCTGCTGTCCGGCGCACCGGTGGGCGGTGTGGTGAATGCCGCTACGGGACTTTCTATTACTGGCATGGGCGATGTGGTGGTGGATGCCGGTTCCATCATCAATGTTGGAACGGGGAATGCCAATATCTCGACGGACAGAAATATCCTGTTTGCCGCCAATAGCTCGCTCGCGTCTTCTGCGGGCGCAGTGAATATCAGCCTGAACCCCGGTAATGATGGGGGGATACGCGGCGGCATCTATCTGGATACCGGCTCTTCCATCGCCAGCAACGGCGGCAACATCCAGATGGGCTCCGCTTCGATACGCGCTCTCGGCAACGGCACGGTGACGGGCGGCATCACGTTTAACAGCGGCATTACCGTGTTGGGCGACATCGCGGCGGGCGCGGGCAATGTGACAATGTACGGCGAAGGTGCGACAGGATTCGTGCAAGGTGATGGCGTAGCCTTGATGGGCGGTTTGCTTTCCAGCAACGGCACGGTGACGATTGACGGTATCTCGCATGCATGGCATGCAAATTCCGGCTGCTACCTTGTCTGCGACTTTGTCGCTGGTGTCCACTTTGCCAACGCGGGCGTGCGGCTGACAACTGCCACGGGTACGGTCAATGTGACTGGTGTAAATACGGCCGCCGGTGTCAGGGCGCAAGGCGTAACCGTTAACGCGGCGACAATTGAAACGACCGGAACCGGAACGTTGACGCTGAACGGAACCTCTACCCCCATGCCCGATACCAACTGGGGTGTGGGCATCTTGTTTGGCGGCACGGTGCGCACCACGGCGGCGGGAGGCGGCGCGCTGACGCTGACGGGGTCGGCATCGCCCGCCGATGGCGGGATTATTCTTCTCGGTGGCAACGTTGCTTCTGCGGGCGGAGAAATCCGTATGACCTCTCTGGCCGGAGGCATGGCGCTTGATAGCGCCTCACTTGTCGGTGGGGCTGGCAGCGGCAATATCCTGATGAAAGTCAGCGATGCCTCGCAGTTCACGGTGTTGAACGGCTCCGTGGTCAACGCCGACACCAGCGTTCTGACGTTATCGCTCGCTGGTGGACCGGCCAGCGATAACGGCAATTCGATCACTGCGGGCGCGCTCCGCCTGCTTGGTACGGGCACTTTCAACCTTGGCGGCAGCAACAACAATGTGGGCACATTGGCGGCAAACGTGACCGGCAATGTGGCTTACCGCGACACTGACGGCTTCGCCATCGGCAGCGTCACCAGCTTCGATGGAACCGGAACCACCACCACCACCGGCGTTGCCGCTACCGACGCGACCTTCAACGCGGGCGGCGCGATTACCACCAGCATCGGAACCGTTACCGCCAACACGCTGGATGTCGTCTCGGCCGGCGGCATCGCGCTGAATACGGCGGTGGGCAGCATTCACACCAGCAACACCGGCGCGGGCAACACGCTGATCAGCAACACTGGCGCGCTGACCATCACCGGCATGACCGAAACGTCCGGCAGCATCACGCTGAACAATGCGGGGAGCGTGGCCGTGACCGGAGGGATGTCCGCCAACGGAGCCACCCTGACCACCAGCGGCATCGCCCTGACCGCGAGCGGGGCTGCGTCCGACATCAGCATCACTGGCGCGGGAGGGGCCAATACGTATAGCGGTGCCATTTCCCTCAACGCCGGCCAGGACATCGTCCACACTGGTGGCGCCCAGCAGATCAACAGCTACGGCGGGGCGATTACCCTGACCGCGGGCCGCGACATCCTGCATACCGGCTCCACCACCAACCAGATCAACACCTTCAGCGGCGCGATGATGTTGATGGCGGGACGCGACATCATCCATGCCGACGCGGACCAGATCAATTCCTACAGCGGCGCGATGCTGTTGATGGCCGGGCGCGACTTTGCCCACTCCGGTGCGGCGGGCCAGATCAACAACAACAGCGGAAGCCTGGCGATCACGGCGGGGCAGGACTTCACCCACAGTGCATCGGGCCAGATCAATACCAACAGCGGCGCGCTGAACCTCACTGCCGGTCGCGGTTTCACCCACAGCGGCAGCGGGCAGATCAATACCTCAAGCGGCGCAATGACCATCGGCGTTACGGGCAATTTCCTCTACACCGGCAGCGGGCAGGTCAACACATCGTCCGGCGCACAGTTGATAGCGGTCGGGGGCGACCTCACCGTGTCGGGCGGCTCGTCGCGGATCAGCAGCGGCGGCGGGCAGACGATTGCCGCGCGCGATCTTTTCGTGGGCCCGGCAGGCGGTAGGCTGATCGCCTACAGCGGCGCCCAGAACATCACCGCCAGTCGCGATATGAGCGCGGTCATGAACGGCGGCAGCGCATATATCGAGAGCCAGTCCGGGTTGCAAACCATCACCGTCGGGCGCGATCTGCTGGTGCAGGTGACCAACAGTGCTGGCGGCACCGAAGCGCACATCGAAGGGGGCGCCGGGCAGGTGATCACGGTGGGCGGCAACCTCACCATGAACGCGCTCGACAATGATCAGACC
Source organism: Gallionellaceae bacterium (assembly GCA_008080515.1). Classification (GTDB taxonomy): domain Bacteria; phylum Pseudomonadota; class Gammaproteobacteria; order Burkholderiales; family Gallionellaceae; genus VIKH01. The sequence goes on along the minus strand of VIKH01000004.1, from coordinate 51,427 downwards.
CGCATCAACGCTAACGGCGGCGACCAGGCCATCACGGTGGGCGGGAACATGACGCTGAACGCGGCGCAGGACATCGCCCATGTACAAAGCCTTTATGGGACGCAGACGGTAACGGTGAGGGGAAATCTGGATCTGCTCGGTTCAAGCGCATACATGCGCGGCGCGTTGGGGCAAGCCATCACCGTGGGCGGCAACCTGAATTCGCAAGGCGGCAGAATATCCAGCGGCGCGGCAGCCGCGCTGCAGGTCGGCAACGACTTGATTCTGGCGGGCGGGCAGGTCTGGAGCGACGGGCCGCTAACCGGCTCGGTCGGGCGCGACGTGTCCATCACCGGCGCACCCAATCGGCTCACCGGCCTGTTTGGAACGCCGGACATCGGCAGTGCGGCCAGCCCCTTCTCGGTGGGTGGGGTCATTCGCCTGAATGACGGAAGCACGGGGGGCGGCGCGGAAATACACTCCGGCTTACCGTACTCGATCTGGATCCACTTCCCCAACCTGACCGGCGGCGGATATTTCGTGAACGGTGTGGAGGGTGCGGTAAGCGGCGGGTTGAGCGGTTTCTATGCGAACGGGTTGCCAGCGGTGCTGGACAGCAACTTGCATATCACCTACCGACCGCTGGCGATTATCTCCCAGCCGGTGCTGGACTTCATTGCCCAGTCGAGCTTTGCTCCAGCCGTTTTCCCGGTAAACACCTTGCAGCCGCCCAATGTAAACCTGCTGCTGGCTGCCGCCCCTCCCGGAGCGGGCGAGGAACAGGAGCGGGATGATCCGGATCTGGCGAACTGATTATGGAGCAGCGCGTGATTTTGACCCCCCCCACCAAAAAATGCTGGCCATCCCTTAATCCGACCAGCCCGCACCGGTGCCAACCGGCTTGCGGTTCGTGGGTAAGCGCCTTGCCCCTGCTGCTGGCGCTATGCGCGGCGACACCTCCCGCCCTGGCGCAAAATGGGGCTATTGCAAACGCCGAGCCGGTCATTCTGCGCTTCGAGATTGCGCGCTACCTCGTGGAGGGTGCGACCCTGCTGACCACGGAAGAAATCAGTTCTGCCGTTGCGCCCTACACCGGCAAGAGCAAGGATTTCTCCGACGTGCAACGTGCGCTGGAAGCGGTTGAGAATCTGTACGCCCGGCACGGGTATTCGGCGGTGCGCGTGAGCCTGCCCGAGCAGGAACTCGAACTGGGCACGGTGCGGTTGCGCGTTGTGGAAAGCCGTTTCGGCAAGGTGGCCGTGAAAAACAACCAACACTTTTCCGTGGCCAATGCCCTGCGCGCCCTGCCCTCGATCAATCCCGGCGACATACCCGGCTCGAAGCGGATTGCGCGCGAGTTGCGGCTGGCCAATGAGAATCCGGCGCGGCAGATGAACGTGGTGCTCAAAGCGGGGGAAAAAGACGACGAGGTGGACGCGAACGTGATCGTCACCGACAGCGCCCCCGGCGCGTGGACGCTGTCTGCGGACAATACCGGTTCCACGGAAACGGGCCGCACGCGGCTGGGGCTCGCCTATCGCCACGCCAACCTGTTCGACCGCGACCATGTCGGCAGTGCGCAGTTCCAGACTTCGCCGCAATACCCCAACCGGGTCACGGTGCTGGGCGGCAGCTACAAGATCCCGCTGTACGGGATGGGCGACAGCGTGGAGTTTTTCGGCGGTTATTCCAACGTCAACTCGGTGGTGGGGGGGCTGTCTAATTTCCAGGGCGGCGGCACGCTGTTCAGTGCGCGCTATAACCGCCCGCTGGACCGGATCGGCAGCTTCGAACCACGCCTGTCGCTGGGGCTGGACTGGCGCGACTTCAAGCGCATCGAGCAGACCAGTCCGCCGCCGGCCGTCGTGATCTACAACGAAATCGTCGCCATGCCCGCCAGCCTCGCCTTGTCCGCACAAGGCAAATTTGCGCGCAGCGATCTCGGTTTGAACGCCGCGCTTTCCGCCAACATTCCCGGCGCGAACAAGGGGGGTACCGCAGATTTCGCCGCTTATGATCCGCTCGGCGCGTTGCGCCCGGACGCCCACTACCGCGTGCTGCGCTACGGCGCGAACTACGCGCAACAGATCGCTGAAAGCTGGCAGGTGCGCGCCCTGCTAACCGGCCAATGGAGCCGGAACATTCTGTTGTTGGGCGAGCAGTTCCGGCTGGGCGGCGCCGACGGGGTGCGCGGCTTCTCCGAGGGCGCAGAAAGCGGCGAACGCGGGCTGCGCTGGAGCGTGGAAGGTTACACGCCGGAACTTGGCAGCGTGGAAAATTCCGTTCGCGCCCTGGCGTTTTTCGACGCGGGCCAAGCCATGTCGCGCGGGCAGGACAAGTCGTTTATTTCTTCCTCGGGCTTCGGTCTGCGCGCGAACTTCGGCGGAACCTGGGCGCTGCGCATGGATGTGGCGTGGATCATCAATGCGGGCGCCGACCCGTTGCAGCAAGTGGGAGATTGGCGCGGGCACGTTGCGCTGTCTGCAGGTTTTTGAGTCATGGTGTGCGGAGCGTGAGATGAGCAAATTCAGTGTGGGGATCGCGGCATTGCTGCTGGCCGCCAGCATTCCGGCGCAAGCCGCCGAAGTTGCCGGCAAGGTGGGTTACATGAGCGGCACCCTGGTCGCGCAACGCGCCGACGGGACATTGATGGTGCTAGGCCCGAAATCGGAGGTGCTGGAAGGCGACATGCTGATTACAGCCAGGGATAGCTACGCCCAAATGCAGATGAACGACGGCGCCAAGGTGACGTTGCGCCCCGACTCCAACCTGAAAGTCGAGCAGTTTCACTTCAACAAGGATAACCCGCAGGCCGACAATGCCGTGATGCGCCTGCTGAAAGGCGGCTTCCGCGCGCTGACCGGACTGATCGGCAAGCGCGGCGACCCGGATGCTTACAAGGTGCGCACTTCGACCGCGACCATCGGTATCCGCGGTACCGAGTTTACCTCACGCCTGTGCGCCACCAAGGATTGCAGGGACGATGAGGCGGCAACCGCCACCAGGCAGGTCATTAAGCCGCAAGCCCCGCAGGCGCAGGTGATAGGCCGCGTGATGCTGGTCAGCGGCGAGCTGTCGGCCAAAGAGGGTGGCGGCAAAGAGCGCAAGCTGGTTATCGGCGCCCCGGTGTACGAGGGCGACACGCTCAACACCGGAAGCGGGGCTCACGCTATCGTGGCGTTCCGCGACGAAAGCCGCGTGACCTTGCAGCCGGGCACTTCGTTCAAGGTAGAGGCGTTCAAGTTTGATCGTGCGGCCGAGCAAGAAAATGCCGTGATGCGGTTGCTCAAGGGCGGCGTGCGGGTGATCACCGGGCTGATCGGACGGGTCAGCCACGACAAATACCAGTTCCGCGTATCCACCGCCACCATCGGTATCCGCGGCACCGGCTTCGATGCCTGGTGCAACGGGCCATGCGCCGGGAGCAAGGTGGCCGACAGCGGCCCGGGTCATGCCGTCAGGGTGGCGGCCGCGCCCGCCGGTATGTCCGGCACCCGCTCTGACTGGTATGACCGCACTGTCGCGCAAATTGGTGATGCTGACCCATCGGATCCGTTAAATGGGGCTGGAGTGTACGTGTGGGCGGGCGAAGTGGTGATGGTTTCTCCCGGAGGTTCGCTCCAAGTGGCGATCGGCCAGGCGGCCATCCTTGCCCGCGATAGCGACCGGCCCGTGCGCATCATCGCCTTGCCTCCCGGCATCACCGGCAACCCCGCACCGCTCCCGGACAGCATCCCGCTGGAAATGGAAAAGCTGTTTGGCACGGAAGCGGGGGCAGGTGAGCCCGGCTTGTATGTGATGGTACACGAGGGTCACGTCATTCTGGTCAAGGGCGACGAGAGGCTGGATCTGGGGCGCGACGAAACCGGTTTTGCCGACCGTGAATCGCTGCGACGTTTGGCCGTGCCGCCCGCCTTCATGTCAGGCGACATGCGGATCGGGGCGGAAACGGGCAGCCAGAACCCCAACCCCAGCATGAATCCGACCGGATGCGCGGTCGGCACACCATGACGGGGATATTACAGCGATCCCAGCCCTGGAAAAATGTGTGCGTCGCCGTTGCCGCAACGGCGCTGCTTGCTTCATGCTCGACGCGGCAACTCATTGATACCGCCCTGTCAAAAGACCCGAAGACCGCCCTCAAGAGGTTGGGGGATAGCAAGGTCGAAGCTTACAAGCGGGACCCCAGAGCACTTGTGGCGGATTTTGATCATCTCAAAAACGAGATAAGCCGCCTGTTCGGGCAGGTGAAGCAGGAAAGCGAAAAGAAATGGGGGGCAGAAGAATCGGAAGTTTTGCCCGGCCCGAAGCGTTACGTGAAATACACCAGCCAGTACAAAAACCGGATCGTGGTCAATTACGAAAAAGGCACGATCCGCGTCGAGCACATTCAGGAGCCAGCGGCGGCAGAGAAGCTGCGCGGAGCGATTGTGGTCGCACTGCTGACCCCCGAAGACCCGAAAGCGGCAGATGTCTTTTCGGACAAGGAAGTGCTCCTCGACGGCAAGCCGTTCCTGCAAGATCTGGTGCTGGATCAAAACAAGCAGGCCATGCTGACGCGCGATGATGTCGAACGCTACGCGGATTATCTGGTCGCCAACCGGCTGCAAACCCGGAAAATCCGGGCAGGTGGCGCATCCGTCAATGTCGTCTACGTCGAATTCGACATGGTCGGCGCGGAAGAAATACGCATCGCCGCCGCACCCGCTGCAACAACACCAGCGAAACCATCGAAGAAGCCCCCCAAAAAATCCAAACAACCCGCCGACACGACCCCTGACCAGAAGGCGGGCGACCGCGCTGACCCGAACAATTACGCGCTGGCGGACAAAATGGCGCCGAGGTATCTGGAAATGGTCAACCGCTACGCGGCGGCAACCGGCGTTGATCCGGCGCTCATTTTCGGGGTTATTTACACGGAAAGCCGCTTCAACCCCAGAGCGGTCTCTTCCGCGCCGGCCTTCGGCATGATGCAGCTTGTGCCAGGGAGCGGCGGCCTGGAAGCGTACCGCAAAGCCAAGGGGGAATCCGTGCAGCCGACCATGGAATATCTCATGCGCCCGGAAAACAATATCGAGCTGGGGGCGACCTATCTGGGCATGCTGCTGAACGATTTCTGGACAAGGAATGTGGGCAACTTCGCGGCGCGCGAATACTGCGCCATATCCGGCTACAACACCGGCCCCGGCAACGTTGCGCGGGCGTTTAGCGGAAGCTCAAGGAAATTGCAGGAAGCCCAGGAAAGGGCCAACAGCATGCGCCCGGACGAACTCTTCGACCACCTTCGCGCCAACTTGCCCTACACGGAAACGAGAGACTACCTCCTGCGCGTATCGGCCGCGAGAAAGCATTACCAGGAAATGTTCTACCCCGACACGTCCGCATCCAAAACCAGCCCGGACAAGCCGCCGGCGCTGTAGCGCTGTAGATCTGCGGTGGGCACAGCAGTGTGCCCACCCTACAGCCCAAGCTCGCCCCACATCGCATCCACCTTCGCCTTCACCGCCGCATCCATCACAATCGGCGTGCCCCATTCGCGCCGCGTTTCGCCCGGCCACTTGTTGGTGGCATCCAGCCCCATCTTGCCGCCCAATCCCGAAACCGGGCTGGCAAAATCCAGATAATCAATCGGCGTGTTGTCCACCAGCAGCGTGTCGCGTACCGGATCCACGCGGGTGGTCATCGCCCAGATCACTTCCTGCCAGTTGCGGATGCCGATGTCGTCGTCCACCACGATGATGAATTTGGTGTACATGAACTGGCGCAGGAAGCTCCAGATACCGAACATCACGCGCTTGGCATGGCCGGGATACTGTTTTTTGATGGACACCACTGCGAGGCGGTAGGAGCATCCCTCCGGCGGCAAATAGAAATCGGTGATTTCGGGAAACTGTTTTTGCAGCAGCGGCACGAACACCTCGTTCAACGCCACGCCCAGCATCGCCGGTTCATCCGGCGGTTTGCCGGTGTAGGTGGAATGGTAGATCGGGTCGCGCCGCAGGGTGATGCGCTGGATGGTGAATACCGGGAATGTTTCCCGCTCGTTGTAATAGCCGGTGTGGTCGCCGTAAGGCCCTTCCAGCGCGGTTTCGCCGGGGTGGATCACGCCTTCCAGCACGATCTCCGCGCTCGCTGGAACTTGCAGGTCATTGCCCAGGCATTTCACCAGCTCGGTTTTCGCGCCGCGCAGCAACCCGGCAAACTGGTATTCAGACAGCGCATCCGGCACCGGCGTTCGCGGTAATCCAGCGCGCCGCCGCGATGCGCCAGCCAGCGCATGATGACCTTGTTCGGAGCGATCACCTGCTGGCGGTAGATGCCGAGGTTCTGGCGCGGCTTGTTCGGGCCTTTCGTGACCACCAGCCCCCAGGTGATGAGCGGGGCGACATCGCCCGGCCAGCAGTGCTGCACCGGCAGCTTCGAGAGGTCAACCTCCTTGCCTTCCCATACCGTTTCCTGGCAGGCCGCGCCCGACACCACCTTGGGCGTCATGCTCAACACCTGCTTCAGCACCGGCCACTTTTCCCAGGCATCTTTCAGCCCCCGCAGCGGCTCCGGCTCTTTCAGGTAAGCCAGTAACCGCCCCACTTCGCGCAACGCATCCAGGTTGTTCGCCCCCATGCCCAGCGCCACGCGATGTGGCGTTCCGAACAGGTTGGACAGAACCGGCATCTGGTATCCGGCAGGGTTCTCGAACAGCAGCGCCGGGCCTTGCGCGCGCAGTACGCGGTCGGCGATTTCCGTCATCTCCAAGCGTGGCGAAACCGGGGCGGCGATGCGCTTGAGCTCGCCAGTTTTTTCAAGTTGCGCGATGAAGTCGCGCAGGTCGTGGTATTTCATTGGATGTGGAAATGAGGTTTCATTTCATTCGGGTTAACCACCTGCTTGAAGCCTGGATCCCGTTGCAGCCTGTCTCATGCGGCAATCTCTAAATGGCACCCTAAAGTTGTTTCAGGCCGGCAAGCGGGTCTTCCCCTTTGAAGATATCTTGCTTACTTTACGTTTGCCCGCCCCCGTTTCTTCAGATAGCTTTAGAGAGGAACTCTGTTCCGGTGCCGCCTTTATAAGAATACGCGGCCCAACGATCTGGCCATTTTCAGTTTCAGCCATAATGCGAAGCATGGTCGGTTTTTCAATCAGGAATGGGGAAAATACGATTGCCGTGTTGACGGTTTGCCGCGTAACAGTTTCATCTGCAACCGGCGCTCTTTCAGCAAGTTGCTCCATTGGCATTTCCACCCGCACCAACTCGGAATCGCTATCTTGTACTACCCTGAATATGAGCGACTTGAATGGATTGTCTTTCGCTGTCCAGGCTGACACATAGATACATAGCTTTGGCAAAACGAATGGAACCAACGGAACGAATAATTCGCTTTGATAGCAACCCATGAATGACATTTTGTTTCCTGTCTCGTGCCGAATGTCATCGCAAAAAATTGCCGTTAACTGGCGATCCATATCTTTTTTCATTGTTCGTCTCCTGGTGAAATCGCAAGCACCATGGTTTCTAGTGGCACGCCCAGCACCTTCGCCAGTTTCTTCACCGTACTGATTTGTGGGTCAACATTTCCAAGTTCGAGTCGAGCAATGTGTGGCTGGCTGGTTTCGGCGCGTTTGGCGAGTTCGGCTTGAGACCAGCCCTTTTGCAGGCGAAGTTGCGCGACGGAGGGATGTCCAGGATAGAAGGTTTTAGCAACCCACCGCCGACCACGCGCAATCGCCTCTGCGTTGCCTTGAGACTGCTCAAACTCTGACACCAAATCGTCAATGTCAATAGCACCATGAGGTGCCAAAGGTTTGGGCGGAACAGAGAACTCCGCATAAAGCACATTACTTCTGGCGGTGCTTGTTGGTTTGTCTTCGATAACCTTAGTGGATTGTGATTCCAAGGGCTCGATAGGCTTTAATAATGCGTTCTGTGATTTCATGATCGCGCTTGTAATCAAAATTTCGATGAACAACGGCTAAAACGTGATATTGAAGGCTTTTTGGCTCATATGCATAGACAATGCGATATCGCAAACTACCCTGGGGCTCCATCCAAATCTTCAGTCGCCATATGTTGTATCCAACATTCCAGAACTCGTGCCACTTGCTTACATGGTAGGCAGCAGTATGATTGTCCCCAAAGTTATGGTCGAGTAGGGAGTCCATTATTTTGGGGTCGCGCTTGGCCTGTTCGAGCAGGGCCAACACCTTACCAGCGGCGAATTTATCACTCTCCATCAGCCGCCGCAGGTCTATGGCGGCATCAGGGTGAATGGACAGTGACGGCACGATACCCAATTAGGTATTGCCCGTCAAGGGCGATTGCAAACAAAAAGTGAGCAAGACCGAAGGCGCTCAGGCGACATACAGCGCCTCTCTCTCGATGTACGGCTTGAGCTGCGGGCGAATCGCATCAGCGCATACCAAATCCACCGAGGAGCGCAAATGATCCTCCAGGAAGAAGAGCAGGTCGAAATAATTGCGGTAGGTTTCTCCGCCATCGAATTCCACCAATACATCCACATCGCTGCCTTCTATAGCCTCGTCGCGCACGGTCGAGCCAAACAGAGCCAAGCGCTTCACGCCAAAGCGTTCGATCATTTCCTGTTTGTGCGATTCGAGAAACTGCAAAACATCATCTTTGCGCATCGTTTCCTCCTGCGCCATTCTTGAATGGTGGCGGAAGTTTATCAGCAAAGTCTCTCCTTGAGCTGGTAGCTCGTAGCGAGCAGCTTGTAGCAAAACCGTGGCTGGCTGCTCGCTACAGGCTACAAGCTAATAAAATTTCGCCTCACCCGCCGGCCTGGTCTTGAACCGCTTGTGCAGCCAGAAATACTGCTCCGGCATTTCCAGCACGCGCTGTTCGATAAACTCGTTCATACGGCGCGCATCGGCCACATCGTCGCCGCTCGGGTAATTTTCCCATGCGGGATAAAATGTCAGCACGTATCCCCTGCCGCCGGGCAACATGCGGGTGATGCTGGGGACGATCTTCGCGTTGGTCATGCGCGCGATGCGCGGCACGCTGGTCATGGTCGCGGCCAGCACGCCGAAGAATGGGATGAATGCGCCTTCCCTGATGCCTTGATCCTGGTCGGGCGGATAGATGAACGGCAGGTTTTCGCGCATCCCCTTGATAATCGGGCGCAGTCCTTCCTGGCGCGAATACAGCCGCTGCTTACCGAAGCGGCCGCGTTTCTGCAACAGCAAATCGGTGAGATATAGATTCTTCTGGTTGGAATACATGCACACCGTGTCAGCCTGCTGCGCGATCCACTGGCCGCCCGCATCCATGGCAACGAAATGCGGCATGAGCAGGATGGCGGGATGCCCTTTCACCGCCTCGAAATGTTCCAGCCCCTCGACGCGCACCAACTTTTGGATGCGCTCGCCGCTCGACCACCACAGGATATTGCGCTCGATCAGGCTGCGCCCGAACGCCATGAAATTGCGGCGCACCAGCCGGGCGCGCTCCGCCTCGCCCATTTGCGGGAAGCACAGCCGCAAATTGGTATCCGCCACCATGCGCCGCTCCCCCGCCAGCAGGTAGAGCAGCCCGCCGACGCTGTTGCCGATCAGCGCCAGCACCGGCAGCGGCAGCGGGTGCAACAGCCACAGCAGCAAAACTCCGAGCCGCGTCATCACGGCTTCCCCGCTTTAGCCAGGGAAGGAGGGGTAGTCGGCGCGTCTGTTGCTGCGGGGGTTTTGTAGCGGTTGTAGCTCCACAGATATTGCTTTGGGCAGGCCCGCACCAGCTTTTCCAGCGCCGCATTGATCTGCGCGGTTGCGGCTTGCCCCGGAGCGAGTTCCAGCGGAGAAAGATGGATGACATAGCCCGCGCCGCGCGGCAAGCGCTCGGCATATGCCATGATGAGGGCAGCGCCGGTGGATTCGACCAGGCGTCCGACCAGCGTCATGGTGTAGGCGGGTCGCCCGAAAAATTCCGCCCATTCCCCTTCGCCCTTGCCGGGCACCTGGTCGGGCAGCAGGCCGATGGCCTCGCCGCGTTTGAGCGCTTTGAAAAGTAGACGCACCCCGCTCAAGTCGGTGCGCGCCAGGCTCACTTGGCCGTGTTCGCGCCCGCCGCGTATCAGCGGCTCCAGCCATACCAGCTTGGGCGGGCGGTACAACGCGGTGATGGGAATGCGCTGTGCCGCGTAGGTAGCCGATACTTCAAAACAGCCCAGATGCGGTGTCAGGAAGATAATCCCCCTGCCTTGCGCACGCGCCGCTTCGACATGTTCCCAGCCGTGGCAGGCCTTGATGCTGGCCGCCACTTCGGCTGCCGGCCGACGCCACAGCCAGGGTAATTCGGCCACACCTTTGCCCGCCTCCGCGATGCTGGCTTTCAATATCCCGCACCTATCCTGCTCGGTGCGGTCGGCCATGGCGTAGCCCAGGTTTTCGCGCATGCGGCTGGCATATTTGCCGGACACGGTATACGTCACCCATCCCAGCATGGCGCCGAGACGGTGCAATACGCCGAGCGGGAAGCGCGCCATCAAATCGAATATCAGTGCGGCAAGGGTGGAGCGCATGGGCGGGAGCAGTCGAGTTTTGTTATAATGCGCACCCTTTATCCAACCCAAAGACGTGCGGAGAGCCATGAGCGAATTTCTGTTTACATCCGAATCGGTATCCGAAGGCCACCCCGACAAAGTTGCGGACCAAGTTTCCGATGCCATTGTTGACGCCATTCTAGCGCAGGACAAGCATTCGCGCATCGCCGCCGAAACGCTGTGCAACACCGGCTTGGTGGTGCTGGCCGGCGAGATCACCACCGCCGCCAACGTGGACTACCAGCAGGTGGCGCGCGACACCATCAAGCGCATCGGCTACGACAACACCGAATACGGCATTGACTACAAGGGCTGCGCGGTGCTGGTGGCCTACGACAAGCAAAGCCCGGATATCGCGCAGGGCGTGAACAAGGCTTACGACGACACGCTGGAACAGGGCGCGGGCGACCAGGGTCTGATGTTCGGCTACGCCTGCGACGAAACTGACGTGCTGATGCCGCTGCCGATTTATCTCGCGCATCGCCTGGTCGAGCGCCAGTCGCAACTGCGCAAGGATGGCCGCCTGAACTGGCTGCGCCCCGATGCCAAATCGCAAGTCACCGTCCGCTATGAAAACGGCAAGCCGCACTCCATAGACACCGTGGTGCTATCCACCCAGCACGCGCCGGAAATGTCCGATGGCCCGAAGATGAAGCAGTCTGCAATTGATGCCGTGATCGAGGAGATCATCAAGCCGGTGCTGCCGAAGGAGCTGATGAAAGGCAACATCAACTATCTGGTCAACCCCACCGGGCGCTTCGTCGTCGGCGGCCCGCAAGGCGACTGCGGTCTGACCGGACGCAAGATCATCGTGGACACCTACGGCGGTGCGGCCCCGCACGGCGGCGGCGCATTTTCCGGCAAGGATCCCTCCAAGGTGGACCGCTCCGCCGCTTACGCCGGTCGCTATGTGGCCAAGAACATCGTCGCAGCCGGGTTGGCCAGCAAGTGCCTGATCCAGGTTTCCTACGCCATCGGCGTGGCGCGCCCAACCAGCGTGTGGGTGACCACCTACGGCACAGGCAAGGTTTCCGACGAAAAGATTTCTGAACTGGTGAAGAAACATTTTGACCTGCGCCCCAAGGGCATCGTGCAGATGCTGGATCTGCTGCGCCCGATTTACCAGAAGACAGCGTCATATGGTCACTTTGGCCGCGAGGAGCCGGAGTTTACCTGGGAAGCGACCGACAAAGCGGCTGCGCTGCGCGCGGACGCCGGCCTGTAAATTATGTAGGGTGGATTAAGGCCGCAGGCCGAATGAATCCACCACACGGGTGGAAACACTACGTTTTTTCCACCCTACAAAACCTCCCCCTTCCGAGGGGCGCTGCAGCAGCAATGTCTGTCAGGCTCGGAAGGGCGGCTCTAAAGAAGCAACGGCGCCCATTCATTAACCGTGAATGGAGAAAATATGAACGCTGTTGCAAAAAATTTTACCGACTATAAAGTCGCCGACATCGCCCTGGCCTCCTGGGGCCGCAAGGAAATCGCCATCGCCGAAACCGAGATGCCCGGCCTGATGGCGATCCGCGAGGAATTCGCCAAGAGCCAGCCGCTCAAGGGTGCGCGCGTCACTGGCAGCCTGCACATGACCATCCAGACCGCCGTGCTGATCGAGACGCTGACCGCGCTCGGCGCACAAGTGCGCTGGGCATCGTGCAATATTTTCTCGACGCAGGATCATGCCGCTGCCGCCATCGCCGCAGACGGCATCCCGGTATTCGCAGTCAAGGGCGAGACGCTGACCGATTACTGGGATTACACCCATCGCATTTTCGAATGGGGTGGCGACGCGAAAACGGGCCAGGCCAACATGATCCTCGACGACGGCGGCGATGCGACGCTGCTGCTGCATCTCGGCTCCAAGGCGGAGAAAGATCCGGGGGTGCTGGCCAATCCTGGCAGCGAAGAAGAGCGCATCCTGTTCGCCAGCATCCGCGCGAAACTCGCCACCGACAAAACCTGGTACTCGGTGCGCCTGGCGCAAATCAAGGGCGTCACCGAAGAGACCACCACCGGCGTACACCGCCTGTACCAGATGCACGAGCGCGGCGACCTGAAAATTCCCGCGATCAACGTCAACGATTCGGTCACCAAATCCAAGTTTGACAACCTGTACGGCTGCCGCGAGTCGCTGGTGGATGGCATCAAGCGCGCCACCGACGTGATGATCGCCGGCAAGGTCGCACTGATCGCCGGTTACGGCGATGTGGGCAAGGGCTCGGCGCAGGCCATGCGCGCGCTGTCGGCGCAGGTGTGGGTTACCGAAATTGACCCGATCTGCGCGCTGCAGGCCGCGATGGAAGGCTACCGCGTGGTGACCATGGAATACGCCGCCGACAAGGCCGACATCTTCGTCACCTGTACCGGCAATTTTCACGTCATCACCCACGACCACATCGCGAAGATGAAGGATCAGGCCATCGTCTGCAACATCGGTCACTTCGACAACGAGATTGATGTCGCCTCCATCGAGAAATACCAGTGGGAAGAGATCAAGCCGCAGGTGGATCACGTCATTTTCCCGGATGGAAAGCGGATCATCCTGCTTGCCAAGGGCCGCCTGGTGAACCTCGGTTGCGGCACCGGCCACCCGAGCTATGTGATGTCCAGTTCCTTCGCCAACCAGACCATCGCACAGATCGAGCTGTTCACCCGCAATGCGGACTATCCGGTGGGCGTTTACACGCTGCCCAAGCATCTGGACGAAAAAGTCGCGCGGCTGCAACTGAAGAAGCTCAACGCGCAACTTTCCGTGTTGAGCGACCAGCAGGCCGCCTACATCGGCGTGCCGAAGGAAGGGCCATACAAAACGGAGCACTACCGCTACTAAACGGAGCACTACCGCTACTATTCGTCACACCGGCGGAAGCCGGTGTCCAGTTAATTTAATCACTGGATTCCGGCTTTCACCCGCAAGGGGCACGCCGTGGTTGTAAGGGGCTAAAGCCCCAACAACACACGCAGCGCCGGAATGACAGAACCAGAGGGCAACCGGCGATTCCATGATGTGGCTCATCCTGATCTGGATACTGAATGCGCTGGCGCTGCTGGCGGTGGCGAACTTTGTGCCCGGCATCCATCTGGACAGCTTCGCCGACGCGATGATCGCCGCGTTCTTTCTTGGCCTGGTCAACACCCTGATCCGCCCGCTGTTGCTGCTGCTCACGCTGCCGGTCACGCTGCTCATGCTGGGGCTGTTCATCTTCGTCATCAACGGACTGCTGTTCTGGTTCGTCGGATCGGCGCTCAAGGGCTTCATCGTGGATGGCTTCTGGCACGGTGTGCTCGGCGCGCTGCTCTATAGTATTTTTTCCTGGGCGCTGTCCGCAGCCGCCGCACAAATCATGAGGCCACGCAATGGATAAAGACGGCACGAACCAACCGCTTTTCAGTTTCGAGTTCTTCCCGCCGCAAACTCAAGAGGGAGTGGAAAAGCTCACTGCGACGCGCAAGCGGCTGGCGCTGCTCAAACCCGCGTTTTTCTCTGTCACCTTCGGAGCGGGAGGCTCCACGCAGGATCGCACTTTCGACATCGTGCGGCAGATCCAGAGCGATGGCCACCATGCGGCACCGCACTTGTCGTGCGTTGGCTCCACGCGCGAGCGCATCCGCGCCATCCTGGATAATTACAAGGAAATGGGGGTCGAGCGCATCGTGGCGCTCCGGGGGGACCTGCCTTCCGGCATGGCCAGCATCGGCGAGTTTCAGTACGCCAACGAACTGGTCTCCTTCATCCGTGCCGAAACGGGTGATCGCTTCCATATCGAGGTCGCCGCCTATCCGGAATTCCATCCGCAGGCGAAGTCGCCGCGCGACGACATGCTCAACTTCAGACGCAAGATGAGCGCCGGTGCGGATTCCGCCATCACACAATATTTCTACAATGCTGATTCTTACTTCCGCTTCGTCGAAGAAATACGCAAGCTCGGCGTCACCGCCCCCATCGTCCCCGGCATCATGCCCATCTTGCGTTTCTCGCAGCTCGCGCGCTTCTCGGATGCCTGCGGCGCGGAAATCCCGCGCTGGATGCGCAAGACCATGGAGGGCTTCGGCGACGACGTGGAATCGGTGCAGGCCTTTGGCATCGATGTGGTCACGCGACTATGTGAAAAGCTGCTCGCGGGCGGCGCGCCCGGCCTGCACTTCTACACGCTGAACCAGGCCGAACCCTCTGTGGAAATCTGGCAGCGGCTTGGCTTGCCACGGTAACAGCTTTTCTCTCCGTATCCATGGATGGAGAATACATGAATCTTAAATCAAGCCACAGAGATCACAGAGTACACAGAGAGGAAGAAAACCTCCTCTGCGAGTTGCCGTTTTTCTCTGTGGCCTCTGTGTCCTCTGTGGCTAATAGTTTCTCCAAAAATGCATCCTCCTGAGCTCCTCCTGCCCGCCGCCTCGCTGGAGAAGATGCGCACCGCCTATGCCTACGGTGCGGATGCGGTATACGCCGGCCAGCCGCGCTACAGCATGCGGGTGCGCAACAACGAATTCGGGCTGGAGGAGCTTCGCTCCGGCATCCGTGATGCGCACGCGCTCGGCAAAAAATTCTACGTTGCCAGCAATCTGATGCCGCACAACGCCAAGGTAAAAACCTATATGGCGGATATGGAGCCGGTGATCGCCATGCAGCCGGACGCGCTGATCATGGCCGACCCCGGCCTGATCGCGATGGTGCGCGAGCGCTGGCCGGAGATGCCGGTGCATCTCTCGGTGCAGGCCAACACCGTCAACTATGCGGCGGTGAAATTCTGGCAATCACTCGGCCTGTCGCGCGTGATCCTGTCGCGCGAACTGTCGCTGGACGAGATCGAGGAAATCCGCCAGCAATGCCCGGACATCGAGCTTGAGGTGTTTATCCACGGCGCGCTGTGCATTGCCTATTCCGGGCGCTGCCTGCTGTCCGGCTACTTCAACCACCGCGACGCCAACCAGGGCACCTGCACCAACTCCTGCCGCTGGGATTACAAGGTGGGCAACGCGGAAGAAGATGGCACTGGCGATATTCAAAAAATAGATTTCGACTTCGACAAGGCGTTGGGCGAATCCGCGCTCTCCGACTGCGGCAGCCAGCCGCGCCATCCGCTGGCCGACCGCGCCTATCTCATCTCGCGCCAGGATCACCCGGATGAACTGATGCCGGTGCTGGAGGACGAGCACGGCACCTACATCATGAACTCCAAAGACCTGCGCGCGGTGGAGCACATCGAACGGCTGGTAAAGATCGGCGTGAATTCACTGAAAATCGAGGGCCGCACCAAATCCATCTACTATGTTGCGCGCACCGCTCAAGTGTATCGCCAGGCGATCAACGATGCGGTGAAGGGTCGCCCCTTCGACCTGAAATTGCTCGGCGCGCTGGATGCGCTGGCGAGCCGGGGTTATACCGACGGCTTCTACGAGCGCCACCACACCCACGAACAGCAGAACTACCTGCGCGGCCACTCCGAGAGCTTCCGCCAGCAATACGTCGGCGACATCGTGAGCTGCGCCAACGGCATCGCCGAAATTGACGTGAAGAATAAATTTCAGATTGGTGACAGGCTGGAAATCATCCACCCATCCGGCAACCGCATCGTCGAATTGAAAGAGATGAAGAGCCTTGAAGGCGAAGAGTTGAAGGTTGCTCCTGGCAGCGGGCATCGCGTGCAGATACCTTTGCAGGGTGAGTTGGTGAAGGGAATGGTGGCGAGGTTTATTTGATATAAATCCACGGCGTGCGTGTTGACGTTCGGCATTTCATCTGGGCACAATGCAGCCGCTAAAGGGTAGATTTTCCCAGTTAAATTTTCTGTATCGGCTTTTCGGCTATGGACGGCTTGATTCACTATGATTTCCGTATTGACGCATGGAAGCCGGAAACGCTTCCAATGGTTAAGCTCGCCAAATATTTGGCAAAATTGTCAGTCATGTTTGGCGACGAAAGTTATGTTCATTTTCTGAAAGTGCGCAATGGTAGTGCCATTCCTGAAATTGCAGTTGAACATGTAGCAGCTTCAAAAGTCGCTGCGCGCTTGCGCCTTGTTGGCACTCTAGATGCACCCCCTGATTTGGAAAAAGCGAATCAGGAAATTAATCGTATGTTGCGTGAGGACAACGCTTCGGCCACGTTGAAAATAAAGCATGGTGAAAATGTTCTAGTTTTTCCTGGTAAAAAAACGCCGCTTGCTGAAGAAGTGGTTGTTCACGAGCAGGGCGATCTGGATGGGGTCATTATTCGCGTTGGTGGCAAAGATGATACTGTCCCTGTGTGGATTGAAGGCGAAGGCAAAGTTATTTACAAGTGTCAAACTAATCGGGATATAGCTCGCCAGTTAGCTGCACATCTCTTTGACCATCCAGTTCGCGTAACTGGTAGCGGGCAGTGGTGCCGTACCCCAGAACGCAAATGGGAACTTGAGGATTTTAAGATTAAAAGCTTCGAAATTCTTGATGACAGCCCATTAGAAAAAGTCGTCAACGACCTGAGACAAATTGAAGGAAATCTGTGGAACGAAATGGATGATCCGCAGACTGAATTTAGAAAGCTCCGAGGCGATTAATGGCTGTTATTTTTGATGCCACAATGCTAATAGACCTATTTAATCCTCGCCTTAAAGGTGATCGCCGCGCAAAGCTTGACCATCTGGTTGGGGATCTGCAAAAGAGACGAGCCAAGATACTGATCCCTACCCCGGCACTAACTGAGCTAATGGTGCGTGCTGGTAAAGCGCGAGAAAAAATTCACCAACAACTTTCCGGAAAGTCTGCATTTCAAATCACCCCGTTTGATTCAAGGGCTGCGATGGAGTGCGCTTTGTTGCTTGAAGATGCCCTAGACGCTGGTGGAAAGAGGCAATTAATAAAGTCAAAAATTAAGTTTGACTGGCAAATTGTAGCAATAGCTGCTTCCCATAATGCAACAGTCATTTACTCTGATGACGAAGATATTGCAAGATATGGAAAACGAGCAAACATTAATGTAATTAAAACAGATGATTTGCCACTCCCGGCTTCCGCATTACAAGGAAGCCTTGAATTACCGCATCGAACGTAGTCACTGAAATTAGGGTGATTTAAGTTCTAGCTTCCTACCGAACCATCAGCGAATGATTCTCTCCACCCTCTCACTATCCTCCCGCTACGCCGCGCTGCACCCGCTGTTCCCGCGCGCGTTCGACTACATCCGCAACACCGACCTGCTGGCGCTCGCACCGGGGCGCTATCCCATCGTCGGCGAGCAGTTGTTTGTCATCGTGGAGAACGCCGCCGGGCGCACCCGCGCCGAAGCGAAACTGGAGTGCCACCGCAAGTACATAGACATCCAACTAATTCTGGATGGGGCTGAAGAGATGGGCTGGAAGCCGCTGGCGGGTTGCACCCAGCCGGTGAGCGATTACAGCGCGGAGAAGGACATCCGCTTCTTCCACGATGCGCCCGCGTCGTGGGTCGCCGTGCCACCGGGACATTTCTGCATCTTCTTCCCGGAGGATGCGCACGCGCCGCTGGTTGCGAATGGCAACATCCGCAAGGCGATTTTCAAGGTTGCGGCGGAATAGCGGCTATTCATCGAACGCTACGTCGCCCTCATCCACCGCATCACCCAGCTTGAGGTTTTTGAAATCGAACAGCCTGCCATCCAGCAGGTGCGAGGGTGCGACGTTCTGCATGGCGGTGAAGATGGTTTGCGAGCGTCCCGGATACTGCTGCTCCCAGGCCGCGAGCATCTGCTTGATGTTTTTGCGCTGCATGTTTTCCTGCGAGCCGCACAGGTTGCAGGGGATGATGGGAAATTCCATGCCGCGCGCGAAACGTACGATGTCTTTTTCGGCGCAATAGGCCAGCGGGCGGATGACGATGTGGTCGCCCTTGTCGGTGACCAGTTTGGGCGGCATGGCCTTGAGCTTGCCGCCAAAGAACAGGTTCAGGAACAGCGTCTCGATCATGTCGTCGCGGTGGTGGCCGAGGGCAATTTTATTTGCCCCCAGCTCGTTCGCCACGCGGTAGATGATGCCGCGCCGCAGCCGCGAACACAGCGAGCAGGTGGTCTTGCCTTCTGGAATTTTTTCCTTGACGATGGAATAGGTGTCCTGCGCCTCAATGCGGTATTCCACGCCGATGGACTGGAAATATTCCGGCAGGACGTGCTCGGGAAAACCCGGTTGCCGCTGATCCAGATTCATCGCGATGAGGCGGAAATCAATCGGCGCGCGCTTTTGCAGGGCGCGCAGAATTTCCAGCAGGGTGTAGGAATCCTTGCCGCCGGAGAGGCACACCATCACGGTGTCGCCTTCCTCGATCATGTTGAAATCCGCGATGGCCTTGCCGACCTGGTGCTCCAGCCGCCCGCGCAGGCGGTTGAAGTTGGTGGAGCGCGATTCAAAGTGCAAGGGATGAATGATTTCGTTCATAACAAAAAAGTAACCGAAAAGCGTCGCGAGCGCTGGCAGGACAAGGCGTAAAAGTGCGAAGAAGCGGAGTTTACATGATAGTAAATGAGCATTCTGAGCACTTGAGTAACACAGTCATGTCGAGCGTAGCGGCTTTCAAATGTTGATACTGCGCCCGCCGTCCACCGCAATCACCTGCCCGGTAATGTAAGGCGCATCGTTTAATAAAAATTGCACGGTGCGCGCCACATCATCCGGCTCGCCCTCGCGCTTGAGCAGGGTGTGAGCGACGATCTTGCGGCGCTTCTCATCGTCGCTCCACTCCACACCTTCCGGCCAGACGATGACGCCGGGTGAGACGGCGTTGACGCGCACCTGCGGCGCCAGTTCCTGCGCCAGCGCGCGGGTCAGCGCGGCCAGCCCGGCCTTCGCCACGCTGTACAGCAGGTGCCCGTGCATCGGGCGTTCGGCGTGGATGTCCGCGATATTGACGATGGCGCCGTGGCGGCGGCGCAGCTCGTCGGCTGCCGCCTGCGCCAGCAACAGCGGGGCTTTCAGGTTGGTGCCGATCAGATCGTTCCAGTGCTGCTCGGCCAGCTCCGCCAGCGGCATGGCGTAAAAGCTGGAGGCGTTGTTGACCAGCGCATCCAGATGGCCGAAATGCCGCACCACCTCGCCCACCAGCACTGTCGGTGCGTGCGGCTCCAGCAAATCGGCCTGCACACACAGCGCCGAACCCGCGCGCTGCGCGTTCATCTCGTCCCGCAAAGCGTGCGCTTCCTGCCCGGAGGATCGGTAATGCACGGCAACGCTGGCGCCCGCCGCGTGCAGGCGGCGGCAGATCGCCGCACCCACGCGTTTCGCCCCGCCCGTCACCAGTACGACTTTGCCTTGCATCGCGCGCTCCACTACACTTCTCTGTCCTGCAAATTATACCCGACGAAGATGCCCGCCACTCTGCCCACCCCAAGTACGGAAGCCGCGCAACACAGCGCCAGGCTATGCGCATTCATCCGCAGCGACATCGCCGCACAAGGCGGCTGGATTTCGTTTGCCCGCTTCATGGAACTGGCCTTGTATGCGCCGGGGCTGGGCTATTACGCGGCGGGTGCGCGCAAGCTGGGCGCGGAGGGAGATTTCGTCACTGCGCCGGAAATCTCTCCCCTGTTTGGCCGCACGCTGGCGTGGCAGGCGGTCGAGATCATGGCGCAGAGCACGCCGCAGATACTGGAGCTGGGCGCAGGCAGCGGCAAGCTCGCCGCCGACCTGTTGGCCGAATTGGAGCAACTGAATTGTCTGCCGGAACGCTACAGCATCCTCGAAGTCAGCCCTGATCTGCGCGAACGCCAGCAGGTGCTACTGAAGGAGCGTCTGCCGCACCTGCTCAACCGCGTACATTGGCTGGAGGCGTTGCCGGAAGCCATTTCCGGCGCCGTCATCGCCAACGAAGTGCTGGATGCGCTGCCGGTGCATCTGGTGCATTGGAATAATGACGGCATTCTTGAGCGCGGCGTAACGAGCGAAAGAGAAGTTTTTGCGTGGCAGGATCGTCCGATAGAAAATCCGGCGCTGTTGCAAATCGCCAAGGAGATCAGCGTGCCGGATGGCTACTTGAGCGAAATCTCTCTGGCCGCGCGCGGCCTCGTCGCCAGCCTGTGCGAGCGCATGCAGCAAGGCGTGCTGCTGTTGGTGGATTACGGCTTCGGCGCGGGCGAGTATTACCACCCGCAGCGCACACAAGGCACCTTGATGTGCCACTACCGCCACCACGCACACGATGAGCCATTCTACCTGCCGGGCCTGCAGGACATCACCGCGCATGTGGATTTCTCTGCCGTCGCAGAAAGCGCCCTCGCCAGTGGCGCGCAACTGCTCGGCTACACTACCCAGGCGCACTTCCTGATCAACTGCGGCATCGCCGATTTTCTGGCGGAAGCCGACCCGGAAAACCTGCGTGACTACTTGCCGCTCTCCGCGCAACTGCAAAAACTCACCAGCCCGGCGGAGATGGGCGAGCTGTTCAAGGTGATGGCGCTGGGCAAGGGTGTAAACGGGATGCTGCGCGGGTTTGCCGCAGGCGATAGGTCGCGGCTTCTATAACTGCCCTTTTATAATATGCTCAACATGGCCGACATGAAACAACTTGCCCTCAAGATAGACGTGGACACCTATCGCGGCACGCGCGAGGGGGTGCCGCGCTTGGTGGAAACGCTCAAGAAGCACAATGCCCAGGCCACCTTCTTTTTTTCGCTCGGCCCGGACCACACCGGGCGCGCCATCTGGCGCGTATTCCGCCCCGGCTTTCTGGGCAAGGTGTCGCGCACGTCGGTGGTGGAGCATTACGGCATCAAGACGCTGCTCTACGGTACCTTGCTGCCCGGGCCGGACATCGGGCGCAACTGCGCGGACATCATGCGCGCGGCACGGGATGCGGGTTTCGAGGTCGGCATCCATTGCTATGACCACATCCGCTGGCAGGATCACGTCGCGGGCAAGGGTGCAGAATGGACGCGGCGCGAGCTGCAACGCGCGGTGGACCGGTTCTCCGAAATTTTTGGCGAGGCGCCCAGGGCGCACGCCGCCGCAGGCTGGCAGACGAACCGCCACGCCCTGCGCCTGACGCAACGCCTCGGTTTCGACTACAGCTCCGACACGCGCGGGGCAAGCCCATTCATTCCAACCTGGGACGCGGAAATCATCGCCTGCCCGCAACTACCGACCACGTTGCCGACGCTGGACGAGCTGATCGGGTGCGACGGCATGACAGCGGAGAATGTCGCGCAACACTTGCTGGGGATGACCGCGCAAACGCCAGAGACCGGCCACGTCTATACCCTGCACGCCGAGCTGGAAGGCGGCAAGCTGCTGCCGGTATTCGAGCAGTTGCTGGCTGGCTGGAAGGCGCAGGGATACGAGCTGGTATCCCTGCGGCATTATCTCTCCGGTCTGGAGGAGGATTTGCCGCGCCACGAAGTGGCGCTGCGCGGGATAGACGGGCGCAGCGGCACGCTCGCGGTACAGGCGTGATTACATCTTCTGCGGGGGGTGCTACATAACAATCACGCCGCGAGCCTCGAAAACTATATTCACTTCAGGCTCGGTGATCTTTTCAATTTCAGCCTTGCTCTTGCCGGCATCCTGCGCGTAATGGCGGAGGTGCGTCACGCTGGTGGTGCTGTGGTAAGCGCGGCCATCCAGGACCACCGTCTTGCCGGAGATGTCTTTCGGGACAAAGAAGGCGTAGTCCTTGAATTTCACCCGTATCATTTTTCCTTCGCCGATGTCGAGCTGCATCCAGCAACCCTTGTTCTGGCAAACCCCGACTACCGTTCCGGTCACTTTTACCGCGAGCGAATCGGCGGTTTTCATTTTAGAGGCGAGCAGGTTGGCGGGGATGGCGCCATCGGCGGTAATCTTGTCGCCGAATGCGGTTTGTCCGAAAACGGGGCCTGTCGCGAGGATGGCAAGAATGAAGAGAAGGTTTTTCATAGCGTACCGATGATTGAGGTTTGCATGTAAAAATATGCCGCGCCGGGCATTGTTCGGATGGAGAGCATTACCCCAATTTCATTTTACAAATACAGTAATTTTGCTTAACCCGCCAGCTTGCGTTTCAGGATTTCGTTCAACTGCGCCGGGTTTGCCTTGCCCTTGCTGGCTTTCATGGCCAGGCCGACGAAAAATCCGAACAGTTTGTCTTTCCCACTGCGATATTCCGCCACTTTGTCGGCGTTGGCGGCGATGATTTCGTCCACCAGCACCTCGATCGCGCCGCTGTCAGAAACCTGCTTCAACCCCTTCGCTTCGATGATCGCGTCGGCCTCGCCGCCTTCCGTCCAGATGGTGCGGAACACTTCCTTGGCACCGGAATTGGAAATGGTGTTGTCCGCGATACGCTTGAGCATGCCGCCCAACTGTTGGGGGGTGATCGGGCATTGTGCGATGTCGAGTCCATCGCGGTTCAATTGAGCGCTGATTTCCCCGATGAGCCAGTTGGCGCACATCTTTGCATGGCCCGGTGCTTCATTCAGCGCAGCCTCGAAAAAATCCGCCATCTCGCGTGACGCCGTAAGGATGCCGGCGTCGTAGACCGACAGGCCGAGTTCGCTGACATAGCGCGCCTGCCTGGCCTGCGGCAACTCCGGCAGCGTGGCGCGCACCCGCTCCTTCCACTCCTCGCTGATTTCCAGCGGCAGCAGGTCGGGATCGGGGAAGTAACGGTAGTCGTGCGCTTCCTCCTTGGTGCGCATCATGCGCGTTTCACCTTTGTCCGGATCAAACAGCACGGTGGCCTGCCGTATCGTTCCACCACTCTCCAGCGTTTCGATCTGCCAGCGCGCTTCGTAATTGATCGCCTGCTCCAGAAAACGGAAGGAGTTGAGGTTCTTGATTTCGCGGCGCGTGCCGAACGGCGTGCCGGATTTATGCACCGACACGTTGGCATCGCAGCGGAACGAACCTTCCTGCATGTTGCCGTCGCAGATGCCGATCCAGCGCACCAGCGAATGCAGGGTTTTTGCGTAGGCCACCGCCTCGGCAGCGCTACGCATGTCCGGTTCGGAGACGATCTCCAGCAGCGGCGTGCCGGCGCGGTTCAGGTCTATGCCGGTCATGCCGTGGAAATCCTCGTGCAGCGACTTGCCTGCGTCTTCTTCCAGATGGGCGCGGGTGAGGCACACGGTTTTTTCATAAGCGGGGCTATTGCCCTGCGCGGGCACTTGGATCACGAGCTGGCCGTTGCCGACCACCGGCAGATCGAACTGGCTGATCTGGTAGCCCTTGGGCAGGTCGGGGTAGAAATAATTTTTGCGCGCGAATACCGAACGCGGCGCGATATACGCGCCGGTGGCGAGGCCGAACCTGATCGCGCGTTCCACCGCGCCCTTGTTCAGCACCGGCAGCACGCCGGGAAGCGCGAGGCTCACCGCATCGGCCTGCGTATTCGGCTCCGCGCCGAACGCGGTCGAGGCGCCGCAGAAGATTTTGCTGCTGGTCGAGAGCTGTGCGTGTACTTCCAGTCCGATGACGATTTCCCAAGTCATAGTGATTCCTTACAGCCCTTGCGGCGCGCGGCTATGCCAATCCGTCGCCAGTTGGTATTGATGCGCCGCATTCAACATGCGCGCCTCGTCGAAATAGTTGCCGATGATCTGCAAGCCGACCGGCATGGCATTCTCTCCAAAGCCGCAAGGGATGGACATGCCGGGCAGGCCGGCGAGGTTGACCGCAATGGTGTAGATGTCGGAGAGGTACATCTGTACCGGGTCGTCGCCCTTCTCGCCGAGTTTGAAAGCGGTAGAGGGTGAGGTCGGCCCCATGATGATGTCGCACTGCTTGAACGCATTGCTGAAATCCTGCGCGATCAGGCGGCGGATTTTCTGCGCCTTGATGTAATAGGCATCGTAGTAGCCGTGGGAGAGCACATAGGTGCCGATCAGGATGCGGCGCTTCACTTCCGTGCCGAAGCCCTGGGCGCGGGATTTTTCGTACAGGTCGGCCAGGTCAACATATTCCGGCGCGCGGTAGCCATAGCGCACGCCATCGAAGCGCGACAGGTTGGAGGATGCCTCGGCGGGCGCCAGCACGTAATACACCGGCACCGAGAGT
The DNA here is from genome assembly GCA_008080515.1 of Gallionellaceae bacterium. Taxonomy (GTDB): domain Bacteria; phylum Pseudomonadota; class Gammaproteobacteria; order Burkholderiales; family Gallionellaceae; genus VIKH01. The sequence goes on along the minus strand of VIKH01000004.1, from coordinate 26,919 downwards.
CTGGAATTCGGCAGGCTGATGTCCACCACGGTCGCGCCGAGTTTTTTGTATTCAGTGATGGCCGCCTGCACAGCCAGGCCGACATCATTGCCCAATCCTTCGGCGAAAAATTCCTTCGGTAAGCCGATGCGCAGGCCGTTGAGCGGTTTCGCCAGGTCGCGCGCGTAGTCTTCCCTTTCGCGCTGCAACGAGGTCGAGTCGCGCTCGTCAAACCCCGCCATCACGTTCAGCAGCAGCGCGAGGTCTTCGGCGCTCTTCGCCATCGGCCCGGCCTGATCCAGGCTGGAAGCGAAGGCGATCATGCCGTAGCGCGAGCACACGCCATAAGTGGGTTTCAAACCGGAGACGCCGCACAGCGCGGCGGGCTGGCGGATCGAGCCGCCAGTGTCGGTGCCGGTAGCCGCTGCGCATAGCCGCGCCGCCACCGCTGCCGCCGTGCCGCCGGAGCTGCCGCCGGGCACGCGCGTCTTATCCCACGGGTTCTTCACCGGGCCATAGTACGAAGTCTCGTTCGATGAACCCATGGCGAATTCGTCCATGTTGGTCTTGCCGAGGTTTACCGCGCCCGCGTTGTTGAATTGCCCGATGACATGCGCGTCATAAGGCGAGACGAAGTTGTGCAGCATTTTCGAGCCGCAGGTGGTGAGCCAGCCTTTGGCGCAGAAAATGTCTTTTTGCGCGATGGGGATGCCGGTCAGCGCTTCGGCTTTACCCGCAGCGATGCGGGCATCGGCTTCGCGCGCCTGCGCCAGCGACAGCTCCGGGTTCACCGTGATGTAGGCGTTGAGATCGGGGTTGAGCGCAGCAATGCGATCCAGATAAAGCTGCGTCAGCTCGACGCTGGAAATTTTTTTTGCGGCCAGCTGCGCGGAGAGCTGTTTGAGCGAGGCGTTGATCATTTCTTGGAGGGGAAGGGCGAAGGGGGAAGGGGGAAGGGGGAAGGGAAAAACCTCCGCGCCGCTGTTACCCTTCCCTCTTCCCCCTTCTCCCTTCACTATTCAATTACTTGGGGAACCAGGTACAGGCCGTTTTCCACCTGCGGCGCGACCGACTGGAACAGCTCGCGCTGGTCATGCTCCGTCACCCGGTCTTCGCGCAGGCGCTGCACCACGTCTTGCGCGTGGGACATGGGCTCGATGGCGGCGGTGTCCACCGCGCGCATTTCCCCGATCAGGCCAAAAATGCCGGAGAGCTGCGCGTGGGCGGTTTGCGCTTCCTGTTCGGTCACCGCCAGCCGTGCCAGCCGCGCCACTTTTTTTACGTCGTCTATGCTCAAAGACATGGGATGCAAACCTTATAGAAATACGCTGGATGCGTTATTATAGCGCCTTTGCAGGCGCTCGCCTTGCCACTCTCGGGGCACATCCATGTTCGCTTTTCTAGAAAGCTATTTCTCCAACGACCTGGCGATTGATCTGGGTACCGCCAACACCTTGATCTGGGCGCGCGGCCAGGGCATCGTGCTGAACGAACCGTCGGTCGTGGCCATCCGCCAGGAAGGTGGGCCGAACGGCAAAAAGGTGATCCAGCAGGTCGGCCTCGCCGCCAAGCAGATGCTGGGGCGCACCCCCGGCAACATCACCGCCATCCGCCCGATGAAGGACGGCGTGATCGCCGATTTCACCGTCACCGAGCAGATGCTCAAGCAGTTCATCCGCCGCGTCCACAAATCCGGCATCTTTACCCCCAGCCCGCGCATCGTGATTTGCGTGCCGTGCGGCTCCACCCAGGTGGAGCGGCGCGCCATCCGCGAATCGGCTTACGGTGCCGGGGCGCGGCGCGTGGAACTGATCGAGGAGCCGATGGCGGCGGCGATCGGCGCCGGGTTGCCGGTGGAAGAGGCGACCGGCTCGATGGTGGTGGACATCGGCGGCGGCACCACCGAGGTGGGCGTGATTTCGCTGGGCGGCGCGGTGTATTCCGGCTCGGTGCGCGTGGGTGGCGACAAATTTGACGAAGCCATCATCAACTACATCCGCCGCAACTACGGCATGTTGATCGGCGAAACCACCGCCGAGCTGATCAAGAAGGAAATCGGTTCCGCCTTTCCCGGCAGCGAGGTGCGCGAGATGGAGGTCAACGGGCGCAATTTGGCAGAAGGCGTGCCGCGCAGCTTCACCATTTCCAGCAACGAAATCCTGGAAGCATTGAGCGATCCGCTCAACAGCATCGTCAGCGCAGTAAAGACCGCGCTGGAGCAAACCCCGCCCGAACTGGGCGCGGACATCGCCAGCAAGGGCATGGTGTTGACCGGCGGCGGCGCGCTGCTGCGCGACATAGACCGCCTGCTGATGGAAGAAACCGGGCTGCCGGTGCTGATCGCGGACGACCCGCTGACCTGCGTGGTGCGCGGCTCCGGCATCGCGCTCGACCGGATGGACAAGTTCAGCAGCATCTTTACCAGCGATTGAGCCTGGGAAAAGGAGCACTTGCGTAGGATGTGGTGACGCAGTAACCGCATCGTAATATTGATGCGGTTCGCAGGCTCGCCACACCTACGGCACTGACCACTGACAGCATGGAGCACACCCAGTCATTCCGCTTCTTCAACCGCGGCCCCAGCCCCGCCGTGCGGCTGGTGTTCTTTTCCCTGCTGTCGCTGCTGCTGCTGTTCGTGGATGCCCGCTACCAATATCTGGAATCAGCGCGCAGCACGCTTTCTGTCCTGTTCCAACCGTTGCAGCGGCTGGTGTCGGCGCCGGGCTCGCTGTGGCATGGTGCCGATGCCTTTCTTACCCTCCAGAGCAACCTGGTCCGCGAAAACGAGGAACTGCGCCAGCGGCACGGCACGGATGCGGTCAAATTGCAGCAGTTGCAGTCGCTGCAAGCGGAAAACCAGAACCTGCGCCAATTGCTGGCGGTGCAGCAGCGCGCGGACTACTCCATGCAGTTGGCCGAAATCGCATATATCGAGCGCGACATCTTCAAGCGCAAGCTGTTTCTGGACAAGGGCGCGCAGGCCAACGTGCAGGCCGGGCAAGTGGTGATGGACGACAGCGGCGTGGTCGGACAGGTCACGCGCGTGTACCCCTGGCTCTCCGAGGTCACGCTGATCACCGACAAAGATCACGCGGTGCCGGTGCAGGTGCTGCGCACCGGCTTGCGTTCCATCGTGTTTGGCTCGGGCGATACCAGCGAGCTGGCGTTGCGCTACATGCCGGTCAGCGCCGACATTCAGCCCGGCGATACGCTGGTGACTTCCGGCATAGACGGCACCTACCCGCCCGGCTTGCCGGTGGCCCAGGTAAGCCGCATCGAGCGCGACCCCGCCTATCCGTTTGCGCGCGTCCAATGCACCCCGGTGGCCGGGGTGTCCAAGCAGAGGCAACTGCTGATTTTGTCGGGGTTGCCGAAGTTGCCGGAGCGCCCCGAAGCAGCGCCGGAAACCGTTGCCGAAAAACCCAAAAAGATCAGGCAGAAGAAGCCGTGAGCGCGCCCCTGCCAAAAAACCAGGAATTCCTGTTGCCGGCCAGCAATTTGTTTATCGCCATGAGCCTGCTGGCCGCGCTGCTGCTCAACTGGTTGCCGTGGCAGGGCGTCTGGCTGGCGCTGCGACCGGATTTTGTCGCCCTGGTGGCGCTGTACTGGTGCATCCACAAGCCTTACCGCGTCGGCATCGGCCTGGCCTGGCTGGTCGGCATACTCGCCGACGTGGATAACGCCAGCCTGTTCGGCCAGCACGCCCTGGCTTATTCGGTGCTGGCGTTTGGCGGCATCGTGCTGCACCGCCGCGTGCAGATGTTCGACCTGCGCCAGCAAACCCTGCAAGTGTTTCCGGTGCTGTTGCTGGCGTATGCCGTTTATGCTGCGGTGCACTGGCAGTTGCACGGCTATGTCGCGTGGGAGTATTTTTTTGGCAGCGCGGTGTCGGCCCTGCTGTGGGCGCCCCTGTCCGTGCTGCTGCAGGCAATGCGGCGACCGCGCGCCGAAGCGGAACTATGAAGCGCCGCATCGAACTTAAAAACATCCAGCGCGAAATCTATCACTTCCGGCTGCGTCTCGCGCTCAGCCTTGGGTTTGTGCTGGTCATGCTGCTGCTGTTGCTGGCGCGCTTCGTCTATTTGCAGGTGGTGAAGCACAGTCATTACCAGACGCTGGCCGAGAACAACCGCATCTCGGTGGTGCCCATCGTGCCCAATCGCGGCCTGATACTGGACCGAAACGGCGTGGTGCTGGCGCACAGCTATTCCGGCTACACGCTGGAAATCACCCCGAGCAAGATCGGTGACCTGGAGGCCACCATCGAGCAGTTGGCGCAGATCGTGGAAATCCAGCCCAAGGATAGAAAGCGTTTCAAGAAACTGCTGGCGGAAAGGCGCGATTTCGAGAGCCTGCCGATACGCAACCGGCTGTCCGACGAAGAAGTGGCGCGGTTTGCCGCGCAACGCTACCGTTTCGACGGGGTGGACATCAAGGCGCGCCTGTTCCGCGAATATCCCTACCGCGAGCTCACCTCGCACCTGATCGGCTACATCGGGCGCATCAACGAAAGCGACATCCAGCAACTCGAGGAAGATGAGCGCGCCGCCAATTACCGGGGTTCGGATTACATCGGCAAGACCGGCATCGAGCAAAGCTACGAAACGGAATTGCACGGCAAGACCGGCATCGAGCAGGTGGAGGTGGATGCGGGCGGGCGCGGAGTGCGCGTGCTGTCGCGCACCGCGCCGGTATCGGGCAACGATCTGGTGCTGACGCTGGATGCGAAGTTGCAGGAAATTGCCGACCGGGCGTTCGGAAATTATCGCGGCGCGCTGGTGGCGATAGACCCGAACAACGGCGAAGTGTTGGCTTTTGTCAGCAGGCCGGGCTACGACCCCAACTTGTTCATAGACGGCATAGACGAGCAAAGCTGGAGCGAGCTGAACAATTCGCCCGACGTGCCGCTGAACAACCGCGCGCTGCGCGGCCAATATCCGCCCGGCTCCACCATCAAGCCATTCATGGCGCTGGCCGGCCTGCATTACGGCAAACGTTCGCCCGCCTACACCATCAGCGATCCGGGCTACTTCACCCTGCCGGGCAGCGCCCACCACTACCGCGACTGGAAAAAGGGCGGGCACGGCAGCGTGGATCTGTTCAAGTCCATCGTCGTTTCGTGCGACACCTATTACTACGGGCTGGCCACCGAACTGGGCATAGACAACATGCACGCGCATTTGTCGCAGTTCGGCTTCGGCAAAAAAACCGGTATTGATCTGGAGGGAGAGGTCACCGGCCTGCTGCCTTCGCAGGAATGGAAGCAAAGGCGCTACCAGCAGAAGTGGTACGCGGGCGACACCGTATCGGCGGGTATCGGCCAGGGTTACGATCTGGTCACGCCGACCCAGCTCGCCTACGCCACGGCCATACTCGCCAATGACGGCACGGGCTATCGCCCGCATCTGGTGCGGCAGGTGCGGCGCGTCGGCGATAACGGGGCAGCCCTTCAGGAAGCTCCGCCGGATCACAATTCCAAGCCTAACCCCGAGCACATCGCGCTGGTGAAGCGCGCCATGGCTGCGGTCATGCAGCCGGGCGGCACCGCTGCGGCGGCGGGGGCGGGCGCGCCCTACGGCATTGCGGGCAAAACCGGCACGGCGCAGGTCATCGGCATGAAGCAGGGCGAGCAATATATCGAAAGCCAGGTGCAGGAGCGGTACCGCGACCATGCCTGGTTCATCGCGTTTGCTCCGGTCGACAAGCCGAAAATCGCGCTGGCGGTGCTGGCGGAAAACGGCGGCCACGGCGGCTCCACCGCCGCGCCCATCGCGCGCAAGGTGCTGGACTACTACCTGCTCGGCAAGGTGCCGCAACCGCTGCCCGCCGTGCAGGATGAGGAGGAGCATGATTAGGCAACGGCTGTGGCCGCGCGTGTGGAAGCGCTTCACTCTGCACCTCGATCCGGTGCTGCTGGCGGCGCTCGGCCTGCTGATGCTGACGGGACTCACGGTGCTGTACAGCGCCAGCGACGGCGACTGGGGGCGCGTGCTGAAGCAATCGGCGAACATGCTGGTCGCGTTCGGCATCCTGTGGCTGGTGGCCAACCTGCCGCTGCATTTCCTGCTGCGCACCGCCGTCCCGGTTTACGCCCTCGGCATGGCGTTGCTGGTCGGCGTGGCGCTGTTCGGCGAGATCAGCCACGGTGCGCGGCGCTGGCTGAATGTCGGGGTGGCGACCATCCAGCCTTCCGAGCTGATGAAAATCGCCGTGCCGCTGATGATGGCGTGGTATTTCGAGAAACACGAAGCCACCCTGACGCTGAAGAATTATTTTGTGGCAGCCTTGCTGCTGCTGTTGCCGGTGCTGCTGATCGCGCGCCAGCCGGACCTGGGCACCGCCCTGCTGATTTCCGCCAGCGGTTTCTACGTGCTGTTTCTCGCCGGCTTGAGCTGGCGCGTGATGGGGGTGCTGCTGGCTATTGCCTTGGGCAGCGCTCCAGTGCTGTGGTCCATGCTGCACGACTACCAGCGCCAACGCATCCTGATGCTGTTCGATCCCGCGCAGGACGCCTTGGGCAAGGGCTACCACACCATCCAGGGCACGATCGCGGTCGGTTCCGGCGGAGTGCTGGGCAAGGGCTATCTCAACGGCACCCAGACCCACTTGGATTTTCTGCCGGAGCGCACCACCGATTTCATCTTTGCGGTCTATTCCGAAGAGTTCGGGCTGCTCGGCAACCTGATTTTGCTGGGCATGTATCTGTTTGTCATCGCGCGCGGCTTCATCATCACCGCCGAAGCCTCCACTTATTTCACCCGCCTGATGGCGGGCTCGATCACGCTGACGTTTTTTACTTACGCCTTCGTCAACATGGGCATGGTGATCGGCATCCTGCCGGTGGTGGGGGTGCCGTTGCCGCTGGTCAGCTACGGCGGCACCTCCATGGTTACTTTGCTGCTGGGCTTTGGTATGCTTTCAAGGAGATTTTTAATGAACAAACAAACTGGGCTGGCGCTGCTTGCGGCAGCCATCCTCGCCGCTTGCGGTACCGCGCCGGTGCGCCAGCCGGAGGTGCGCAGCTCGCCCGCGCCGGTAGCCGATTCGCAGCCGGTTCCGGCAGCACCCACCCAGGCCGCGCGCGGCGGCTATCTGGAAGGCGACGGCCCCGGCCAGGAAATTCCGGCCAATCTTGATGCCACGCTGGACGCCGTGCCAAAAGCCGAGCCGCTACACCGTTATGCGAACCGCCAGTATGCCGCGCTGGGCAAAACTTATACTCCGCTGGCCGCGCCCGGCAATTACAAGGAGCGCGGCATTGCTTCCTGGTACGGCAGGAAGTTCCACGGCCAGCGCACTTCCAGCGGCGAGGTGTACGACATGTACGCCATGACCGCCGCCCACCCCACTCTGCCGATACCCAGCTATGCCCGCGTCACCCACCCCGCCTCCGGCAAATCGGTGGTGGTGCGCGTGAATGACCGCGGCCCTTTCCTGCACGGGCGCATCATGGATCTTTCTTACGTTGCAGCGCACAAGCTGGGCATCGTCGGGAACGGTAGCGGTGAAGTGGAGGTGGAAAGCATCGTGACAGATGCAGCCGTTACGGCACCGCTTGCAGACACCGAACCGCTCAAGATCGAGCCGCTGCCGCCCGAATCTGTGGCAAAAGTCGCCGTTCCCGCCGCAGGTGCCCCTTCCGAAGCAGGCAAGGTGTACTTGCAGCTTGGCGCATTCAAGTCGCAGCAGGGCGCGGAGAGCTTTCTGGCGCGCATGAGTGCCGAGTTTGATGGCAGCGGCAGGCGGGTCGGGCTGTACCGCAAAGACGAACTGGTGCGCGTGCAGATCGGGCCTTATGCCACTCAAGACGAAGCGCGCGCCTACGCGGAGAAGCTGCAAAAGCGCTTGGGTTTCAAACCGCTGGTCAGTGTGCGCTGACCCCTCTCGGATCGGGATGACATGAGAAAGAAGAAGAGACCACTGCGCGTTCCGGTGACGCGCGGCCTGAAGGATATTTATGCCATGGACATGCGCCTGGCGTACCAGGCCGCCTGCCTCGGACAATTTAACGTGACGGCTTTTGGTCGTCTGGCGGCGGCCATTTCGGTTGTCCGGGCCGCGCTCGAACGCCACCATACCAGGCTTTCCGGCGCAATCTCCACGCTGGATACGGCCATTGATATTTTGCAAGCGGTGCGGAATAGGGGGGACGAAACTGGCCGCTGGGAACTGACCGAGCCAGAACGCCCCACCGTCTTGAGTGGCATTGATATGGCGGAGCAAAGCATCGGCACGCTGGATGTGGCACTGCTTGCGCAAACCGCCGCAGAACTGCTCCGGAACGTCAGCGTCCAGCCTGTGGAAGAGCTGCCAGCCGGAAGCGATCGCCCCGGATGAACTTGCTGCCCCACATCACGCTTGAAACCGGCGCCGCGCCGCTGCACAGCATTATCTGGCTGCACGGGCTGGGCGCCGATGGCGATGACTTCGTGCCTGTCGCGGAAGATATGCGCTTGCCGGTGGCGGTGCGCTATATTTTTCCGCACGCGCCGATGATGCCGGTCACCATCAACGGCGGCTATGTCATGCGTGCCTGGTACGACATTGCCGGAACGAACATTGCCGCCCGGCAGGACGAGGATGGTATCCGCGCTTCACGGCTCGCCATCGAAGCGCTGATCGAGCGGGAAAAGCAGCGCGGCGTCGCCGCAGAAAACATTTATCTTGCCGGCTTCTCGCAAGGCGGGGCGATTGCGCTGTACACCGGCTTGCTGCACGCGCGGCGCCTGGGCGGCATTCTCGCTCTCTCCACTTACTTGCCGCTGGAGGAAACCCTTCCGGGCGAAACGGGCGAGGGTGCAGAGCACCTGCCCATCTTCATGGCGCACGGACTCGACGACACGGTGGTGCCGGTCGAACTGGGCCTGGCTTCGGCAAGGAGACTGGGAGAGATGGGCTATCGGCCCGAGTGGCACGAATATGCCATGCAGCATTCGGTGTGCATGGAAGAGGTGCGCGACATCGAGGCGTGGTTGACACGCCGGCTCAATACGTCTATTTGAGCGGCGCTCTATGTGTCTCCGGTATCCTCTTCGATCTTGCGGTAGCGCGCCAAATCGAAGTCCTCGCCTTTTTCCACCAGCACCTGCGGCATCAACAAGTAGTTTTTGCCTTCAAGGTGTACATGCATGCTGCGGTTGGTAGAAAACGAGTCCGGGCTCAGCAGCAGGCGCGCTTCCTCTTTGTTGTCGCCGGGGCTATCCAGCCACAGGGCGGGTTGCTCCTCTTCAGATCTTTGCTCGCGCAAGCCGACGCCCGTCACTTGGCCGGATAGTATCTCTACTCCGACATGCAGGTAGTTTTGAGGGTCGCGGCTTAAACGGCGCACGATACCTACGCCCCAGCGATCCATTTTTTCCGGCTTGAGGCCGATCAGCGAGCCTATCGTTATGCCGGTCGTGTACGAAGGGGGCACAACGCAGCGAAAGCCGCCGGTACTGATATCTTCCACCTCCCATGGAACGCTGGTGTCCTCGCCGAAATTCAAGCCGATACCGGTATGCTCCATCACGCTGGAAAATCCGTTTGCCACGTTCAGGTTTACCTTGATCCGATGCCGCGCGTTGCGCCGCATCGGTGGCGGGACAGCCCAGCAATCTGCCATGTGGCGCAGCACGCCGAGCACTATTCCGGCATCGTAAGTGCCGCCGAGATTCAGTTCGTCCGGTATCACGTTCTTTGCCAGCACTTCGATCAACGCATCGGTGGGAGCTTTGATTTTTCCCACGCCGATGAAAAGCAGGCTGGGCTGCAGCGTGGTGTCCTCGCTTACCCGCATGGGTGGGGCAGGGCGCAGCAGATCGAACCCGTATATGCTGTCCGGCCCGCACTGCTGCCCAACCGTCATATACTTGCACAGGTTGGAAGTCAGCCGTTCGGCGATGTGCATATGGAAACGGTTGAGCGTGCTGGCGCTGGATGCGTACCAGATCAGGGTGCCAATGAACTCATGGCGCACCGCAGTTTGTTGGGTCGCTGCGGGATAGATCGAAACCGGCTCGTCCAGATAGTTATGCTCGTCGGCATGGACGTAAAACTCGGCCAATCTTCCCCATATTGCATGGTCTACCAGCGCATAGCGGGCAGCCGCGCATTTCAACTGCCTCCCCGCCGCGCGGACGCCGCGTGCGGCGATGAGCGGCAAAACCGTTTTGACCAGATGACTGCCCTTATCGCCGTTGCGGTACCGCGCCAGAATATTCAGGTAAGCCTGCGCCAGCTGCGCGTAAAACTCGCCTAACGCCATCCATAACCTGTTTTCCTGAAAAGGCGAAAGGGCGCTGGCCGCAAAATAATCGCGTGCCAGCTTGCGCTCGAATGGCTGGGCGGTTTCGTCGAGCAGGCGCACGACAGACGACGCGTGTTCTATCTGGAATTCCGCGTGCCCGGAGACGGTATCCAGCCACGAGGTCAGCTCTTGTATGGTTTTCAGAGCATCGCTCTTCGGCAATTCGTCCAGCAGCTTCTGTGCCGACTTGATATCCGCCATCGGGTGATCTGATTTCTTGCCAAACAGTCCAAACATGACGGCACCTTTTTGACAACGTGGTTCGGTAACTGTGTATATTTTAGAACAATATACTTACCCTACACAAAAAATCCTGCGAGGCGTCTCCGGTGATCCCTTATTTGAACGATGACACCCCCTTCCCGCCGGTCGAACAGGCTCTGCGCTCGCCGGACGGTTTGCTGGCAGCCGGCGGCAGCCTCGCGCCACAACGCCTGCTGGAAGCATATCGGCACGGTATCTTTCCCTGGTTCGGTGAAGGCGACCCAATTTTGTGGTGGAGCCCGGATCCGCGTACGGTGTTGTTTCCGGGTGAGCTCAAAGTATCCCGATCATTGCGCAAGACCTTGCGCAGGAAGGTATTTGAAATTCGCGCCGATACCGCATTTGAGCGCGTCATGCGCGCCTGCGCCGCGCCGCGCAAAGGACAGGCGGGCACCTGGGTCGGCGAGGACATGGTTGCGGCATATCTCCGCCTGCACCGGATGGGCGTGGCACACTCGGTGGAAACCTGGAACGGGAGCGAACTGGTTGGAGGGCTGTATGGCGTCGGCATCGGTCGTATGTTTTACGGTGAATCCATGTTCAGCCGTAAAAACGATGCGTCCAAGGTCGCCCTCGCGCATCTTGCCGCGCAGTTGCAGCGCTGGAATTACGGCATGATCGATTGCCAGATGCACACGCCGCACCTCGCATCGCTAGGCGCACGCCAAATGCCGCGCGCAGAGTTCATCCTGCGCCTGAAGGATCTGGTACAACTTCCGGATAGTGCTTGCCGGTGGCAATTTGACTGCGAACCCATCGCTTAACGCGAAGCTCGCGCAGCGGTTCGTCGCTCCCGTTCCCGCCACCCCGCCCCAATTCGTTGCTGCTTGGCGAAATGGGGTCATACGCTGCCCAGAACGCGGCCAGCGCTTGTCAAGTGCGGTTGCCCGTCGGGGCCATACAGACCACTGGTTTTATGCGCGGCATTTTGCAGTGCCGTGAGCGCCTGTTGGTTGTGGCGCAGCTTGGTCTGGATCAATACGCCGTTGATGCGGTTGAGCTGCTGTGCCTGTCCGGCCAGCTGCTGGATGTTGCGCCAAACCGGCAACAAGTTTGCGGCGTGCGCCTGCAACCAGGCCTTTGCTCCGCCCACTCCGTTTGTTGCCCCAAACGCAAGCAGCTCGTTCTTGTGGTTTTCCGCCAGTTTTCCCAGTTCGTTGGCTGCCCGCATCTTGTTTTCAGAAAGCGCCAACAGTTGCTCGGGGTTTCCGCCGAGCAAGGCCTGCTGCTCTGTTTCGAGCAACGAAACAAACGACTTCAGCGCATCCTGTTCTTCGAGCAGGCGGGAAGACAAGCCAACGATAGCGGTTTGAGAGATTTTTGCCATCGCCCCGAGGTCAGGTTTTTTGCGTGTTGATCAGTTCCGTTACCGTTTCGATCAGGCGATCCGCCACCACATCGGAATGCACCTGGAAACGGCCTTCACTGATAGCTTGTTTGATTTCGGCAACTTTTGCCGCATCCACCAGAGGCGTGTTCGCCATGCTGGCTTCCATGCTCAACAAGTGTGCGGAAGTGGTACCCAAGTGTACGCTGGTGCCACCGGATGAGGATGGCTGCGGCGATGCGGCTGCGCCCCGCTTTGCGGTAGGCGCACGCGCCTGCCCTTCCCCTGCGGGGGTGATCGGCACGGGCTTGTTGGATTTTTCAACTTTCACGGCTATCACCTTACTATGGTACGGTTGCCCCTTAACATCGTCAGTCCGGTTCGAAACTTTAGCACGGCTCGCAGGTTATTATAGCGGTCTCCGCTTGCTGAATATTTTCAGGGCCGTATCTCTACACTCCCGTCTGCTTGCGCCAAACCGCTTATCACTTGGCCGGACAGCGCTTTTATCCGCAAGCTTTGCCCTTCTGCCGCATTGTTCATCGCCTGCCCTTCAGTGTGTATGCGGTAGCCCGGCCCGGCAACCTGGATCTGCACCGTTTGCCCCTGCGTCACCGCAAATGGCGTGCGCAGCATATCCAGCTTCAAGGTTTGGCCCGCTCCAACGCCGAACTTGAGCACTTTACCAACCGCCTGCGCCGGGTCGGCAAGCGTGCCAGGTTGCGACAAGTCGCCGTTCTGGACAGCGAGATCTTCGGCGCGCAGCACCTGCCCCTGCAGTAGCGGCCTGGCGGCAATTAGCAGGCCCGCTTCGGCCTTGATTTGCACCGGGACAAACAGCGTCCAGCCCGTGCTCCCCTGGCAGCGCACCCCAACCGTAGCGTTGCCGAACAATCGCCCGCCTGGCGGAACAAACGGCTCCAGAGGCTGGCAGGCAGACAGCGCGGTGCGGCGGTCAATCTCGCCAACTCTGACGGTAACTTTGCCGGGCAAGGCCGATGTCTGCGAGCGCACAAAATCTGTGATGACCGCACGGATTTCCGCGTGATCCTGCCAAGCGGTCGCTTGAGCCATCGGACTTCCTGCGGTCGAGGCGAAGCACAGCAGTAGCGGGAAGGCAATTTCTCTCATGGCCGTATTGTCGGCTTCCTGCGGCTGCGATGGAAGCCATTTAACCCGTGAAATGACGCGGATTATCGCGCTTAATCGGGCATTCGGTGCGGCCTGCCCACGGTTAGTATCCGCGTCATGGCGATAATGGGGCAGTCAGATGACCGACAAAATTGATGGTGTGTTGCAGTTCCACCGTGCGGCGCTCGGGTTGCGCGCGGCACGGCAGGAATTGCTCGCTTCCAATATCGCCAACGCCGATACCCCGAACTACAAGGCCAGAGATATTGATTTCGCCGGGGCACTGCGAGGGGCGCTGGATGGCGGTGCAAAGCTGCCGATAGCGGCTACCGCGCCGCGCCATCTGGAAGGGGCGAGCGGGGAGAGCGTGCGCGGGGCGCCCGTGTTGTACCGCGTTCCCGCACAGCCCAGCGCGGACGGCAACACGGTGGAGATGGACATCGAGCGCGCGCAGTTTGCCGACAACGCCTTGCGCTACGAAGCGGGCGTGAAGTTTGTCAGTGATGAAATCAAGAGCGTGCTGATCGCGATACAAGGGTAAGGAGCCGATTTATGTCGCTATTCAACATCTTCAACATCTCCGGCTCCGCCATGACCGCGCAAGCGCAGCGCCTGAACACGGTGGCGAGCAATCTGGCCAATGCCGACAGCACGACTGGTGCGGACGGCAAACCCTATCGCGCCAAACAGGTAGTGTTCAGCGCCACACCGATGGGCGGCAATGCCGGAGCGGGCGTGACAGTGGCGGCGGTGGTGGAGGACGCCGCACCGATGCGGGTTGTTTATGACCCCAAGCACCCCATGGCCGACGGGCAGGGCTACATCACGTTGCCGAATGTCAATGTCGTGGATGAGATGGTTAACATGATTTCGGCCTCGCGCTCCTACCAGAACAATGTGGAAGTGATGAACACCTCCAAGAGCTTGTTGCTCAAGACGTTGACCATAGGCCAGTAGGGCCGTAATTAAGGGATGCACCATGGTTGATACGGTTCGTGATACCTCCTCTTTGACGCAGGCAATTGACGCGCTTAACGCGGCAAATAGTTCGCTGGCAAACAAAACTGCCAGCGCTGCCGACGATACGCAGGACAGATTCCTCAAGCTGCTGGTCACGCAGATGAAAAACCAGGATCCGCTGAATCCGATGGACAATGCCCAGGTGACCTCGCAAATGGCGCAGCTCAGCACGGTAAGCGGCATAGATAAGCTCAACTCCACCCTGCAGGCGTTGAGCGATAACATGGCGGCATCCCAATCCATGGCGGCCGCCGGCATGATCGGTCGCGGCGTCCTGGTTCCGGGGTCAACTTTGAATTTATCTGGTGGCCAGTCCGTGGCCGGTCTCGAACTGGCATTGCCTGCCGACAATGTAAAGGTGAATATCCAGGATGCGGCCGGTGTTCTCGTGCGCACCTTGCAGTTAGGGGCGCAAAATTCCGGGGTGGTTCCGCTAACCTGGGACGGAGTGACGGATACCGGCGCGCTTGCGGCAGATGGCGTTTACCGCTTCACGGCGGAGGCGACTCTGGGGGGCAACAATTCTTCGGTGACGACACTGTCTTTCGGCATCGTCAATGCGGTCATACCGGGGGCGAAGGGCGCAACGCTCAACGTGGAAAAAGTGGGCGAGGTCGCTTTGTCCGCAATCAAACAGGTGATGTGACATGCACAATAGCGCGGGGAGATTTCCATGAGCTTTCAGCAAGGATTGAGCGGGTTAAGCGCGGCCGCAAAAAACCTGGACGTGATCGGCAACAATGTCGCCAACGCCAGCACGGTCGGCTTCAAGGGTTCGCAAGCCCAGTTTGCGGACGTGTTCGCCAGCGCGATAAGCGGCTCGGTCGGAACGCAATCGGGGCTTGGCACCCAGTTGGCCACCATCGCGCAGCAATTCGACCAGGGGAACATCACCTCTACCCATAATTCGCTGGACATGGCGATAAACGGCCAGGGGTTTTTTCGCATGGACAAGAACAATACCATCGTCTATGCGAGGAATGGCCAGTTCCAGCTCGACAAGAACGGCTATATCATCAACAGCCTCGGGCACCGGTTGACGGGATACCCGGTTGACCCGATTACCGGCGCAACCCTGCCGCTCGGGCCGCTGTCCATCTCTACCGCCGCATTGGCGCCCATGGCGTCAGCCGGGGTCACGGTCGGGCTGAACCTCGATGCGCGCTCGGCTTTTCCGACCGCGCTTTCTTCCGGAAACGTGACGGGAAACGCGGCGGTGGGCGCACTGGTTATCGGGCCGGGAAACAATACCCTTAACGTGACGGTGGACGGCATCGCTTCCGGCGCAGTGACCATCCCGAGTGCCACCTATCCTTCGACTGCGGCATTGGCTGCGGCGATACAATCTGCGGTGAACGCCGATCCTCTGCTGGCTGCCGCAGGGAGAGCGGTCGCGGTCACGACCTCGGCGAATATTCTGACCATGACCTCTGCGTCGGCAGCCGGTGCCACTTCTTCAGTTGCGGCTCCGACCGGTAACGCCGCCCCCAACCTGTTCGGTGCTGCACCCGTCGTAACGGCTGGGGTCACGTTATTCAGCCCGACCAACCCGTCGTCGTACAACAGCTCGACCTCACTGACAACCTATGACAGTTTGGGCAACAGCCATGTCGCGACCCTGTATTTCCAGAAAGTTTCCGCAAATGCCTGGAACGTGTACCTGACCATGGACGGCGCGCTGGTTCCGGCGGCAGGAACCGCCATGGGGACACTGGGTTTTACAACTTCCGGCATACAAACGCTGCCGGCTGGCGGGGTGTTCGCGGCATCGCCCTTTACTCCGCCGGGCGCGGCAACCATGAACCTGACGTTCGATTGCGCCACGACCACCCAGTTCGGAGCGCTGTTCGGCGTCACCCGCTTGAGCCAGACCGGCTATACCTCCGGCCAGTTAAGCGGGTTCAGCACGGCATCGGACGGCACCATCCAGGGGCGCTATTCCAACGGCCAATCTATGCCCATGGGCCAGATTGTCATGGCCAACTTCGCCAACGCGCAGGGCCTGCAGCCGCTGGGCAACAACGAGTGGGCTGACACCTCCGCATCGGGTGCGGCGCTGATAGGCACGCCCGGAGCGGGCAGCTTGGGTGTGCTGCAATCTTCTGCGCTGGAAGATTCCAACGTGGACTTGACCGGCGAACTGGTGCAGATGATCACCGCGCAGCGCATATACCAGGCGAACGCGCAGACCATCAAGGCGCAGGACGCGATCCTGCAAACCATTACGAATCTACGCTGATAGCCGGGGCAAATAATGGATAGGCTGATCTACACCGCCATGACCGGCGCCTCCCACGTGCTGCAACAGCAGGCCGCCGTGGCGCAGGCTCTGTCCAACACCGGCACCCCCGGTTATCGCGCGGCGGTTAACACTTTTCGCGCCGTGCCGCTGGTCGGGGATGGCTTGCCGACGCGCGCGTTCGTGGTGGATTCCACCGCAGGCGCGGATTTCGCTCCGGGCGCGTTGCAGCAGACCGGGCGCGAGCTGGATGTCGCGGTGCAGGGGCAGGGCTGGATCGCGGTGCAGGCGGCCAACGGCAGCGAGGCCTATACCCGCAATGGCAGCTTGCAGATCTCGGCCAACGGCATACTGCAAACCCGCAGCGGCCTCGCGGTTGCGGGTGACGGCGGCCAGATCGCCATTCCGCCCGATACCGAAATCACTATCGCCAGGGACGGCACGATTTCCACCGTGCCCAGCGGCCCGAAGCCCAGCCAGGTCGTGGTAGTGGGCCGCATCAAACTGGTGAATCCGCCGCAGGCACAACTGGTGCGCGGTGCGGATGGGCTGTTCCGCACCCGTGACGGAGTACCCGCCGTAGCGGATGCCGCCGTGATGGTGGCCTCGGGTGGCCTGGAAAGCAGCAACGTGAATGTCGTGGAGGCGATGGTCAACATGATTTCGCTGGCGCGGCAGTTCGACATGCAGATGAAAATGCTGCAAAGCGCTGACAGCAACGCGAGGCAGGCTGGAACGATTCTTAACATCAGTTAAAGGCAGCCGCCAGTCGCCAGTCGTTAGCCGCTAGTTGGTGGTGTCCGCTGCGCGGGGTTTCGATTTAACTGACGACTAACGACTACCAACTAACGACTGGAAGGTGTAACCATGATCCGCTCGCTGTGGATTTCCAAAACCGGCCTCGACGCGCAACAGACCCAGATGGACGTGATCTCCAACAACCTGGCGAACGTCAGCACCACCGGTTTCAAGCGCTCGCGGGCAGTATTTGAGGATTTGCTGTACCAGACGTTGCGCCAACCGGGCGCGCAGTCGTCGCAGCAGACCCAGATCCCATCCGGCTTGCAGGTCGGCACCGGGGTGCGACCGATTGCCACCGAGCGCATCCACGTCCAAGGCAACCTGCAACAGACCGGCAACAAGCTGGATATAGCGATTCAGGGGTCGGGGTTTTTCCAGGTGTTGCTGCCGGATGGCACCACCGCCTACACCCGCGACGGCTCGTTCCAGACCGACAGCCAGGGACAGGTGGTCACTTCCAGCGGCTTCGTGGTACAACCCGCGATGACGGTTCCGGCGAACGCCACCAGCGTCACGATCGGTCGCGATGGCGTGGTGACGGTGTCGCAGCCGGGAGCGACCGCGCCGGTGCAGATCGGCAGCCTGCAGCTCGCCACTTTCATCAATCCGGCCGGGCTGCAAAGCCAGGGGGAAAACCTGTACGTGGAAACGGCATCTTCCGGCACGCCCGGCACTAATGTGCCGGGCACCAACGGCACCGGGATGTTGAGCCAGGGTTATGTGGAAACTTCCAACGTCAACGTGGTGGAAGAGCTGGTCAACATGATCCAGACGCAGCGCGCTTACGAAATCAATTCCAAGGCAATCACCGTTTCGGATCAGATGTTGCAGAAACTGTCACAAATATAGCGGGGCGCATCATGCGTGGTCATTTGGCGGGTTTGCTGATGGTCTGTGGAGCGCTGGCAACGATTGCGGGGTGCGCGAGCACCCCTTCCACCCGCATCCAGCAGCCGATGACGGCGAAACCGGTCGAGCAGAAGACGGTCGCCGCGCAGAACGGCGCCATCTTTCAAGCCGGGGTCAACGAACGCCCACTGTTCGAGGACCGGCGCGCGCGCAACGTGGGCGATATCCTGACCATCGTGATTTCCGAAGCCACGTCGGCCAGCGAAAAAACCAGCAGCAACGCGGAACACAGCGGCAGCGTTTCGGCCACAACGCCCAACATTACCGGGAACCTGCACGGCAGCACCGCCACCGCAGCAACCCCCGTCGAGATGCTGGGTTCTCTCGGCACCAGCGGCAAGTCGAGCGGCAAGTTGGCCAACAAGAGCGACACTGCGGGCAGCAATGCCTTTACCGGAAACATTGCCGTGACCGTGATCGAGGTGCTGCCCAACGGCAACCTGCTGGTCGGCGGCGAAAAGCAGGTCGCAATCGGCCAATCCGACGAGTTCATCCGCTTCTCCGGCGTGGTCAACCCGACTTCCATTACCGGCAGCAATACGGTGTCCTCCACCCAGGTGGCCGACGTTCATCTCGAATATAAGGGAACCAGCAGCGTGGACCGTTCCGCGATCACCAGCATATTCAGCCGCATGTTCTTTTCGGTGGTGCCGTTTTAAGTGAGCGTGCCGAAGGAATTATCGTGAAGAAAATAACTCTTCTGCTAGTGCTGGCCTTGCTCTTTCCGGCGGTGGCTTGTGCCGAGCGCATCAAGGAGCTGGCCAGCATCCAGGGGGTGCGCGACAACCAGTTACCAGTTGATCGGCTACGGCCTGGTGGTCGGGCTGGACGGCAGCGGCGACCAGACCACGCAGACCCCGTTCACCGTGCAGAGCGTGGTCAGCATGCTGTCGCAGATGGGCGTCAGCCTGCCGCCGGGCACCAGCCTGCAACTGAAAAACGTGGCGGCGGTGGTGGTGACGGCTACCTTGCCGCCGTTCGCGCGCACCGGCCAGACGATAGATGTCACGGCTTCTTCCATGGGCAACGCAAAAAGCCTGCGCGGCGGAACGCTGCTGATGACTCCGCTGAAAGGCGCTGACGGGCAGGTGTACGCGATGGCGCAGGGCAATGTGCTGGTCAGCGGCGCAGGCGCATCCGCGGGCGGCGCCAGCGTTCAGGTCAACCATTTGGGCGTCGGGCGCCTGCCCGGTGGTGCTACGGTAGAACGCGCGGTGCCGACGGCGCTCGGGCAGGGTGATTACATCCACCTCGAGCTGAACGCCTCGGATTTCACCACCGCCACGCGCGTGGTGAACGCGATCAACGAAAAAGTTGCGCCGGACACGGCGGCGGCGCTGGATGCGCGGATGATCCAGGTGCGCGCGCCAGCGGGCAGCGCGCGGGTGGCTTTCCTGTCGCAGATCGAGAACCTGCTGGTGGAACCCGCGCCGTCGCACGCGCGCGTCATCATCAACGCGCGCACCGGCTCGGTGGTGATGAACCAGGCGGTGGCGCTGGATAATTGTGCGATCTCGCACGGCAATCTGACGGTGGTGATCAACACCGACACGGCGGTCAGCCAGCCCGGGCCGCTTTCCAAAGGCAAAACCGTCAAGACCGAAAAAACCGCGATTGACATCCAGTCCGACAAGGGTGGGGTGGTGATGCTGAAAAAAGGCGTGCTGTTGAGCGAGGTGGTGAAAGCGCTGAATTCCATCGGTGCCACGCCGCAGGACCTGCTGGCTATCCTGCAGGCGATGAAAGCTGCCGGGGCGCTACGGGCGGAGCTGGAAATTATATGATTTCCCCTGCCGAGATTTCTGCCGGCCTTGCGGCCAACGCACAAAGTCTGGACCGGTTGCGCGCCCAGGCGAGGCAATCGCCAGACCTGGCGCTGAAAACTGCCGCGCAACAGTTTGAGGCGGTATTCATGAACATGATGCTGAAAAGCATGCGCGAAGCGACACCGCAGGATGGCGCTTTCGATAGCGAGCAGACCCGGATGTTTACCGGGATGCTCGACCAGCAATTGGCGCAAAGCATGGCGGCACGCGGCATCGGGCTGGCAGATATGATGGTGAAGCAAATGGGCGGGGCTTTGGGCCATGGGGTGGCGGGAGGGCGGCAAATCGCGCCTGCTGCACAGCCTGAGCGCACTGGCGCGCTGCCGACTGCCTACAACGAAAGCATGCAGCAGGACTTCGTGCAGCGTCTGATGCCTTATGCTGTTCAAGCGGGTCGCGAAACCGGCGTGCCCGCGTCTCTGATACTGGGGCAGGCGGCGCTGGAAAGCGGCTGGGGCCAGCGCGAAATCCTCATGCCGGACGGCGGCACCAGCTTCAACCTGTTCGGCATCAAGGCTGGCGACAAGTGGAACGGCAAGGTTGTGGAAGCGGTAACGACCGAATACCGCGACGGGATCCCCGTCAAGCAAACGGAAAAATTCCGCGCCTACGGCTCTTACACCGAGGCATTTGGCGATTATGCGAACCTGATACGCGGAAATCCGCGATACGCCGGAGTATTGCGGCAAGGCCTTGCCGCGCCCGATGCGGCATTTGCCTTGCAGCAAGCTGGGTACGCGACCGACCCCGGTTATGCCGCCAAACTCATCAAGGTGATGCGCGTTGTCCATGCCTTGAGTTAGCTGGCGGGCGCATGGCCGCCTTGTTTTTCCGAGCCGATTTCGTTCCTGTACTCTCCGCTTGCCGGAGTCTTTCTAACGGGCAGGCAATGATGCTACCCCTGATAATGAAACTCGCCATGCCCGTTTCCCCCTATCCAACGTTCCCCCGCACGTGGGAGAAAGGGCAACGAATCGCTACGCGAGTTTCACGTTAAGAAAACGCTGATTTATTCCTCCGTTCGTGGTGAGCTTGTCGAACCATGAACGGAG